>NZ_JBNNGK010000024.1:0-39462 GCF_050268245.1 Serratia sp. NPDC078593 | reverse complement strand
CGGTTGGCAATGAGTCGTTTTATTATCGAGTTCGGTGACCGCTTAGACGGTCATCTTTAATACGTTGGCAGTTACACAGAATTATGGACAGGCTCCACGCATCACCACTTTTCAGTCTATACCGGAATTGACACAATTTTTAGCGCTATTACACGTTCAATCTTCCTGATAAATCTGCTGTATCTGATCGATCAAATGCACAACATCACTCTCAGCCCCCGGCTTCCACACCACCACCACCGGATGCATCAAGCCCTGTTGCCCCAATTCCGTCGCTAACCTGCTTACCTGCGGCCATTGCTCCGCCTGTAAATGCGTAGGCAAAAAAGCCCATGTAAGTATCCCACCAAAACGGCCCATTCACTTTTAGAGATCTTCCGACATACTGATTATGTCACCTGAGGAGATCGCTATGCGTAAGATCAGATTCACCGAGCACCAGATCATCGCCGTCCTGAAATCAGTCGAAGCGGGTAGGACCGTCAAAGATGTGTGTCGTGAGGCCGCTATTTCTGAAGCCAGCTATTACAACTGGAAGGCGAAATATGGCGGTATGGAAGCCGCTGATATCAAAAAGATCAAAGATCTTGAGGACGAGAATCGTCGTCTGAAGCAGATGTTTGCCGATCTGAGTCTGGAATGCCGTGCGCTGAAAGACGTCATCGAAAAAAAGCTTTAAAACCAGCGATAAAGCGTGAGCTCGTCAGCTATCTGACGACGCAATTTACGATGAGCATACGTCAGGCATGCAGGACGTTATCGCTGAGCAGGACGGTGTTTCGTTACCAACCGGATACGCGACGTGATGAAGCGGTGATCCAGGTGCTGACCGAGGCAGCTGAACGCTACCCCCGCTACGGATTTAAGAAGCTTTTTCAGGTGCTTCGCAGGCAGGGTAACCTCTGGAACCACAAGCGGGTACACCGGATTTATTGTCTGTTGAAACTGAATTTTCGTCGTAAGGGTAAACAACGCCTGCCGGTGCGCAATCCAGCTCCGCTGGCAACGCCGGAAGCACTGAACCAAAGTTGGTCGATTGATTTTATGCACGACGCGCTGACATGTGGCCGACGTTTTCGGACTTTCAATGTCGTCGATGATTTTAACCGTGAAGCTCTGGCTATCGAAATTGACCTCAATATCCCAGTGCAGCGTGTCGTCCGGGTGCTGGACAGGATAGTGGCAAACCGTGGATATCCGCTGAAGATGCGGATGGATAACGGGCCGGAACTGATATCACTGGCTCTGGCACAATGGGCTGAAGAGCATGGCGTGATGCTGGAATTTATCAAGCCGGGTAAGCCAACACAGAACGCGTTTATAGAACGGTTTAACCGAACGTACCGGACCGAAATACTGGATTTTTATCTGTTCAGAACGCTGAATGAAGCACGGGATATCACGGAACGCTGGCTGAATGAATACAACAGTGAGCGGCCTCATGAATCCCTGAATAACCTGACGCCGGAAGAATATCGGCTGATAGCTGAGAAACCGGAAATCTCAAAAAGTGCGTGGAACTAAAGCTGGGATACTTACACCCAACCGTGACCGGCGCTCAATAATGTCTGTAACAGGCTAAGTTCATTAACCACCTGAATACGATCGGCAATTTGTAAACGTTTAGCCATGGCGTCAGGCAAATTACTAAAAGGAATCAGTTGGTTATGCGAAGAAAGAGAACGCAGCGGTACCGGTGATAACGCGGGGAAAAACCCCTCATTAGCATAGACAGCCAGTTCAATGGCACCGATTGCGCGCCATTTGAATTTTTCACTGATAGAACGGTTCACCGCCTGATAAATCCCGAGATCGGCAGTACCATTTTCTAACATCACTTCCGCTGCGGCGCGCTCCATCATGCATAAATCCAACTGAATACCTTGCTGGCGCAATACCGTAGTTAAGGCAATTAAAAATGCGCGGGGAATAAACGAGTCATAACACAGCACAATACGTTGACGAAGCTGCTCAGGGATCTGCCCCGCCAATTGATTAAAAGCTTCGGCTTCCTGCAGAAACAAACGCGCCTGACGATACAACCGTTGCCCAGCGGGGGTAAGCTGCAACGGTCGCGTTGCGCGATCAAACAGCGCATAGCCAAGATCAAGTTCAAGGTATTCGATCAATTCATTGACCGTGGTGCGATCCTTTCCTAACCGCTTTGCCGCACGCGTTAAGTTACCGGCCTCACACACGCTGGCAAACGCATCTATCTGCGCCAATGAAAATCGAATTTTTGCCACACTCACGCTCCTGGTAAATTTATGGGGGAATTCCCCCCAATAACCAACTCTACACTACGCCTCTGTCGCCTTACCCTCGTGATGTTGATTCATTTTGGTAAGGAAATAACATGAAGAAAATCACCCGTACCGCTTCCGCATTGTTAGTCGGCGCAGTGCTCAGCGCCAGTTTGTCCTCCGCAGCTCAAGCCTGTACCCGTGCTTTTATGAATATGTATCCGGAATATCGGGTCAGCGCCCGCAATTTAGATTTTTTCGGCCCTGTCGACCCCACATTGGTGATTACACCACGCGGGATTACGCATAACGGCGGCGATGCGAAAAACGCCGCCCAGTGGCAAACCCGCTACGGTAGCGTAGTCGTCTATGCAGATGGCGTCTTCCCCATGGATGGCATGAATGAAAAAGGGTTGGCCGGCCACACGCTGTTTTATATGAACGGCAGTCAAGAACAACACGACAACCAAGACAAACCCACTCTCGAGAGCCGCGCATGGTTAAGTTACATTTTGGATAACTTTGCTACGGTCGATCAGGCGGTCAACGCAATTCGTACCGATGTTCGTTTGGTCGCAGCACGCATGCCGATCGATTACGCCTCCGATACCAAGCATATCGCCATCGAAGACCTGAGCGGTGACTCCGCCATTATCGAAATTGATAATGGCGAGGTGCATATTTATCACGATAAAAATTACCGCGTGATGACCAACCCCCCTTCTTACGATCGTCAACTACAGAATTTGGCGAAGTACCAACAGGCTAAACGCAATGCAATTCCCGGCGGCTTAGAAGCCGATGAGCGCTTGGTCCGCGCCAGTTACGACCTGAAAAATCTACCGCAGCCGGATAATAAAAATCAGGCTCAGGGGTTTATTTTATCCGTGATGAATAATGTGGCGTATCCGATCGGTTCACCAGCTGAACCGGACGAACAGCAGGTGGTTGATATGTATGCTAAATACAGTAAATACCCCAGTAAAAACAAAGGGATTGGCACTTATTGGACAACCATTTCAGATCTCAGCCACGGTGAATACCACTTTAAATCCACCTTTGCCGCTTCACAGGTCTGGGTGTCATTACGTGATATTGATTTCAGTCAGGGTCAACCTGTTAAGAAAATCAAGCAGTTAAATGATTACGCCCAAAAAGGTTGGGAAGGTAATATCTTGGCACAGGCTAAATAAACATCGGCCCACGTTTAGACAGCGTGGGCCAGCATGTCCCATGGCTAATACGGATCGATAAAAAGAGCCTCATAGGCAACGTATCAAAATGCTACGCACACCGGCGTATCAACACGCATCACGGAATCCTGCGCGAACTGCTGTTTATAATGTTGGCGCAGCGCCTCAATGTTGAGTTCGCTTACGTTGTCTGCCGGATGGATCAGTAGTAACGCTTTACTGCTTTCACGTACTAATTGACCATTATTGCCTAACCATTGTCCACGAGCATCAAACACGGACAAACCCTGCTTAAAACGCGGCGTCACCTGCTGATCAATAAAATGTTGCCATTCCTGCCCATTCAGCGCAGCGCCATTTGGACGGTTAAGACCAAAATACAAGGTAGTTTGTACCCTCGCGTCACCGACTTCGCAGCGTGTCGGCGAAGATGCGCCTTTTTTCATCTCGGGGGCAACACAGCCACTGAGTAACACCAAGACGCTGAGGCCAATGACGCCCTTATGTAAACTTATCATCATATTTCCTTATGCTTATATTTTGACGATTTTATCTGAAGCCTTTTTAGAAGCAGACTGTAATACCAAAAGAACAAATTAAACTAATCCGAAAAACTATTCGTTAGAAAAACTCAGTGGCCGCGTCGAACCATAAACATTACCCTTAAAGCTACGATACACGTTATTTATCCAGCGAATCCCTCATGTTACTCAGCATCCTTTATATCATTGGTATCACAGCCGAAGCGATGACCGGCGCGCTCGCCGCTGGCCGTCGTCAAATGGACATGTTTGGCGTGATTTTTATCGCCTCTGCCACCGCCATCGGCGGCGGTTCAGTCCGTGATATGTTACTCGGGCACTATCCGCTGAGTTGGGTAAAACACCCTGAATATATTGTGATTGTCGCCATTGCTGCCATCATTACCACCTGGCTGGCACCGTTAATGCGCCATCTACGCCGCCTATTTTTGGTATTGGATGCCGTGGGTCTGATCGTCTTCTCTATCATTGGTGCTCAGGTCGCATTGGATATGGGGCATGGGCCAATCATTGCTGCCATTGCGGCGGTGATCACCGGTGTATTCGGCGGCGTTCTGCGCGATATGTTCTGTAACCGGATCCCCTTGGTTTTCCAGAAGGAAATCTATGCAGGTATTGCGTTTGCGGCAGCCTGGCTGTACATCGGCCTGTTACATTTCAACCTGCCTCACAACGTGGTGATCACCATTACGCTGGTGGCGGGATTAAGTGCCCGCCTGCTCGCGTTGCGTTTCCGTCTTGGCTTGCCGGTGTTCAATTATCAACACCCCGATCACTGAGGTTCGGCATAAAAACCAGCAATGTGTTGCTTTCCCAGTCTCTCGACCAATTGCCTCATTGGCGAGGACTGGAAGAACTCACGGACTTTAGCCGCTCTTTTGCTCCCCATGCCGGCATACTGCTGCCATTCCTCAGTCGAACGTTGCGCCACCTGGGCCCAACTCTTGGCGCCCAGGCTCTGCCGTTGCGGCAACGGTGCGCCCAATGCAACCAGCCAACGGGCAAACGGTTGTTGTCGCGCCAATAGAAATTGTTGATGGATTCCTTGCGCACGCTTTTCGCCTATCCCCGGCACTGCCATTAACTGCTGCGGTGTTAATGTTAGCCAATCGGCCAAATCCTTCACCAATGATTGATCGATCAACGCCTGCCAACTGGCTTCGCTTACGCCACGCATCTTTAAACCATGCGGGCCACTCAGCCACACCAACCGTGCAGTAAACTGCTGGCGACAACCGGGTTGTAAGCGAAAGCAGCTCAAGGCGTGATAGCGCGCGGGATCGGGTGCGTCTATCACTGGTCGTTCGATGCTTCGCCACACCACATCCCGTAAATGCGGGATACCCTGCCCCTGTAAACCGATCGCAACATGATCGCCGGGAACCACGTCCCATTTTCGCCACAGCGCTAATGAACCCACGTTCACCCGGCGAACCCATTTATCATCCAGCCGGATTGGATCCAGCCCCAACACCACCGCAATCTTTCCGGTGCGGCCGATGCGGAAAATCACTTTATTTACCTGCGCCACCCGCTGCACTGGCGGATATTTCCAAGCCACCGCCCATTCGGCGGGTTGATTACGCCAATAGCGGCTCGGTGGCGATGCGCCTTGGTGGATCACCACCCCATCGGTCACGAAGGGTAAAGCACTTTGATACCAGTGTGTACGCCATCGTTCAACATCCTCAATCGCCGTCACCGGCTGAGTGAAATCTTGTGCCAAGGTGAACCCCAGTGCGGCAAGCTGTTGCAAACGCGTGGTCATCTCTTGCGGGCCATCGGGCCAAGCCCAAACAAACAAGCCGATCTGCGACAACAGCGCTGAGGATTGATGACGCATTAAAGCTCCCGCCACTTTTGAGCGCGCATTGACGCCACCACTAATATGCTGTTGATGATCGGTCATTTTCAAAAACAGCTCGCCCTGTAACACCAATCTGTCCGGCGCCTTTGGCAAGGTTGACGGTACGGCAGGCATCGCCTTGACTTTTTCCAACCAGCTTTCACCTTGCGCGCCGTCACCCCGGCTGATCGCTTCAATCAGTTTTCCCCGTTGGTAAACCAATGTTATCGCTACGCCGTCGATTTTTGGTTGTACCCAGAGATCGTGGCGCCCCCGCAGCCATTTCGCGACTGATTGACGATCGGGTAACTTACGTAAACCCGTTTGCGCAACCGGATGCGCGGTTTTACCTGTCGTGGGCAATACCGGCAAAGCGACAGGGTTGCCGTTACAAGATTGCCAAAACTGCAGCTTTTGCCGCAGGCTGTCATAAAGCTCATCATCAATCTGCCCTTGCCCCTGCTGGTAATACGCGTTATCCCAACGCGCCAACTGCTGTTCCAACGCATTAATCTCCAATGCCAGACGTTCTTCACGCCAGTCCGGGCATTTTTCTGGCCGAACGACACTGCTCCACACCAACACCGCTACGCCAATTCCAATCAGATATCCCCGCATAATGCACCTCGCTGATTAGCCGCAGTAAAACCGCAAATCTGCGAGCTGGCGAGCGGTAAAAACATCTCCTGCAAGACGTATTCCAAAAGAAGATGTCCTTTGCAGAAAACCCAGAAAATAGCGCGATACGGCGCGCAATTTTGGTCGATGTCGGTGTTTTTCACACAAAGCAACGGGCAAAATGCGCGCAAACGCTGCATCACGGGCTTTAGGCGTGTATACTGTGCGGAGAAAATACACATCTGCCGTTATTGGCACATCAACCGCAATCAACGAACATCATCATGGCTCAAGGCACGCTTTATATTGTCTCTGCCCCCAGTGGCGCAGGTAAATCAAGTCTGATTCAGGCTTTGTTAAAGACGCAACCGCTGTACGACACGCAGGTTTCGGTTTCGCACACCACTCGCGCCTGTCGTCCCGGTGAAAATCATAGCGAACACTATTTCTTTGTTTCGCACGATGAGTTCCGCCGCATGATTGAGCAGGATGCGTTTCTTGAGCACGCTGAAGTGTTTGGTAATTATTACGGCACATCACGCGCAGCGATTGAGCAAGTGCTGTCGACCGGCGTCGATGTTTTTCTCGATATCGATTGGCAAGGCGCGCAACAAATCCGCGCAAAAATGCCGCAGGCACGCAGCATCTTTATTCTGCCGCCGTCAAAAGAAGAGTTGGGGCGCCGCCTGCGCGGTCGTGGCCAGGACTCCGAAGAGGTCATCGCCAAACGTATGGCTCAGGCAGTGGCAGAAATGACGCACTATGCGGAGTATGATTATTTAATTGTGAATGATGATTTCGATCTGGCGCTATCGGATCTGAAAACCATTATTCGTGCTGAACGACTGCGTCTCGGCCGGCAAATGCTGCGGCATGACGCTTTAATCAGCAAACTATTGGCAGACTGAAGTCAGTTTCAGTATTATGCCCAGTCTTTTCGTCACCTGTGGAGTAGCACAAATATGGCACGCGTAACTGTTCAAGACGCTGTAGAGAAAATTGGTAACCGTTTTGACCTGGTGTTGGTCGCTGCTCGTCGGGCACGTCAAATCCAGACCGGGGGTAAAGATGCCCTGGTTCCAGAAGAAAATGATAAGTACACTGTTATCGCCCTGCGCGAAATCGAAGAAGGCCTGATCAACAATCAGATCCTTGATGTACGTGAACGCCAGGAACAGCAAGAGCAGGAAGCCGCAGAAATTCAATCGGTGAGTGCCATTGCTGAAGGCCGTCGTTAATTAGACTGCGAGTCTGCCCTTGTATCTGTTTGAAAGCCTGAATCTGCTGATTCAACGTTACCTGCCGGAGGAGCAGATCAAGCTCCTCAAACAGGCATACCTCGTTGCACGTGACGCTCACGAGGGTCAGACACGCTCTAGTGGTGAGCCTTACATTACTCACCCGGTCGCCGTAGCTTGCATTCTGGCCGAGATGCGTCTCGATCATGAGACGCTGATGGCCGCTCTGCTGCATGACGTCATTGAAGACACGCCAGCCACCTATCAAGATATGGAACAACTGTTTGGCAAAAGCGTTGCTGAACTGGTTGAGGGCGTCTCCAAACTCGACAAACTGAAGTTCCAAGATAAAAAAGAAGCGCAAGCGGAAAACTTCC
Source organism: Serratia sp. NPDC078593 (assembly GCF_050268245.1). NCBI lineage: Bacteria > Pseudomonadati > Pseudomonadota > Gammaproteobacteria > Enterobacterales > Yersiniaceae > Serratia > Serratia sp. NPDC078593. The sequence continues at coordinate 31,405 of NZ_JBNNGK010000024.1, read as the reverse complement.
GCAAAATGATCATGGCCATGGTGCAGGATATTCGCGTCGTGCTGATCAAGCTGGCCGACCGTACGCATAACATGCGTACCTTAGGGTCATTGCGTCCAGATAAACGCCGCCGGATCGCGCGCGAAACGCTGGAAATCTACAGCCCACTGGCGCATCGCCTAGGTATTCATCATCTCAAGACCGAGCTGGAAGAGCTGGGTTTTGAGGCGCTCTACCCGAACCGCTACCGCGTAATCAAAGAAGTGGTGAAAGCCGCGCGCGGCAACCGTAAAGAGATGATTCAAAAGATCCTCTCTGAAATCGAAGGTCGATTGACCGAAGCCGGTATCGCGTGCCGCGTCAGTGGTAGAGAAAAGCATCTCTACTCCATCTACCTCAAGATGCACCTGAAAGAACAGCGTTTCCATTCCATTATGGACATCTACGCGTTCCGGGTGATCGTTAAAGAAGTAGACACCTGTTATCGGGTGCTGGGTCAGGCTCATAGCCTGTATAAGCCACGTCCGGGCCGCGTCAAAGACTATATCGCCATTCCTAAAGCCAACGGTTATCAATCGCTGCATACTTCGCTGATCGGCCCACACGGCGTACCGGTAGAAGTGCAGATCCGTACCGAAGATATGGACCAAATGGCCGAGATGGGGGTGGCCGCGCACTGGGCTTATAAAGAGCAAGGTGAAGCCGGTACCACCGCACAAATTCGCGCCCAACGTTGGATGCAAAGCCTGCTGGAGTTACAACAAAGCGCGGGCAGCTCATTTGAATTTATCGAGAGCGTAAAATCCGATCTGTTCCCAGATGAGATTTACGTTTTCACCCCGGAAGGCCGCATTGTCGAGTTGCCTGCGGGCGCAACGCCGGTCGATTTTGCCTACGCGGTCCACACTGATATTGGCCATGCCTGTGTTGGCGCGCGCGTCGATCGTCAGCCTTATCCGCTGTCACAGTCGTTGACCAGCGGCCAAACGGTAGAAATCATCACCGCACCGGGTGCGCGTCCAAATGCAGCGTGGCTGAACTTTGTTGTCAGCTCAAAAGCACGCGCAAAAATTCGCCAGATGTTGAAAAACCTCAAGCGTGATGATTCTGTCAGTCTGGGGCGCCGTTTGCTCAACCATGCGTTGGGTGGCAGCCGTAAAATGTCTGAAATTCCGCAGGAAAACATTCAGCACGAGCTGGAGCGCATGAAGTTGGCGACACTGGACGATCTGCTGGCGGAAATCGGTCTCGGCAACGCCATGAGCGTCGTCGTAGCGAAAAACTTGCAGGGCGATCAATCAAGCCTTGGCGCCTCTTCCGGTACCCGCAATCTGGCGATTAAAGGGGCAGACGGCGTACTGATTACCTTTGCCAAGTGCTGTCGCCCTATTCCGGGCGATCCGATCATTGCCCATGTCAGCCCGGGTAAAGGGCTGGTTATCCACCATGAATCCTGTCGCAATATTCGTGGCTACCAGAAAGAGCCTGAAAAATTCATGGCGGTAGAGTGGGATAAACAAACTGAGCAGGAATTCATCGCCGAAATCAAAGTGGATATGTTTAATCATCAGGGGGCGTTAGCCAACCTGACGGCGGCAATCAATGCGGCCGAATCGAACATCCAAAGCCTGAATACAGAAGAAAAAGATGGCCGGGTTTACAGCGCCTTTATTCGCTTAACCACTCGCGATCGCATCCATTTGGCGAATATTATGCGCAAAATCCGTATTATGCCGGATGTGATTAAAGTTAACCGTAACCGAAATTAGCGCCTATGAGCCCCGAACGCTATGCGCGGATTTGCGAAATGCTGGCTACCCGACAACCGGATTTAACGGTCTGCCTGGAACAAGTTCACAAACCGCATAACGTCTCTGCCGTTATCCGTACCGCCGACGCCGTCGGCGTACATCAAATCCATGCCGTATGGCCAACCCCTCGAATGAGAACATTGGTGTCCTCCGCCGCGGGCAGCAACAGTTGGGTCAATGTCAAAACGCATCCCACCATCAGCGATGCCGTGCATCACCTGAAAAACCAGGGCATGCAAATTCTGGCTACCCACCTTTCCGATCGTGCGGTAGATTTTCGCGAAATAGACTATACCCGCCCAACCTGTATTCTGCTGGGGCAGGAAAAAACCGGTATCACCGAAGAAGCGTTACAGTTGGCCGATCGCGACATCATTATTCCGATGATCGGGATGGTGCAATCGCTCAACGTGTCGGTCGCTTCCGCCTTGATTTTGTATGAAGCCCAGCGACAGCGTCAAAATGCGGGTATGTATCGCCGCGAGCACAGCGCACTGGACGAAGAAGAGCAACAGCGGTTGCTGTTCGAAGGCGGTTATCCGGTGTTGGCTAACGTCGCCAAACGCAAAGGGTTACCACGCCCGCAGATTGATCATGAGGGGCAAGTGGTTGCCAGCGCCGAATGGTGGGCGACCATGCAAGCGACGGTGCGTAGATGAAAGGCCGCCTGCTGGACGCCGTCCCACTCACCACGCTTTCAGGGGTTGGAGCCAGCCAGGCGGGGAAATTGGCTAAAATCGGCTTGGAAACCCTCCAAGACTTGTTGCTGCATCTGCCGTTGCGCTACGAAGACCGCACCCAACTGTATACCATCAACGATCTGCAACCGGGTATTTTCGCCACGGTTGAAGGCGAAGTGTTACGCACGGATATCAGTTTTGGCCGTCGGCGCATGCTTACCTGCCAGATAAGCGACGGTAGCGGTCTCCTTACCCTGCGTTTCTTTAATTTTAATGCGGCAATGAAAAATAGCCTGGCAACAGGCCGGCGCGTTACCGCCTACGGTGAAATCAAACGCGGTAACCACGGCGCTGAAATCATCCACCCTGAATATCGTATTCAGGGCGAAAACGCTGAGCTCGTCTTGCAGGCGTCGCTCACGCCGGTCTACCCGACGACGGAAGGCATTCGGCAGGCCACATTACGCAAACTGACCGACCAAGCACTGGATGTGCTCGATACCTGTGCGATCGCAGAATTGCTTCCCCCGGAGCTGAGCGCTGGCCTAATGAGTTTGCCAGAGGCACTGCGCCTGCTGCATAGACCGCCGCCGGATATTAAATTGGTCGATCTGGAACAGGGTAAGCATCCTGCCCAGAAGCGATTAATTATGGAAGAATTATTGGCGCATAACCTCAGCATGCTGGCCGTACGTGCCGGCGCGCAACGTTATCACGCGCAGCCGCTGCTATCAGACGATCGGTTAAAAACACAGTTCCTTGCTCAACTACCCTTCACCCCAACCGGTGCACAACGGCGCGTCGTCGCGGATATCGAAGCCGATATGCAAAAAGATTTCCCGATGATGCGGTTGGTTCAGGGTGATGTTGGTTCGGGGAAAACCCTGGTCGCCGCGCTGGCGGCACTGCGCGCTATTACTCATGGTAAACAGGCCGCATTGATGGCTCCGACCGAGCTATTAGCCGAACAGCATGCCAATAATTTCCGCCAGTGGTTCGAGCCGCTGGGGATTGAAGTCGGCTGGCTGGCTGGCAAGCAGAAAGGCAAAGCACGTCTTGCTCAGCAAGATGCCATCGCCAGCGGCCAGGTTTCCATGGTGGTCGGCACCCATGCCATCTTTCAGGAACAGGTGCGATTCCATGGGCTGGCATTAGTAATCATTGATGAGCAGCACCGTTTTGGTGTGCATCAGCGCCTCGCGCTATGGGAGAAAGGCGAAGAGCAAGGGTTCCATGCACACCAGTTGATCATGACCGCCACGCCCATTCCACGGACGTTGGCCATGACCGCCTATGCCGATCTGGATACCTCCGTCATCGATGAGCTGCCCCCAGGCCGAACGCCGGTAACCACGGTCGCCATCGCCGATACGCGTCGTGCAGAGATCATTGAGCGAGTAAGAAGCGCCTGTCTGCAAGAAAACCGTCAGGCATATTGGGTATGTACGCTGATCGAAGAATCTGAACTGCTGGAGGCGCAGGCGGCGGAAGCAACGTGGGAAGAATTGAAAAATGCCTTGCCTGAATTGAAGGTCGCGTTGGTTCACGGGCGCATGAAAGCCCAGGAAAAACAGGCGGTGATGCAGGCGTTCAAGCAGGGTGAACTGCAACTGCTGGTTGCCACCACGGTGATTGAAGTCGGCGTCGATGTGCCCAACGCCAGCCTGATGATCATTGAAAACCCTGAGCGTCTGGGGCTGGCGCAGTTGCACCAGTTACGGGGCCGTGTGGGCCGCGGTGCCGTGGCCTCCCACTGTGTGTTGCTGTATAAAACACCGTTGAGCAAAACGGCACAAAAACGTTTACAAGTCCTACGCGACAGTAATGACGGTTTCGTCATCGCCCAGCGCGATCTGGAAATTCGCGGTCCTGGCGAACTGCTTGGCACGCGGCAAACCGGTAGCGCTGAGTTCAAAGTGGCAGATTTGCTGCGCGATCAGATGATGATTCCAGAAGTCCAACGCGTGGCGCGCCATATCCATCAACACTACCCTCAGCAAGCCCATGCCTTGATTGAACGTTGGTTACCGGAAAAAGCGCGTTACTCCAACGCGTAAAAAAGGCGCTCTCGCGCCCTCTGACAACGTTGTCATTAATATCGGGTCAGGCATGCCTGACCCCTACGAAATCAGAAAATGTTGATGTGTTCAATTACCGCTGACGCAACGGCAAGCTGGGGGCATGACGCTAAACAGCCTGTTATTAGAAAGAGCATCGCGATGGGCCGTGTGGCGTAAACCACCGGAGCATCCATCGTTATGTCAAGCCCAAGCCACTGGAAGACTTTGTCATCAACATCGGGCCAGGCATGCCTGACCCCTACGAAATCAGCAAATGTTGATGTGTTCATTCACCACAGTGACCCGTTGACAGCTGGCGCGCATAAGAAAAAGCGTGGCGATGGAGCCACCGAAGCGCCCCTCGCTAGGCCCGGGTTCCCGGGCCATCGGACGACGGTGTTATCACCCCACCGCTGTAAATAGCGGCAACATCAGATAAAGTTTGATGATGATCGCATTCGCGATATCAATGAAGAAGGCTCCCACCATCGGCACCACCAGGAAGGCCAGGTGTGAAGGGCCGAAACGATCGGTGATCGCCTGCATGTTGGCAATCGCCGTTGGTGTCGCCCCCATGCCAAACCCACAGTGGCCTGCCGCCAGTACAGCTGCATCGTAATTCTTGCCCATCACGCGATAGGTCACAAAAATTGCGTACAGCGCCATGACCAGCGTTTGTACTGCCAGAATGGCCAACATCGGCAACGCCAGTGACGCCAACTCCCACAACCGCAGACTCATCAATGCCATCGCCAGGAACAACGACAAACTGACGTTGCCCAATACCGATACCGCACGCTCAAATACGGTATAAAAACCGGTGAAGGCCAGCGTATTGCTAAGAATTACCCCAACAAACAGCACACAAACGAAGGTGGGGAGTTCAAACATCGTACCGACTAACAAACCGGAGATGAGCTGCCCCAAGCTCAGGCAGATGGCAATCATCGCGATCGTTTCGACCATCACCAGAGACGTGATCAGACGACCTCTATCCGGCTTTTCGAAACCACTCGGCAAAACGCTATCATCATCCGGGGTTCCTTCCGGTGAAGAAGAATGTTTAACCAAATAGCGCGCTACCGGGCCGCCAATCAGGCCACCAAGAACCAAGCCGAAAGTCGCGCAAGCCATCGCAACTTCCGTTGCATTTTCAAAGCCATAGCGCTCGATAAACACTTTACTCCAGGCCGCACCGGTACCGTGCCCGCCGGACAAGGTAATCGAGCCCGCGATCAAGCCCATCAACGGGTCAAGCCCCATCACTTTCGCCATGCCGATGCCAATCGCATTCTGCACCAGCAGCAGGCCCAGCACCACAAATAGAAACACCACTAACGCTTTACCACCGGCTCGTAATCGCGCCAAATTCGCGTTCAAACCAATGGATGCAAAGAATGCCAACATCAACGGATCTTTCAGCGACATATCAAAGCTGATTTCCCAATTGACGGTCTTTTTCATGATGAGCAGCAACAATGCCACCAGCAAACCACCCGCGACGGGGGCAGGGATTGTGTATTTTTTTAGCAGGGGAACCGTTCTCACGCATTTGCCCCCCAAGAGTAAAACCAGGGTTGCCGCGACTAACGTGCCATAAGTATCGAGATGAAACATCTAGCTACTCCATGTGAAGTGAAAAATCCAATTAAAATAATAAGTTATGTAAAACCACTTCGTTTTTAAACTTGATGAGTGCAGGATTAAAAGGAAAAAACGTTAAGAAAACAAGAAAAAATGAATAAAAATGCGACATAGGATTAAACCGAAGCGGCAGTATATTTAGGCGCAACCGTTTGCTTTTGATGTATGGATGATTAAAATGCGGTCTTTGCCGTTTCTGGAAAATACCTCACAATGACCATGCCGTCCACCGAGATCGATGCTGATAAATCTGCATCCCCATCCTCCCGCAACAGTGAACTGATTTATCGCCTGGAAGATCGCCCACCACTACCGCAAACGCTGTTTGCCGCAGGCCAGCACCTACTGGCGATGTTCGTTGCCGTGATCACCCCGGCACTGCTGATTTGTCAGGCACTTGGCCTACCGGCGCAGGATACTCAACACATCATTAGCATGTCGCTGTTCGCCTCTGGATTGGCATCCATTCTGCAAATAAAAACCTGGGGGCCGGTCGGTTCGGGTCTGTTGTCGATTCAAGGAACCAGCTTCAACTTTGTTGCACCACTCATTATGGGCGGAATGGCGTTAAAAAATGGCGGAGCCGATGTGCCAACCATGATGGCCGCGTTGTTCGGCACGCTGATGGTTGCCTCTTGCACTGAAATCTTGTTATCACGCGTGTTGCATCTGGCACGGCGCATCATCACCCCGTTGGTTTCCGGCATCGTGGTAATGATAATCGGGCTGTCTCTGATTCAGGTTGGCCTGACCTCTATTGGCGGTGGCTATGCCGCGATGAACAATAACACCTTCGGTGCGCCAGAAAACCTGCTACTGGCCGGTTCGGTATTGGCGGTAATTATACTGCTCAATCGTCAACGCAACCCGTATCTGCGCGTCGCGTCGTTGGTGATTGCCATGGCGGTCGGCTATCTGCTGGCGTGGGCGCTCGGTATGTTACCAGACACGCAACCCGTGGTTGACGCCTCACCCATTACCATTCCTACACCACTTTATTATGGTTTAGGCTTCGATTGGAACCTGCTGCTGCCGTTAATGCTGATCTTTATGGTCACGTCGCTGGAAACCATCGGTGACATTACCGCAACGTCTGATGTTTCCGAGCAACCGGTCAGCGGCCCACTGTATATGAAGCGTTTAAAAGGCGGCGTGTTGGCTAACGGTTTGAACTCCATGCTATCGGCGGTGTTTAACACCTTTCCCAACTCCTGTTTTGGCCAGAATAACGGCGTAATCCAACTGACCGGCGTCGCTAGCCGTTATGTGGGCTTTGTTGTCGCGTTGATGTTAATCGCGCTGGGTTTGTTCCCGGCGGTTGCCGGTTTCGTTCAGCACATTCCTGAACCCGTGCTGGGCGGTGCCACCATTGTGATGTTCGGCACGATTGCCGCATCGGGGGTGCGCATCGTATCGCGTGAAAAGCTTAACCGCCGCGCCATCATGATTATGGCGCTATCGTTGGCCGTTGGCATGGGCGTTTCGCAGCAACCGCTGATTTTACAATTTGCGCCTGACTGGATAAAAACCCTGCTTTCATCAGGCATCGCCGCCGGTGGTATCACCGCGATTGTGCTCAATTTGTTATTCCCGCAGGAAAAAGAGTAACCCGGCGTTGATGGCAGTATCATCCCCTCACTGAATTTATTGGGGCTGCGCGTTAAGCGAAGGAGGGTATCAGTGGGGATGATACGGTCAACGAGTGGTGTCGTTATCCACACACCTCGGCAGACCAACGGCCGCCTGCGGCCGTTTTTTTATTGTCTATCAGACCATTGCCCTTGAGATAGTGGGTTAATTACGGCATAAACAGGGTATCTTTTTTGACCGACGCGGGTATAGGCAATGAAATTTATCGGGAAACTGTTGCTGACGCTGCTGCTCGTGGTGGCGCTCGCGGTAATGCTGTTGTATGTCGTAGGACAAACGCACTGGGCGGCGAGCCAGATCAGCAAGTGGATAAACGATCGCGGTGACTATCGCCTCACGCTAAGCAAAATATCTCATTCTTGGGCTCAGCCAGCGCAAATCAGCCTGCAAGGCGTCACGCTGGCACGGGGTAATCAGCCGCAGGGGTTGGTCGCCCAACAAATCGATCTTGGCCTTAGCCTGCGACAAATCACCCAGCCACGTTATTTCCACAGCGTTACGCTGCGTGATGGTACGTTGAACATACAGCCCCAAACGATGGCATTACCGATTCAGGCAGACATACTGCAGTTGAGCAATATGGCGTTGCAATCCAATGATGCCGACTGGCGGCTTAATGCACAAAAAGTGAATGCTGGCATTACGCCGTGGCACCCTAAAGCCGAGCATATTCTTGGCGATAATAATCAGTTCCAGCTGAGCGCCGGTTCGCTGTCACTCAACGACCTCCCCGCCTCACGCGTGCTCGTGCAAGGTGAAGTCAAGCAAGGCAAACTGCTACTCAATGATTTCGGTGCCGATCTAGCTCAAGGTGCGCTTACCGGTAAAGCCAGCCGCGACACGGATGGCAGTTGGTTAATAGAACGGCTACGTTTAAGCCATGTCAGACTGCAAACGCCCCTAACGCTGGCGCAGTTTTGGCAACATATCACCACCCTGCCACCGGTTTCGGTTAAACGCTTTGATTTGATCGACGCGCGCCTGGAAGGCCAAGGATGGGCATTGAACGATTTAGATCTATCACTACAAAATACCCGCATCCATAACGGTGATTGGCAGAGTCAAGATGGCACACTGAACGTTAACGCCAGCGATATCATCACTGGCCGCTTCCATCTTATCGATCCGATTATCACTATGCGGCTGTCGCCGGCAGGTGTTGCCATCCCGCAGTTTACTTCTCGTTGGGAAGGCGGGCTCTTGCGTGCTTCTGGCAGTTGGCTACGCGCGACGAAACGCCTGCAACTGGATGAAGTCACTGCCGTTGCGCTGGAATATACCTTGCCACAAAATTGGCGTGAGCGGTGGTTAGCGCCGCTGCCTGATTGGCTGGCCCAAGTGTTCGTCACTAAACTGGCCGCTAACCGTAATCTGCTTATCGATATCAACCCGTCATTTCCTTTCCAACTGACGGCGCTGGACGGCTATGGCAGCAATCTGCTGCTGGCAAGCGATCACCATTGGGGCCTGTGGTCAGGCTCTTTGAACCTGAACGCCAGTGCAGCCACCTTCAATAAAGTGGACTTGCGGCGGCCATCGCTCGCGCTGACGGCGGATCAGCATCAGATCGCCGTTACTGAGATGAGTGCATTTATGCCGGATGGCCTGCTGGATGCCAAGGCTACCGTCTCGCAATTACCAGGCAAGCCGTTTTCGCTGTCTTTATCCGGCCGATCGGTGCCACTCAATACCCTACAGCCATGGGGTTGGCAGCCTGTGCCGCTGGAAGGAGACGGTAATCTGCAACTGCAATTACGAGGTTTGTTAAACAGCGACGGGCCGTTCAAAGATTCGGTGCAAGGCAATCTTCAAGCAACGGCAAAAACGGGGCAAACAGTGAGTCAACAACATCCATAAATCGCCAGCGGGCGCGGTGACATGCCGCGCCCTTACGTTTTACTCCATAATGGCTTCACAGCCACCTTGGTCCAAGGGCACATCCGGCGCGGCGGGCAGTACCATATAGGTTCCTTCAAAGACAGCGCCTTTATCACCATCGCCAAACAGAGCCACCTCCGCCTGAACCCGCGCCCGACGGCCGCGAGCCAAGCGGTCAAGATCGCCACTCAGTGACCCCAAGTCGGCCACCGCACGCGGACGGCCGGTAATAGGATTGCTGTAGCGAATATGCGCATCTGCCAGAATAATCGTGCCACCTAAGTGGCGCTCTCGCAGCAATAGCCAGATCAATCCCCACGCGGTTAATGTCGCCAACGAGAATAGGCTGCCTGCAAACAAGGTGTGGTGCGGGTTCTGATTACCCACTTCCGGCATGGTGGTGACAAAACGTTGGCCGGTATACTGGCTAATGCGTACACCCATCTTTTCGCTCAGTGGAATATGCTCGTACCATGCTTGCTGCAACTGCCCGCACCAGTCTGGGCGGTGCAAAATATCGTCTAACGTCGCGACCGGTTTGATCATCAAAAAGTGGCGAATAGGTGTCGTTTGCGGTACGGTGATTTCCCCTTGGCTTTCGAAACCCAGTTTGGCAAAGAATTCGACCGCATCTTCACGCGCGCTACACACGACGCGCTTGACACCTTCCTGCCGGGCCACCGATTCTAGCGTCATCGCCACCAGCGTACCCAAGCCTTTGTCCTGTACTGAAGGTTCAACCGCCAGAAAGCGAATGGCCGCTTCATTATCGGCGTTTATGTATAAGCGCCCGATAGCGACAATATTGCCACCCTCATCCACCACCATCTGGTGATGCGCCATCGCGTCATAGGCATCCTTTTCCGAACCCACGGGCTGGTGCAACGGCTTACGCAGCATTTCCCAGCGAAACTGGTAATAATCCTTCAGTTCTTGTTCTGTTACGGGTACTCGTAGGTGATACATAGACGCCTTCTCTCCAAATAGTATGTCCTGTGGAGCCATTCAATAGGCGTGATTGTCGCCATCAGCGTGGGGCGAGGCAGCGCACTTTTTTGGCGCGAGCACTACCCTGCCCTAACATGGCAAACAAGATAGCCTATTGGGTGGTTCCTAAACCTGCAGCCAGAAAGTCACCGGTCCGTCGTTCACCAACGCCACTTTCATGTCTGCGGCAAACTGCCCGGTTTGCGTTTCGACGCCGCGCTCACGACATTGGCCAATAAAATAGTGATATAACCGTTCGGCTTCCGCAGGGACTGCGCCGCGAGAAAAACTCGGCCGCATGCCTTTTTGCGTGTCCGCAGCCAACGTAAACTGCGACACCACCAAAACACTGCCCCCCGCCTGCTGAACGTTGAGGTTCATCTTGTCGTTCTCATCGCCAAAGATGCGATATCCCAGCACCCGCTCACACAACCGTTCGGCTTTTTGTTCGTTATCGTCCTGCTCAACCCCTAATAACACTAACAAACCGGGGCCAATTTTGCCGACTTTCTCACCGTCAACCGTGACGCTGGCATTTAACACCCGTTGAATTAACGCAATCATACATGCCCTTCTTGCTGCTTATCTGGTTGTTCATTTTTATGCTGACGATACGCGCGGTACTCTCCCAGCGTGACGGTAATTTCCGCCCCAAGTAACACGATACACCAGCTCCAATAGACCCACAGAAATAATATTGGGATCACTGCCAGCACGCCGTAGATCAGTTGATAAGACGGGAACATGGTGACGTAAAGGGCAAACCCTTTCTTTCCCAGCTCGAATAATAAGCCGGCCACCAGCGCCCCTATTAACGCATGCTTTGCCGGTACGCGTACCGTCGGCACCACGCTGTACAACAGCCAGAATGATATCCACGACAGGATTAACGGGAAAATACGCAATACCTGATCTATCAGGCTGTTCACTCCGGTTTGCGCTAGCCAGTTCAGCGATAGTAGATACGAGCTGATGACCATGCTTGCGCCGACCAACAGCGGCCCCAGCGTCAACACCATCCAATAAACCGCGAAAGAATAGACCACTGAACGCTTATTTTTACTGCGCCAAATGGTGTTCAGCACACTGTCCACCGACGACATTAGCAACAGTGCGGTGACGATCAGGCCGCAGATCCCAACGGCGGTCATTTTGTTGGAATTGGCAACAAACTGTTCCAGGTAACGTTGGATCACGTTACCCGCCGCGGGCATAAAGTTGGAAAAGATGAAGCTTTTTAGCTGCTCGCTGACGTCAGAAAACATCGGAAATACCGAAAACAACGCAAATACCACGGTGATTAACGGAACCAGAGAGAGCAGGGAAACATACGCCAGATGGCCTGCCAACATCGTCAGGCCATCACTGTCGATACGCTTAATTAATAGGCGGCTAAAGGTGACGCCCGGCTTAATGGATGACGGCAGCGTCTTGCGGCGGAAAAACGACATACTCACTCCTTGTCAGTTCGTATGCGTTAAGCTTAACCTGCCAAACTTAACCCGCAAAATAAGCGGGCACCACATCGCGGTTCGTGACGTGAACCGCCTTGATACCCAGCGCCTGGGCGGCAGCAACGTTGCCCGGATGATCGTCGAAGAATACCGCCTGATCGGCCGCGCTCTTTTCCGCCTGCAAGACGTATTGATAGATGGCCGGATCCGGCTTGCGCAACCCAATATCCTGCGAAAGATACAGATGGTCAGCAGCGGCCGCCACTTCTGGATAATGCTGCGGCCAATAATGACAGTGCAGCCGGTTGGTATTAGACAACACCACGACGCGGTGACCATCATTGCGTAACTGCTGCATCAGGGTAATCACCTCTGGGCGCAGGGCAACAAACACCGCCTGCCAACCAGTAACAAACTGTTCAAAGCTGAGGGCAATACCCATTTCGTCACATAACCTAGCGGCAAACTCTTCATCGGTGATTTCACCGCGTTCGTGTTGCTGAAAAACCTCGCCCATGGTGAAACGTTCGGTCAATACTGCCAGTGGCGTACCACTCAAATTGCTCCATACACCCAGTACACGTTTGAAATCGATATCAACAATCACATTACCTAAATCAAAGATATACAGCATAGTCCTCTCCTGACGGGCCGGTGGAGTTTCACTGTAGCGGGAAAATGGGGGGCTGAACAGAGAGCAAACAGAAAAGCGCATAGCGCGTCGAAGATGCGGGGGAAAACAGAGGAAAAAACTCAGGGCGCGTGATGCGCGCCCTAAGCATTGCCGGCTAAATCAGCAATTACGCTTCTTTAGGGCCACGGCTTGCACGTTTACGATCGTTTTCAGTCAGATGACGTTTACGAATACGTACGGACAGCGGCGTGACTTCGACCAACTCGTCATCATCAATGAATTCCAGAGCCTGCTCCAGAGACATTTTGATGGCCGGAACCAGCGTTGTCGCTTCGTCAGTACCGGAAGCACGCATGTTGGTCAGTTTTTTACCGGTCAGGCAGTTCACGGTCAGGTCGTTAGAACGCGAGTGAATACCGATGATCTGGCCTTCATACACTTCTGCGCCGTGACCCAGGAACAACTTGCCACGATCTTGCAGACCATACAGTGCGAACGCTACCGCTTTACCCTGACCGTTAGAGATCAGCACACCGTTTTGGCGCTGGCCAACTTCACCCTGACGCACGTCGTCGTAATGGCTAAAGGTGGAGTACAGCAAGCCCGTACCAGAAGTCATGGTCATGAACTCGTTACGGAAACCAATCAAACCACGGCTTGGGATCACATAATCGAGACGCACACGGCCTTTACCGTCTGGATCCATGTTTTTCAGATCGGCTTTACGCTCGCCCATGGCTTGCATTACCGAGCCCTGATGCTGTTCTTCGATATCCAACGTGACGTTTTCGAACGGCTCTTGTTTACGGCCATCGAGTTCGCGGAAGATAACTTTCGGACGGGAAACCGCCAGTTCGAAACCTTCACGACGCATGTTTTCAATCAGCACCGACAGGTGGAGTTCACCACGGCCAGAAACACGGAATGCATCTGCATCGTCAGTTTCTTCAACACGCAACGCCACGTTGTGCACCAATTCCTTGTTCAAACGCTCAAGGATTTGACGAGACGTCACAAACTTACCTTCTTTACCGCAGAAAGGTGAGGTGTTGACGTTGAAGAACATGCTGACGGTTGGCTCATCGACAGACAGCGCAGGCAGCGCTTCTACGTTGGCAGGATCACAGATGGTATCCGAGATGTTCAACTCGCCCAAACCGGTGATAGCAATGATGTCGCCCGCTTCGGCAACGGTCGCTTCGATACGTTCTAGACCCATGTGGGTCAGCACTTTACCGACTTTACCGTTACGGGTTTTACCTTCGCTATCCACGAGGGTTACCTGCTGGTTTGGCTTCACTTTACCGCGCTTGATGCGGCCGATGCCGATAACACCCACGTAGTTATTGTAGTCCAACTGAGAGATTTGCATCTGGAACGGTGCATCCATCTCAACCTGCGGTGGAGAGACGTGATCCACGATCGCTTGATACAGCGGGGTCATGTCTTCAGCCATATCGCTATGGTCAGTACCGGCGATTCCCATCAGTGCAGAAGCATAGATGATAGGGAAATCTAGCTGCTCGTCAGTCGCATCCAAGTTAACGAACAGGTCGAAGACCTGATCCACAACCCAGTCAGGACGTGCGCCAGGGCGGTCAACCTTGTTGATTACCACGATCGGCTTCAGACCATTAGCAAATGCTTTTTTGGTCACGAAACGGGTTTGCGGCATTGGGCCATCCATTGCATCCACAACCAGCAGCACCGAGTCGACCATTGACATCACACGCTCAACCTCACCGCCGAAGTCGGCGTGTCCTGGGGTATCTACGATGTTGATGCGGTAGTCTTTCCAATTAATGGCGGTGTTTTTTGCGAGGATGGTAATCCCACGCTCTTTCTCCAAATCGTTGGAGTCCATTACGCGTTCGGTGGCTTCTACACGCTCTCCGAAAGTACCGGATTGTTGCAGCAGCTTGTCAACCAGGGTGGTTTTACCATGGTCAACGTGGGCAATAATGGCGATGTTACGCAAATTTTCGATCACAGCTTTGCCTCAGGCATTAGAAATAGCGCGCTATTGTACACGTATTAAGCGAGGGACTAAACAAGATCACAACCATCTCTTAGAAACAACCGTGTACAGGTTAGTTTGTGATCCCTTTCACGGTGCAAAAACCACCAACAGGTGCACTTTTGCACCATTTTAGTGCTTAACACCCACTTCTTTGCACTTACCTGGTGCAATGCATCACTGATGGTGCATACTCAGAGTGAGTAAAAGCCGCTCAGAATGGTGATTATTTCGCTTTTACAAAGTTGGCACAGTTTTCGCTTTAGTCTTTACAAGGCAAAAACAAGCCAGTACCACAGATTCGTTCCACGACGACGACAATATAAATCCGGGAGAGTTAAGTATGTCCGCTGAACACGTTTTGACGATGCTGAATGAGCATGAAGTGAAATTCGTAGACCTGCGTTTCACTGACACCAAGGGTAAAGAACAGCACGTCACCATTCCTGCTCATCAGGTTAATGCCGATTTCTTTGAAGAAGGCAAAATGTTTGACGGCTCTTCGATCGGCGGCTGGAAAGGCATTAATGAATCTGACATGGTACTGATGCCAGACGCCAGCACTGCCGTTATCGACCCCTTCTTCGAAGAGTCCACGCTGATTGTGCGCTGCGACATTCTTGAGCCAGGCACAATGCAGGGCTATGATCGTGACCCACGCTCTATCTCCAAGCGCGCAGAGGATTTTCTGCGTTCTTCCGGCATCGCGGATACCGTGCTGTTCGGGCCAGAACCTGAGTTCTTCCTGTTTGACGACATTCGTTTCGGCAGCAGCATTCGCGGTTCCCACGTCGCTATCGATGATATCGAAGGCGCATGGAACTCCGGCACCCAATACGAAGGCGGTAACAAAGGCCACCGTCCTGCAGTGAAAGGCGGTTACTTCCCGGTTCCACCGGTCGACTCCTCGCAGGATCTGCGTTCTACCATGTGTCTGACCATGGAAGAAATGGGCTTGGTGGTTGAAGCTCACCACCACGAAGTAGCGACCGCCGGTCAAAACGAAGTGGCGACCCGCTTCAACACCATGACCAAAAAAGCGGACGAAATCCAAATTTATAAATACGTGGTTCACAACGTGGCTCACGCATTTGGTAAAACCGCGACCTTTATGCCAAAACCGATGTTTGGTGATAACGGTTCCGGTATGCACTGCCACATGTCACTGTCCAAAAATGGCACCAACCTGTTTGCGGGTGACAAATACGGCGGCCTGTCTGAAACTGCCCTGTTCTATATCGGCGGCATCATCAAACACGCTAAAGCCATCAATGCCCTGGCTAACCCGACCACCAACTCTTACAAACGTCTGGTTCCAGGCTACGAAGCGCCGGTCATGCTGGCTTACTCGGCCCGTAACCGTTCAGCGTCCATCCGTATCCCGGTGGTTGCCAGCCCGAAAGCGCGCCGTATCGAAGCCCGCTTCCCGGATCCAGCGGCTAACCCGTATCTGTGCTTCGCCGCACTGCTGATGGCAGGCCTGGACGGCATCATCAACAAAATCCATCCTGGCGATGCCATGGACAAAAACCTGTACGACCTACCGCCGGAAGAAGAAGCAGAAATTCCAAAAGTGGCCGGTTCATTGGACGAAGCGCTGGCAGCACTGAGCGAAGATCGCGAGTTCTTGACCCGCGGCGGCGTGTTTACCGACGACGCGATCGATGCTTACATCGACCTGCGTAAAGAAGAGATGGATCGTGTGCGCATGACGCCGCACCCGGTTGAGTTCGAACTGTACTACAGCGTATAAGCTTGGCCGGCACCACTATGTGTGGTGCCGCCTATTCAGTTGTCGTTTTTTTGTTGCCGTGGAAACTTTCAACCCATCTTCGGATGGGTTTTTTTCTCCACACAACTTTCTGCAAAACTGCACCATTCCACGATAATTACGGATGGAGTAGGATAGATGCACTAAAAAGGTGCAGTCGTTGGCTAAGATTAAAAATCACACCGTACCGCCAGGCGACAACCAAGCGAAGCGCCAGTAATCTAAGCTACCGAGTAGCAGGTGTCAGCACGGGCAACCCACAACGCGGCGTCTTGAAAGATAAAGGGCATATATGGCAACTGGCACACTGCCCGACGCTGGGCAAATTCTCAATTCTCTTATCAATAGCATCCTGCTGTTAGATGATCATCTGGCCGTTCATTACGCTAACCCGGCGGCTCAACAGCTGTTGGCGCAAAGTTCCCGTAAACTTTTCGGTACACCTTTACCTGATTTAGTTGGCTATTTTTCGCTTAATATCGCTGTGATGCGAGAAAGCCTGCAAGCTGGACAAGGATTTACCGACAACGAGGTGACGCTGGTGGTCGATGGGCGGGCACATATCCTATCCCTGACCGCGCAGGCGTTGCCAGAAGGTTATATTCTGCTTGAGCTGGCGCCAATGGATAACCAGCGTCGTCTCAGCCAGGAACAGCTTCAACACGCGCAGCAAGTCGCCGCCCGTGATTTAGTGCGCGGGCTGGCACACGAGATCAAGAACCCGCTCGGCGGCCTGCGCGGTGCGGCGCAACTGCTCGCCAAAGCGCTGCCCGACCCCTCACTGACCGAATATACCAAAGTGATCATTGAACAGGCCGACCGTTTACGCAATCTGGTCGATCGCCTACTGGGACCACAACGGCCAGGCCAGCACATCACGCAAAGTATCCATCAGGTAGTAGAACGCGTATGCCAGTTGGTGTCGCTGGAAATGCCAGAAAATGTCACGTTGGTGCGCGATTATGATCCAAGCCTACCTGAGCTGGCACACGATCCAGACCAAATCGAACAGGTGTTGCTGAACATCACCCGTAACGCGTTACAAGCGCTGGGAGACGGTGGTGGCACGATTACGCTGCGCACCCGCACGGCTTTCCAAATTACCCTGCATGGCACCCGCTACCGTTTGGCTGCGCGCATCGATATTGAAGATGACGGCCCCGGCGTGCCCGCACAATTGCAAGATACGCTGTTCTACCCCATGGTCAGCGGCCGCGAAGGTGGCACTGGCTTGGGGTTATCCATTGCCCGCAATCTTATCGATCAACATTGCGGCAAAATTGAATTTAACAGTTGGCCAGGACATACCGAATTCTCGGTTTTCCTGCCTATTCGTAAGTCGAGGTAGTTATGCAACGAGGGATAGTCTGGATCGTCGATGACGATAGCTCCATCCGCTGGGTGCTTGAACGTGCGCTCACGGGGGCGGGGGTAAACTGTGCAACCTTCGAAAATGGCAACGATGTACTGGAAGCCTTAGCCACGCAAACTCCCGATGTGTTGCTATCCGATATCCGCATGCCCGGTATGGATGGTTTAGCGTTACTCAAACAAATTAAGCAGCGGCATCCGATGTTACCGGTCATCATTATGACCGCCCATTCAGATTTAGATGCCGCTGTCAGCGCTTATCAACAAGGGGCATTCGACTATTTGCCGAAGCCGTTCGATATTGATGAAGCGGTCGCGTTGGTAGAACGCGCCATCAGCCATTATCAAGAACAACAGCAACCCGCACGTAGCCAGCCTGCCAACGGCCCAACCGCCGATATTATTGGCGAAGCGCCCGCGATGCAGGACGTGTTCCGTATCATCGGCCGCCTATCGCGTTCGTCTATCAGCGTGTTGATTAACGGGGAATCGGGTACGGGCAAAGAGTTGGTAGCACATGCCTTACACCGTCACAGCCCACGCGCCAAATCCCCCTTTATTGCGTTAAATATGGCGGCAATTCCTAAAGATTTGATTGAGTCTGAACTGTTCGGTCATGAAAAAGGCGCTTTCACGGGGGCCAATCAGATCCGCCAAGGTCGTTTTGAACAGGCCGACGGCGGTACGTTGTTCTTAGATGAAATTGGCGATATGCCGCTGGATGTGCAAACACGCTTATTGCGGGTGTTGGCAGATGGTCAATTCTATCGTGTTGGCGGTTATGCGCCGGTGAAAGTCGATGTGCGCATCATTGCGGCCACGCACCAAAACCTGGAGCTGCGCGTACAGGAAGGGAAGTTCCGCGAGGATTTGTTTCATCGCCTGAACGTCATTCGCGTCCATCTGCCGCCGCTGCGCGAGCGGCGCGAAGATATTCCGCGTTTGGCGCGCTACTTCCTGCAAGTGGCAGCCAAAGAGCTGGGCGTTGAAGCGAAAAACCTGCATCCAGAGACGGAAACCGCCCTGACCCGTCTGCCGTGGCCGGGTAACGTCCGTCAATTAGAGAATACCTGCCGCTGGCTAACGGTGATGGCTGCCGGGCAAGAAGTGTTGGTGCAAGATTTACCGAGCGAGTTGTTTGAAGCAGCCGCCCCCGAAACCCATCATCACGACTTACCCGACAGTTGGGCCGCACTGCTGGCACAGTGGGCCGATCACGCGCTGCGTTCCGGTCATCAAAACCTGCTCTCAGAAGCACAGCCGGAAATGGAGCGTACCCTGCTCACCACCGCGCTACGCCACACTCAAGGACACAAGCAGGAAGCCGCACGTTTACTGGGTTGGGGGCGTAATACGCTGACGCGTAAATTGAAAGAGTTGGGAATGGAGTAATGTCCACGTCGGCATAACACCAACCAAACCGCCGCCATATTAGGCGGCGGTTTGATGAAATATAGAAAAGGGCAGTTATTTCAGCTTAGATCACCCGCGAGAATTGCTGGGCCCGCGCCTGTTTGCGCAAGTACACATCGAAGCACATACAAATATTACGGATCAGTAAGCGGCCGCGCGGTGTCACACGAATTCCCTGCAGATCGCGCTCCACCAGCCCATCACGTTCAAACGGCGCTAACAGTTGCAGGTCTTCTGCAAAATAGTCCGCAAACACGATACCGTATTGCCGCTCCAGCAATTGATAATCTAACGCAAAGTTGCAGATCAGCGTTTTAATCACATCACGGCGCAAACAATCATCTTCCGTCATTGCCAGACCACGCCACAACGCATTACCCTGCTGCTCAACGCTGCTGTAATACACCTTCAGCTCTTTTTGGTTCTGCGCGTAGCTATCACCTAACATGCTGATAGCAGATACCCCCAAGCCGAGCAGATCGCTATCACCTTGGGTGGTATATCCTTGGAAGTTTCGATGCAGCTTGCCTTCACGCTGCGCCACCGCCAACTCATCATCAGGCCGGGCAAAATGGTCCATGCCAATAAACTGATAGCCAGACTGCGTCAACGAGGCGATGGTTTGCTGCAAAATATCTAACTTTTGCTGCGCACTGGGCAAATCGGCGTCTTTGATTTTACGCTGGGCCGCAAACAGGCTCGGCAAATGCGCATAATTGAAGACGCTGAGCCTGTCGGGATTAAGCTCCGCTACCCGCTCAAGGGTAAAAGCAAAACTTTCTGGCGTTTGTTTCGGTAAGCCATAAATCAGATCGATATTGGTAGAATTGAAGCCTAACGCTTTCGCGCGCGCTATCAGCGCAAAAATAAACGCTTCATCCTGCTCTCGATTGACCAATCGCTGCACGTCTTTATTGAAGTCTTGTACGCCCATACTCAAGCGATTGAAGCCTTCGCTACGCAAGTGATCGAGGACATCCAGCTCAATCTCGCGCGGGTCAACTTCGATCGACATTTCCGCATCCGGCAGAAAATCAAAATGCTGCCGCAGCATGGCCATCAGCCGACTGATTTGCGCTTTACTGAGGTAGGTTGGCGTCCCACCGCCCCAATGCATCTGGCTTACCTGACGACCAACAAACAACGGTGCCCGAACGGCAATCTCGCGTGCCAATGCCGTCAAGTATTCATCTGCTTTGTGTGTTTGTCGCGTCACTAACTTATTACAGCCGCAGAAATAGCAAAGCTTATGGCAAAACGGGATATGTACATACAGCGAGAGTGGGCGCTCAGGATAACGCGTGGCGGCACGTTGAAACGCCGTCTCATCGTAGTTCTGATTAAATTCCAGAGCGGTGGGGTATGAGGTATAACGCGGGCCTGAATAGTTATATTTTTGGATTAGGGCCAAATCCCAGACAATCGCCGGTGCTGACATTACTGACTCCTTCCGTACTTCCCCTGTATCTTTTGAGCTGCAGGGGGTTGGCTGCCTTCGCTCCCCCCAGCCACTGGGCTTACCAAACGACTGGGGCGTTGCTTCGTTGCCGCCTACCTGCAACTTAATATCTTCTGGGGCGACATTTTTTGCCGGGCCGGGAAAGGGGCATAGTTTTACGCTGTCTGGCCGCGGAAGCGTTGCGAAAGCGCGCTTTGCGCCTCGACAACTGCCATAGTTTACCGAATAACCACAGCAGATAACATGTTAACAGTAAGGCTATTACCAAGATCGGCCACATGGCGCGTCAAAATACGTCTTTCGGGTTACCGCTTTTCAACAACTTCAAGATATCTTCCTGTTTCTCTTCTTCGATATCGTCTTCGTCGTCACCTAGCTCTATGCCAAGTTGTTCCATTAATGCATCGATACGATCTAAGGTTTGATCGACATAAGCCTGATCATCAGCACTCAACGTTTCGCCATCTTCAATGCGATCCAACAGCGCATCCAGACGTTCGTCATTTTCCAGCTTCGCCAGTTCTTCTTCTGGTGACAGACGTGGTTTGGCTTCGGCCTTTGGTTTAGTTTGCGGTTTGGCTTTTGCTTTACTTTCCACCAGTAAGGGCACCGGCGTTTTGCTACCGATACGCGGATCTTTTACATCCGACGATGACTGATTCTTCTGCTTACCATTCTCGACTTGGGTGCGTGATCCGGAAGCCAGACCACGACGTTTTTTAAGACGCTTACGTTCGCGAGCTTCTTGATCGAGTTCGACACGGCTTTTCTTTTTACTTTTTGACGTTGCCGCTTTTCCGCGGGGTGCTTTAGATGACTGGTTCATCGCGTTATGCTCTTGAGTATGTAGATTCAGTATATACCCGTCATACTTCAAGTTGCATGTGTGTTGGCTACGCTCATTCACCCGAATTACTTACCAGAGTAAGCTCATCGGGATTCACTTCCTTGCCGCCTTCCTGCAACTCGAATTATTTAGGGTATAAGATGCTATACGATTGCGCGGAATCTAGCAGAAAGCAGACAAATAAAAAAGGCGACAGGTTAAACCTGCCGCCTATTTCACACCTTCATCTGAAGGATATTCCTGCTACGCGCTCCGTGCGCACACTCAACATCCCGGTTTTTCCATCTGCTTTAATCGCAATCCCTGCAACGTTGTCCTTCATCCTGAAAGAAAAAATCATCCTTGGGCGCAATCCTTTCGCTTCCACTCATCCTGAGTGCGCATCTTGCGAGCATCCTATTGCTATTACTTCACCATCCGTGTGCTGTTAGCCATTTCCTTTACTAACAGGCAATTCCATCTGAAGTCATCCTGGCACTCATCGCACATCCGGTGCGTTCCTTGAGATTTATCGCTCTTCCCGAGCGTTCCTGAATCCTTCGCGTCCTGCGATGGAGATACTTTACGCTATTGGCGACGTTACTCAAGATACTCACCACCGCGCGATCGCATTGTTTTCGTTTCCCTATAAACAATACATTGTTTTATATACAAAAGAATATTTCACACTTTCGAATAAAGCGTGATTTCCCCTTGTTCGAATGGTCAATGTCTCACACGATACATCTAGCATGGCAGCTAATTACCGCCGCTCAACCGCTTAAAAACGAGAAAGCGACCCATTTTTGCGCTGATGCAGTTATAATCGCCCACCAGAAAGCCATCCTCATTCGGAGACGAAAAATTTTGACCAGCAAGAATTACAATTACCACATGACCCATTTCGTCACCAGCGCGCCTGATATTCGCCACCTGCCGGCGGATGCGGGTATTGAGGTGGCATTTGCCGGCCGTTCCAACGCTGGAAAATCTAGTGCGCTGAATACCCTGACCAACCAAAAAAGTCTGGCGCGTACCAGTAAAACGCCTGGCCGTACCCAATTGATTAACCTGTTCGAAGTGGAAGACGGCATTCGCCTGGTTGACCTACCCGGTTATGGCTATGCTGAAGTGCCAGAAGAAATGAAGCGTAAATGGCAGCGCGCCTTGGGCGAATATCTGCAAATGCGCAATTGCCTTAAGGGGTTGGTGGTGTTGATGGATATCCGCCATCCGCTTAAAGATCTCGATCAGCAAATGATTCAGTGGGCAGTGGATGTCGGCACCCCGGTCTTGGTGCTGCTGACCAAAGCAGACAAACTTGCTTCTGGCGCGCGCAAGGCGCAAGTCAGCATGGTGCGTGAAGCCGTATTGGCCTTTATGGGGGATATTCAGGTAGAACCGTTCTCTTCACCGAAGAAAATGGGGGTTGATAAGCTCAGCCAGAAATTGAACACCTGGTTCAACGAGATCCCGCCGGAAGTTTTACCGGAAGAAGATGAGATCGGCGGCGAATAGCGCTCACCATAACGATAAAAAAGTGTCCACAGTGTGGGCTCTTTTTTTATCTTTGCGGCCTAGCACTCTGTTATCTAATTACAGTTTTGACCACGCTTTATCAGAAGGCTTATGCCCTCATTGCGCCAATGATGTGAACAGAATAGACAGATAAGACGTTTCAATAGCGCAAAACCTAAAGAAACAGGGACAATCGAGGGTTAGCTATTGTTTTGACAATAAAAAACGCCCCAGTCAAAACTGACTGGGGCGGCTAATATTCAGCCAAATCCGATTACGTGAAGTAAAAGGTCTGAAAGATAGAACATCTTACCTCTGTACCCTACGCCTGTAACTCTACATCATTTTTTCGCAGGGAAAAAGAATTTTTTGTAGTTTACTTACACAATTCATGCCCTAATAACGCTGAAATTGCGGAAACTATCACCGGATAATGTAGCTAAATTACGAAAACTGCTTGGGTTTTCACCACGGGTTTATTCGCGCATCGGTATATACCCAAGATAATTCGAGTTGCTTGTAGGGGGCAACTGAATGAGTCCCTGGGAGCATAGCCAACTATGTTGCCTGGGTGAAGGAAGGCAGCCAACACCCAAGCAACGTGAAGTATGAAGGGTAAACCCTCAATCAGTGGGCTTCATCCCAGTTTTTACCTACGCCAATATCCACCTTCAGCGGCACCGCCAGTTCCATACTGCCTTCCATTAACTCACGAATCCGCTGGCTGGCATCATCAATAACTGACTCATGCACTTCAAATACCAATTCATCGTGTACCTGCATAATCATCCTTACCAACGGCTGTTCCTCGGCTTGTAACCAAGCATCCACCGCAATCATGGCACGTTTGATGATATCGGCGGCCGTACCCTGCATTGGGGCGTTAATCGCTGCACGCTCCGCAGCCTTACGCCGCATACCGTTACTGGAACGAACATCTGGCAAATACAGACGACGGCCATCCAACGTACTGACAAAGCCTTGTTCCGATGCCTGCTGACGCGTGCGCTCCATATACGCCAATACGCCAGGATAGCGTTCAAAATACAGATCCATATAACGTTGCGCTTCACCCCGCGCGAGCCCAAGCTGACGCGCCAATCCGAATGCGCTCATGCCATAAATCAGGCCAAAGTTAATCGCCTTCGCGCTGCGCCGCTGTTCGTTAGTGACTTTATCCAACGGCAGGCCAAAGACTTCCGCCGCAGTGGCACGGTGAATATCTTTACCGGCGGCAAACGCATTCAGTAGCCCCTGATCTTGCGACAGGTGCGCCATGATACGTAATTCAATCTGCGAATAGTCAGCCGCCATTATGCGATAGCCTTCCGGCACGATAAACGCCTGCCGGATGCGCCGCCCTTCATCATTTCGAACCGGGATGTTTTGCAGGTTCGGATCGCTGGACGACAGACGCCCCGTGGCCGTTACCGCCTGATGATAAGATGTGTGCACACGCCCACTGGCCGGATTAATCATCAGTGGCAGCTTATCCGTGTAGGTGGATTTCAATTTAGCCAATCCGCGATATTCGAGGATCACTTTTGGCAATGGATAATCCAATGCCAATTCTGCCAGCACTTCCTCATTGGTCGATGGCGCGCCACCTGGCGTTTTCTTCAAAATCGGCAACTTCTGCTTTTCATATAAAATTGCCTGCAATTGCTTGGTCGATGCCAGATTAAAAGGCTCACCCGCTAATTCATGCGCTGCCGTTTCCAGCTCGCCAAGACGTTTGGTCAACTCTTTGGAGTGCGCCGCCAGAATGTGCTGGTCGATCAATACTCCGGTGCGCTCAATATGCGATAGCACCGGCAGCAATGGCATTTCAATCTCACTAAAGACTTTGCGTTGCCCCGCGCTTTCTTTCAACGTTGGCCACATCGCCAAATGCAGTTGCAGCGTGACGTCAGCATCTTCCGCTGCATATGGTGCCGCTTGCTCCAGCGCAATCTGGTTAAACGTCAGTTGATTTTTACCTTTGCCGGCAATGTCTTCAAAGGTGATAGTTTTGTGGCCAAGATAGCGATCGGACAGACTGTCCATATCATGGCGGCCACTAACACTGTCCAGTACGTAGGACTCCAGCATGGTGTCATAAGCGATACCGCGCAAATCGATGTCATAGCGTGCCAACAGGCTCTTATCAAACTTGAGGTTCTGACCCACCTTCAATGCTTTTTCATCTTCCAGCAACGGTTTCAGCGTTTCCAATACGTAAGCGCGATCCAATTGCGTAGGAGCATCTAGATAATCATGTGCAACCGGCAAATAAGCCGCCACGCCCGGTTCAGTCGCAAATGATAAGCCGATCAGATTAGCCGTCAGCGTATCCAAACCGTCCGTTTCAGTATCAAAAGCAAATACCTCAGCCTGCTTCAAACGCGTCAGCCACTCTGCAAACGTGCTTTCTTCTAAAATAGTGACGTAACCCGCCTGCGACAGCTTGGCTTCAGCGATCGCTTTTGGCGTTTCAGTCGTTATATTAGAGGGCTTAGGCCCATTGGCCACTTTCGCACCATTGCCTTTTTTGTTCTGCAACCACGTGCCAGCTTCTACGTCCGCCAGCCAGCGCTTGAATTCATAGTGTTTGAACAACTGCTGCAGTTGGTCGGCATCTTGTTCGGCAACGGTCAGATCTGCACAGGTGATATCCAACTCAACATCGGTCTTGATGGTCGCCAGTTGATATGAGAGATACGCCACCTCTTTGTTTTGCTCCAGCTTGGCAGCCATCGTTTTGGCACCACGGAAAGTTAAGGTTGCGATACTGTCTAGGTTGGCATACAGCGTATCCAGTCCACCCAAACCTTGTAACAGTGCCTGTGCGGTCTTCTCACCCACCCCAGGAACGCCCGGAATGTTATCCGAGGAGTCACCCATGAGTGCGAGGAAATCAATAATCAGCTCGGGCGGAACACCGTATTTATCACACACCTCCTGCGGGCCAAGAATGGTGTTGTTCATGGTATTTATCAAGGTGACGTTCGGCGTAACCAACTGCGCCATGTCTTTATCCCCGGTACTGATCAATACCGTGTGACCCGCCTTTTCAGCTTCCAGCGCCAAGGTGCCAATCACGTCATCGGCTTCAACGCCCGGTGTGACCAAAAGGGGTAATCCCATGGCTTTCACCATGCGGTGTAACGGCTCTATTTGCGCACGCAAATCATCAGGCATTGGCGGGCGATGCGATTTATATTCGGCAAATAACTCATCACGGAAAGTTTTACCTTTGGCATCAAACACCACGGCCACATGGCTCGGCGTATACTGCAAAAGCAGACTACGCAACATGTTTAGCACACCGTACATCGCACCGGTTGGTTCTCCAGCGGAGTTAGTCAGCGGCGGGAAGGCGTGATAGGCGCGATAGAGGTAAGAGGAACCGTCTATCAGGATCAATGGGTTTTCTGCAATCTGGGCCATAGCGTTTCTTTTTTCGTGAGAGGACTGCACTAAGGATGCCATAGCTAACCGCTAGAGACGAACCTTAGCGTGCATTACAACTAAAAATGATCGGATTTTGCAAAGCGATCCGCAAGATCTTGCTTGTGGATAACTTTGTGCATAGAAAATGTTCGTGGATTATAACACTAGGTTTATGACTACAGGTTTGATTAAAATTTCCATTTAAATCATAAGGCTAAAAGTCACGTTAACGTGACAGGATATTAATTGGCATTTTTAAATTTTGTGGATATAACTGACGTGCGGTGTTCATCGCATCTTTAATCAAATTTTTCCCCTCAATTACCCTAGCACATGGTGAGAAAGTTGCACGAAAAGCCAGCAAAAAACGGTCTTTCGGCCAGAATAAACACGGCATTTTTATAAACGGTTTCTTTGCTTTGTTTCTGGTAACATCCGTGCTCGCCCCAGCCGGGACCGGTACTGAAACCTCCTTTAACCGTTAACCACTTTTATGCCAACAATGCTTTCCCCTGTTATTTTTATATTTTCCGTCATAATGACGATTCTACTGACGGCATGTTGCTCCACTCCGATCGTGCTGGCCGGTATTGTAAAATTCATATTGCCCATACCCGTTATAAGACAGCGTATTTCTATTTTTGCTGACTTTATGATGTGGTGCTGGTGCCAAGGGTTAGCAGCGTTATTGCATGTGAACGGGCAATTAGAATGGGATAGTGAAGGACTTGAAGAGCTGAGCCGAAAGAACGGATATCTGCTGATCGGTAACCACCAAAGTTGGGCCGATATTGTCGTTCTCTGCGTTTTATTCCGCCATCGAATTCCGATGAATAAGTACTTTCTTAAACAATCTCTTATTTGGGTTCCCTTTGTCGGTCTAGCCTGCTGGGCTCTCGATATGCCGTTCATGAAACGCTATTCACGCGCCTATTTACTCAAGCACCCAGAAAAAAACGGCAAGGATATTGAAACGACCCGGCGTTCCTGCGAAAAGTTTCGTCAGCGGCCAACCACTATCGTCAATTTTGTTGAAGGTACGCGCTTCACCGAAGCCAAAAAGATAAAAAATCATTCACCCTATCGCAATTTACTGGCACCAAAAGCCGCAGGTATTGCCTTTACATTGAGTGTGTTAGGTAATCAGTGTGATCGCATAATAAACGTTACGCTGCATTATCCAAACAATCGCGATCGGCCTTTCTTGGATATGTTATGTGGACGATTAAAGCGCATCGTAATACGTATTGAGTTGCTGCCAATCGATGAGTCTTTGAAAGGGGATTACTTTAATGATAAGCAGTTCAAACGACAATTCCAGCAATGGCTGAATACGCTGTGGCAGGAGAAAGATCGATTATTGGATAAAATCAAACGTCAATATTAATAAAAACGCCAGGTTAACCGGCGTTTTTATTATCTACTACAATGTTAACGCTTATTTTTGCTCGCTCAAATGTTTGACGACGTCAGCAAACTGCTTCACGTACGCGTCCATTGAACTGGTATCTAAGCCGTCATTTTTAATCATGTATTTGCCGTTAACAAATACTGCAGGTACGCCACGCAATTGCAGATCCTCGGCGGCTTTTTCCTGCTGAACAACCAAAGATTTAACCACGAAACTGTTCAGCGCCGCATCATAATCTTCCGCACTCACACCCGCTTTTACGAACACGTTGCGAATATCATCTGGCGTTTGTAAGGTTTGCGTTTTCTGCACCGCTTCAAACATTGGCTTGGTGATCTTATCTTCCACACCCAGCGCCATCGCAACCGCCCACGCTTGGGTCAGCTGTTTGCCCATTGGCCCCAAGAACTCGACGTGATATTTGGTCATTTTGGTGCCCGCAGGCAGCGCTTTTTTCACCGCTTCAGAAACGTGATAAACCTCTTCAAACTGATAGCAATGTGGGCAGTAAAACGAGAAGAACTCCAGCACCTGCGGCTCGCCGGTCACCGGCTTATCCAAGGTGATATATTGAGTGCCATCGCTAAACTGTGCCGCTGAGGCACTGAATGCCATCACCATGCCAACGAGTGCCAACCATATTTTCTTCATAAGAACAAACTCTCCATTGTGTTAAAGCTTCAATACATTGGCATCAGCTGCAGAGGAGGCTCCTGCAACAGCTTAACCTGTTCAGCAAATGCCGCAGTCTGAGATAACCAAAAATCAGACTCCGCCATCCACGGAAAACTTCTTGGAAACGCCGGATCCTGCCAACGGCGAGCAACCCATGCCAGGTAATACACCATTCGCATTGCCCGCAAAGGTTCGATTAACGCTAACTCGCTTTGATCGAACTCGGCAAACTCACCGTACGCTTCCAACAAAATATCTAGTTGCATCAGTTGATCACGGCGTTCACCGTGCAGCAACATCCACAAATCCTGCACCGCAGGCCCATTGCGCGCATCATCCAGATCGACAAATAGCGGCCCATCACGCCACAAAATGTTGCCTGGATGGCAATCACCGTGCAAGCGTAGCGGTTGCCAATCACAATGCCAACGTTGTTTGATAGCAGAGATTAAGCTATCCGTCGCAGTAAGGAAACGATCGCTCAACGCTTTTGGCACAAGTTGGCACGTTGCCAACACCTCACGTGGCCCAGTGAGATACTCTTCTATACCGATAGTTGGGCGGTCAACAAACGGCTTCTCGCCGCCCACTTGATGAATACGCCCCAAAAACCGACCGACCCACTCCAATTGATCCAAATTATCTATTTCATACTGCCGACCACCCACGCTAGGGAATACGGTAAAGAAAAAACCGCCGTAGGTATGTAGCGTTTGCTCTTGCAAGACGATCGGTGCCACCACAGGGATTTCAGCAGCGGCCAAGTCGTGCGCAAACAGGTGTTCTTCGGTAATTTGTGCCGCACTCCAGCGTTCTGGACGATAAAACTTCGCTACGTAGCGTTTACGATCCTCATCCATAAACTGATAGACGCGATTTTCATAACTATTCAACGCCGTCAGACCGGAATCAACACGCAGGCCAACCCCGTCCAGGGCATCCATAATCAGATCGGGAGAAAGGGTGTCAAAATTAAACGCAGAGTTGTTCATAACAACATTCATTTTAGCTGAGCGGCAACACTGTGCCGAAAATAAAAAAGAGTCGCATCGATCATATACACTGCGCCAAAACTAGTCCTTTAAGACACCGCGAGCGCGCAATAGTGCCGTTTTGAAATCCTCTTCGTAGTCTTTCTTTAAGCCAGGAATTTGTTCAGTGCCCGCGCTGCCACGCATCTTTAGATGATAGATCAAGATATCATCACTCAGATCGGCTAATTCACCCTGGAAACCCGCTTCCTGTGCTAGTTTCTGTAAAAACTGAATCAGATTAAGGTCTGGATCTTCCTGCCAAACAGGGTGAAGTAACTCAATCAACTCGTTTACACGATGCGTTTTCATCTTAAATTCGTCCAGTGAAATGGAATAAACCCACAAAGTATCAGGCTTGCTTACTCAGTGAAAGGAAGAGCTTGTCAATAAAGGTAAATCCTGCTGTATGAACGGCTTTAGCGCTACAATCAGGCATGCGTTTTTTGGTGGGGTGAACATTATGCATGCAAAAATAACCGGCGTTATTTTGGCTGGAGGGCAAGCTACTCGCATGGGTGGTGAAGATAAAGGTTTGATTCAGATCGGCGGAAAGGCGTTGTATCAATATACGCTCGCTCGCTTAAAGCCGCAGGTAGGCAATGTACTGATCAGTGCAAACCGTAACCTGGATGAATATCGGCGAAGTGGTTTGCCCGTGATTAGCGATCTTTCTGCTGGCTTCGCAGGCCCCCTTGCCGGCATGTTGGCAGGTTTACAGTACGCAACGACAGATTGGGTGGTGTTCGTTCCCTGCGATGTCCCTGACTTTCCTGATACCTTAGTCGCGCATTTATGGCGGGGTAAACACGGTGCTTTAGCAGCCTACGCGAGCGATGGTGAACGTGCTCATCCAACGCTGGCGTTACTGCATAACAGCTTGGCTCCGCGTTTGGTTGACTATTTAGCACGAGGAGAACGTAAGTTGATGCATTTTCTCAATGAGGTCGATGGTAAACAGATAGAATTCGTTGATCGTCCGTCAGCGTTTCATAATTTGAATACGCCTGATGATTGTCTGAATTGGCAACGAAAAAGAGATCACCAATGATTAAACCTCGCACGCCACTATTGGCCATCGCCGCCTATAGCGGTACGGGTAAAACTACGTTACTCAAACAGGTTATTCCTCTATTGAAACAGCAGCAAATACGCGTTGGCCTGATTAAACATACTCATCATGATATGGATGTCGATACACCCGGCAAAGACAGTTACGCGTTACGCAAGGCAGGTGCAGACCAAACGTTGGTCGCCAGCGATCGACGCTGGGCGCTAATGACAGAGACGCCCGAGCAACCCTCATTAGATCTGGTCTATCTGGCCAGTAGATTTGATCACAGTAAAGTAGATGTGATTTTAGTGGAAGGCTTCAAACACGAACAAATAAGCAAAATTGTTCTGTTTAGGGCTGAAATGGGTAGGCCACTAAAAAATATGCTAGATGAATATGTTATTGCCATCGCCAGCGATGAGCGACATGCTGATTTCGCTGGCTGCCAGTTAGATATTAACGATCCACAGGGTATCGCTGATTTTATTGCCAAGTGGCTGAAGCGTTAATAACAAAGAGACAGAGTTCGCTGTGTTATTTATTTTTTTAATAAATAACGCAAAAAGCCCCATGCTTTCGCATGAGGCTTTCTACTTTATTTGATGCCTGGCAGTGTCCTACTCTCGCATGGGGAGACCCCACACTACCAT
>NZ_JBNNGK010000023.1:0-46704 GCF_050268245.1 Serratia sp. NPDC078593 | reverse complement strand
GTCGATAACAATATAGAATTCTGTCCATTCAACTTCGCACGCTTCTGCAGGACGCGACCATGTCCACCACATAAGCCACATACAATAGTTAACCTGGTACGAGCCACGACTATTATCAAAACAGTTTAATAACTTTCCGATTTGCTGAGGATTCAGTGCTTGTTTGTGCTGTGTCTTATTGGCCGGAAGGGCCTTGCGCACAGGCCATACAGGATCGCTATCAGCTCTAAGCGTTGCAACTGCTAACTCAAAACTGATGAAATGGTGCGGCTGAGCTTCAGCGGCAACTGTCGGTGCTCCTCGTTTAGCAGTTTCTTGAAGAGTTTTAAAGATGTGGGGTGGAGTGATCTCTCTGACAGGGAGCTTACCTATTGCGGGGAAAACCACACGTTCAAGCATATCGAGTCGCCGCGTTTTGGTGATTTCGGCCCAGTCTTTCATCTGCAACTACTCTTTGGCGATCAGCTCAAAGGTGTTAGAAGCGTCATTGACCTTGCGGATCTTATCTAACTGACGAGCCTGTGTCGGGCTAACTCCATCTGCAACTTGCTTACGCGCTTGCTCGCATTTCTCGCGAGCTTCGGCAAGTTTGACCGTCGGGTACTCACCCAGTGCAAACATGCTGGATTTACCGTTGAGTTTAAACCGATAGCGCCATGCCTTTTTGCCATTGGGTTTCACTTCCAGGTAGAGACCATTGAAATCATTAAGTCGATAGAGTTTTTCTTTCGGCTTAGCAGTGCGGCATTGCGTATCAGTGAGCATAACGGGGGGTTGTTTATTTATTATACCGTTGTTGTACTCACTTAAAATGAAGATGGAAGAATGTTGTACTCATCTATGTACTCATTTTTGACAGCGTTGTTACGAGATGAGTTGAGACATTATGAAATGAAAAATCCACGCAATTGCGTGGATTTTATAGGGTTTTGCCGTTGTTATGAGATTCAGCGAAACCTCATGAGACAACAAAACTTATTTAGACGTTGAACAAGAAATTCATCACGTCGCCATCTTTCACGATGTAATCTTTACCTTCTGAGCGCATTTTCCCTGCTTCTTTCGCGCCTTGCTCACCTTTGTAGGTGATGAAGTCGTCAAAAGCGATAGTTTGCGCGCGGATAAAGCCTTTTTCAAAATCGGTATGGATCTTACCTGCGGCCTGCGGGGCGGTTGCGCCAACCGGGATGGTCCATGCGCGGACTTCTTTTACGCCAGCGGTGAAGTAGGTTTGCAGATTCAATAACTCATAACCGGCGCGGATCACGCGGTTTAACCCAGGTTCTTCCAGACCTAACTCGGCCATGAATTCGGCGCGGTCTTCGTCTTCCAATTCAGCGATATCAGATTCAACAGCGGCACAAACAGCAACCACGACAGAACCTTCGGCTGCCGCAATTTTACGAACGGTGTCCAAATAAGGATTGTTTTCAAACCCATCTTCGTTGACGTTGGCAATGTACATTGTTGGTTTCAGCGTCAGGAAGCTCAAATAGCGAATAGCGGCTTTATCTTCAACACTCAGATCCAGTGCGCGTAGCATGCCCGCGTTTTCCAAGTGTGGCAGACATTTTTCCAGCGCGGCTAATTCTGCTTTTGCATCTTTGTCGCCGCCCTTGGCTTTTTTCTGTACGCGATGGATCGCGCGTTCACAGGTGTCGAGATCCGATAACGCCAGTTCGGTGTTGATAACGTCAATATCTTCAGCCGGATCAACTTTATTATTAACGTGAATGATGTTGTCATTTTCGAAGCAGCGAACGACATGACCAATGGCTTCGGTTTCACGAATGTTGGTCAGGAACTGATTACCCAACCCTTCGCCTTTGGATGCGCCTTTCACCAGACCGGCGATATCCACAAATTCCATGGTGGTGGGCAGGATACGCTGCGGTTTTACGATCTCGGCCAGTTGATCCAAGCGTGAATCAGGCATCGGTACCACACCGGTATTCGGTTCAATGGTGCAGAACGGGAAGTTAGCTGCTTCGATACCCGCTTTGGTCAACGCGTTGAACAGGGTGGATTTGCCGACGTTTGGCAGGCCGACGATACCGCATTTGAATCCCATGTTGTTATCACCTTAAATATCTTAATTATCAGTCAGTTAAAGGTAACTGGCTGCATAAATGACAAAATAATGGTGCCATTATACACGTAAAGAGCATTTATCTCGATCCTACTGTGAATGGAGAAACTGACAAGAGTGAGTGCCCAGCAGTGTTCGAAGGTTTGTATTGAGATCTGTCTCACACTTCAACATACTTAATCCTACATTTAACCAACAGAATTAGGTGTCGAGTGTGTTTGGCGTTGGGTTCACACTGAGTGTGCTTATCTGCTCAATTTCTTTGACGTTTCCCTCGTCCTGTTTGCGTTAATGTTTCTATAGTTCTAGCGGATTTTTACCTTTATTATCAAATAATTATATTTGGAAAATTAATGTTTAACCTGAGCAATTTCAGGCTGGCGGATGTCAAGAATGAGGTTCTGGCCGGTTTTGTGGTGGCGGTATCGATGATCCCAGAAGCGGTAGGCTTCTCTTTGGTGGCGGGGCTTTCACCCATCGTTGGTTTGCATACCGCCTTTATTATCGGGCTGACCACCGCACTGTTCGGCGGGAAACCGGGCATGGTTTCCGGTGCCGCGGGTTCTATTGTCGTGGTGTTGATGAGCTTAGCCGCGCAGTACGGCATGGATTATGTTTTGTGGGCGACGATATTTGCCGGCATCATCCAGATTCTGATAGGTCTGTTCAGGCTGGGGAAATTTATTCGGCTGGTGCCATTGCCTGCGATTCATGGCTTTGTGAATGGATTAGCGATCGTCATCATGCTGGCGCAATTGCATATGATTGCCGGACAAGGGCTGTTGATGTACGGTCTGGTGTTAGTGGCTATTCTGGTGGTAGTGTTTTTCCCGCGTTTGACGCGTGCCATTCCTGCCTCGTTGGCGGCGCTGTTGGTCGTTTCTTTGCTGGCTATTGGTTTGAATCTGAATACCCTACGTGTGGGCGACCTAGCGGATATTTCAGGTAGTCTACCGCATTTCAGTGTACCCATGGCTCCGTTTACCTTAGACATGCTAAAAGTGGTTCTGCCGTATGCGGTGATTATTGCGCTAGTAGGGCTAATAGAATCGCTGCTGACGATGACAGTGCTGGATGAAATGGGCGGCAAAAAAGGCAATGGTAACCGTGAAAGCATCGCTCAGGGGGCGGGTAATACCCTGTGCGGCCTGTTTGGTTGTTTCGCAGGCTGCGCAATGATTGGACAATCGATTATTAACTTCACTTCCGGTGGGCGTGGCCGTATTTCTGCGGGAATAGGCGCTATATTGCTGATTATGTTTGTCGTGAGTCTGTCTGCGTATATCGGAATTATCCCGGTTGCAGCGTTGGCGGGAATAATGCTGGTCGTGTGTTATAACACGTTTGAATGGAGCTCATTACGCCGTTTCAAACGAATGCCGAAAGAAGATGCCTTTATCTTAATTACCGTTACGGTGATTACCGTATTTGCCGATCTGGCAGTAGCAGTAATCAGTGGCGTGATAATTTCTGCATTGGTTTTTGCTTGGCAGCATGCACGCATTACTATTCGTGATAAAATAATAGAAAACAATACTGTAATCTATTCTTTGGAAGGGCCATTATTTTTCGGTTCAACGGCAGATTTTTCAGAATTGTTCACTCCAGAGAATGATCCGCCAATAATCGTGCTAGATTTTGCCCAAACCCGAGTAATGGACTCGAGTGGTGTTGAAGCGATCGACAAATTAACCGCTCGTTATCTTGCAGCGGGTAAAACGGTACGATTGCGCCACCTCAGTGAAGACTGCGTTAGTTTACTGCAACAGGCAGGGCCGTTCTGCATCCATGAACTGGATGATCCGACCTACCGCGTTGCGGCAGATTGATATTGCGACTTTTCCAACAGCCACGTTCAAGCGTGGCTGTTTTATATCAATAACCCACACCTATTCTTAATTAAATTAGATTATATTTCCGTATACATTCTGCTGAATAAGTTATTCCTTGGTTGTGCTGTAATTCTGAAAAATAATTTTTTTATTATATCAATATTGCTGATGTGATTCTTTTAATATAATCTAATTTAGATTGAGGCCGGGAGGGAAAGGGTTTTATTTTATAAAAGGATTCTAGCATGAATGGAAGCTTGATTGTATTTGTACCTGTTTTATTGGTGTTTTCGGTTTCTTGCTTTGTGTTACATTTTCGTAATGAGCATAAAAAGAGGTTAATTAGTCGCTCAGAAATCAGAGCTTGGGAGAGGAAAATGTTTGAGCGTATGTCTTCTAATACGCGATGTACGGGTGTTACAAAAGATTTCAAGAATGTTTTCTGTCGCGGTAGTCTGTGCCGTATTTGTCCGCTGCGCCCGAATGCGAATTTTGGGCTGCATGATGGACAAGCAGCCTAAGATTTCGATTAGTTACCGGCTTTGAAGGCATGTAAGCGGTTCATTGCTTTTGTCATGCCTTGTTTTAACAACAGTTCGGTACAGCGTAACGATTCATCGATAGCATCATCTATCAACGTTTGTTCACTCGCTGGTGGTTTACCTAACACAAACCCCACAACTTTGTTGCGGTCGCCTGGATGGCCGATACCAATGCGGAGGCGATAAAAGTTAGGATTGTTTGCCATCTTGCTTTGAATATCTTTCAAGCCATTATGCCCACCATTACTGCCGCCTAGTTTGAGTTTCGCAATCCCCGGCGGCAAATCCAATTCGTCATGCGCTACCAAAATCTCATCTGGCTGGATGCGAAAAAATGTTGCCATCGCCGCGACCGACTTACCGCTTAGGTTCATGAAGGTCGTGGGTACCAGTAGACGTACATCATGTCCTGCTAGGTTAAGGCGTGCGGTGTAACCGAAGAATTTACTTTCTTCCTTCAGCGGTTGATTATGGCGTTGTGCCAACAAATCAACATACCAAGCCCCTGCGTTGTGACGCGTTTGTGCATATTCAGCGCCCGGATTAGCCAGGCCGACAATCAATTTGATACTGCTCACTGAGGGATCCGTTATGCTCTAGAAAATGGAAAGGAGGGTAGTTTACCTTCCACCATGCTGAATGACAAAACTCAGCCCGATGTTAGGTGCTTTATATGGTCTTTATATTACAAATTTAATAATTCATTAATGAAATAATTGTATTAGAGTGCTAATAGTTAGCATAAAGTAAAGAATTGTCAGTCTTAATTGCGCATTTGTGATCGCCAACGCAATACCCTTATTCGCACAACGCCTATACTTAACATTATAAAGTAGGTTAACGAGTTATTCGTTATCCTTGTTTCGTATTTGACATGATGGAGGTGACTTATGAAACGTAAAAATGCGGAGACGTTAGGCAATGTTTTGATGGGGCTGGGGTTGATTGTGATGATTGGTGGCGTTGGATACTCAATTGTTGCTGAAGTATCTAATTGGAACTTACCTCAGTTCTTCTCCCATGGTGCTATTCTCAGTATTTTTGTTGGTGCCTTGTTGTGGTTAGCTGGCGCGCGGATTGGCGGGCGTGAGCAGGTAGCGGATCGTTACTGGTGGGTTAAGAATTTCGATAAACGTTGCCGCAATAATCAACGTCGTTCATCACATTGATTGAAAAGGAAACGTTCCTACGGCAAGGGATAGATGCCGCGTTATCAGGTTTTGGATTATGTTACTCTACCGATAGAAAACCCGTTGTTGCTGATGCTCCAACGGGTTTTTCTTTTACTGCGATGCTTTAATTCAATACGAGCACCTGGTTTAACGTGGCGGTGCCCGTAACGGATTAATGTTCGAACATTGCAGAAATTGACTCTTCGTTGCTGATACGGCGGATGGCTTCAGCCAGCATGCCGGACAGAGTCAGAGTACGTACATTTTTCAGCGCCTTGATTTCAGGCGACAATGGAATGGTGTCACAAACAATCACTTCATCGATAACCGAATTCTTGATGTTGTCCACCGCATTGCCGGAGAAAATCGGGTGTGTTGCGTAGGCAAAGACGCGCTTGGCGCCACGTTCTTTCAATGCTTCCGCCGCTTTACACAAAGTGCCGCCGGTATCGATCATATCATCAACCAACACGCAGTCGCGGCCTGCTACGTCACCGATGATATGCATCACCTGAGAAACGTTTGCGCGCGGACGACGTTTGTCAATGATGGCCATGTCGGTATCGTTGAGCAGTTTCGCGATAGCGCGAGCACGGACTACGCCGCCAATATCCGGAGAAACCACGATCGGATTTTCCAAATTCTGTTGCAACATGTCTTCCAGCAGAATCGGGCTACCAAACACGTTGTCTACCGGGACATCAAAGAAGCCTTGAATCTGTTCAGCATGCAGATCCACGGTTAATACCCGATCAACGCCTACGCTGGAAAGGAAATCGGCAACAACCTTCGCAGTAATAGGCACACGAGCAGAGCGAACGCGGCGATCTTGGCGAGCGTATCCGAAGTAAGGAATAACAGCAGTGATACGGCCTGCGGAGGCGCGGCGCAGAGCATCAACCATAACAACCAGTTCCATCAGGTTGTCGTTAGTGGGAGCACAGGTGGACTGGATGATGAAAATATCACCACCGCGTACATTTTCGTTGATTTGCACGCTTACTTCGCCGTCGCTAAAACGACCTACAGCGGCGTCACCAAGGCTGGTGTACAAACGGTTGGCAATACGTTGTGCTAGTTCCGGGGTGGCGTTACCAGCAAAAAGCTTCATATCAGGCACGAGAAGAACCTCAGGCTTGCGTCCAGAGAAGATATTGTCATACGGCGTACCCCAAGGGGCTGTTGGCGACGCCGACGCAATATACATACGGGTGTGTAGAATCTAAAGAGACGCAGACAACGCAGGATCCACTGGTTCATTATACTAATGAACCCGCACAACAACACGTTGAACTACGACTCAAACTGCCCGGAGCGGTGGCGATGTAGTGGAGAAACGTTAACACCACGTGCTACAAAACCACGCAACCACACCGGGGCTTGACTTAACACCTGACGAGCGGCGATTTCTGTGTCGAATTCAGCAAACACACAAGCACCTGTGCCAGTCAGGCGTGACGGCGCGTATTGTAACAGCCATGAAAGAAGCTGTTCAACCTCGCGAAAACGTTTTCTTGCGATCGGTTCGCAATCATTTGCGTACGGAGCCAGTAATAACGCGTCCAGCGGCCGAACGGGGCTATCTCTTTTTAATTCAGGGTCGCCAAAAATCAGCGGTGTGGGAATACTGACGCCAGGATGAGCCACTAAATACCACTTTTCTAACGGATTGGCCGGTTGTAGTTGTTCGCCAATACCCTCGGCGAAGGCGGCATGACCGCAGACAAAGACCGGTACGTCGGCACCGAGGCTAAGCCCCAACGCCGCCAGTTTATCGTCGCTCAGGCCACATTGCCACAGGCTGTTCAGCGCCACCAGAACCGTTGCGGCATTGGAAGAACCGCCGCCAAGCCCGCCCCCCATAGGCAGGAGTTTGTCGATGCTGATATCCGCCCCGCGCGGTTGAGTCGCGATGGCGTGTTGGTCGCAGTAATGCTGTAGCAAGCGAGCGGCACGAACGATGAGGTTTTGTTCGTCCGCAACGCCATCAACCGGCGTGAGTAAGCGAATCTGCGTATCCTGCCGAGGTTCGATAGTCAGTGTGTCGCCGAAGTCCAAAAACTGAAACAGCGTTTGTAATTGATGATACCCATCTGCGCGACGGCCAGTGATGTATAAGAACAGGTTTAATTTTGCCGGTGAGGGCCACTGGTGAATCATTTGAGTGTCCAATTATCCATTTTGAGCTTGATGCGCTGTTCCCCCTGTTTCAGCTCTAGTCGGCTAGGCAGCTGTGGTTTCAGGTCACTATTGTAATCTTGGTAGCTGACGTGCCAAATTTGGCTGTCTTGCTGATAATTGAGTTTGCTAAGGCGATATTGGTCGTCGAGAGTAAAATCGGTCGCTTCGCCAGGCAATCCCAGCATCCATTGGCGCAGGTTATCTAACGGGATCGACATCCCCGTAAGTTTACGAATCATCTCTTCTGCATTATCGCTGATGTAGCGTTTACCTTGGTTGTCCGTCAGTTGCACGACGTTTTGCTGAACGTTAAGTTCTAACTCGGTGCTACCCAACGGGTTGGTCAATAATAAGCGATAACGTTGCGGGGAATATTGTTGCCAGAAGAAGCGCGCATAGACTTTTTTACGGTCGGACAGGTAGGCAAAGGCACCGCGGGTTTGATACTGGTTCAACTGTTGTACCGCCTGCTCGTGGGCTCGCCATTGTGGTGACGTCGGGCTGGTTTCCGGGCCTGTTGGTCTTGTCGTCGTACAGGCTGCCAGCACCAGACTGGCTAGCGGGATCAGTCGAAGAAAACTGACTTTGCGAATTGGCATGGCTTTATCTGTCCTTTTGTCCTTGTGGGCTGATGTGAACAACCCATTTTGCACCACGCTAGCGAGCTAATGGCACAGCGTCAATAGGTAAAAACCGTCGGCTTAGGCCTTTGGGGTAAACGCTGTGCAGAAAGGGGCCATGTAAGTGGGGGAACTGACACCTTACGCCGGTTATTGGCGGATTCAGCGACAGGTGCTCGCGGGCTGAAGGAACTGAATTAAATCAATGCGTGTAGCGGGGACGTTATCAAAGCGAGATTAATCAGTATCATGAACGAGATAAAAAAACTCGCTACACTGTCATACACTGCCCACAAAAACGGCGGTTGATTGATTATTTTCCTGATTAAAAAGATAATTAATTGTTTTTTAAAATTTTTGTCTGATCGTTACGGGCAATAACAGTGATTTAACCTAAGATGCGGTTGTTACTTTTATTGCTCCCGCGCATCAAGTAGAATGCCGTTCAACGAGAACCCGTACCAAGATAAGTATTACTCGAAGCAATGACCCTGCTCGCGTTAGGCATTAATCACAAGACCGCGCCGGTTTCTTTGCGGGAAAAAGTGACTTTCTCCCCAGAGTTAATCACCCAGGCGCTTAACAGCTTGCTCCAGCAACCGCTGGTGCAGGGCGGCGTCGTGTTGTCCACCTGTAATCGAACTGAGCTGTATCTGAGTGTGGAACAACAGGAACACCTTCATGAGCAGTTGGTCAATTGGTTGTGCGAATACCATAAACTGCGTCCAGAAGAGGTCAGCAAAAGTCTGTATTGGCATCATGGTGATGACGCAGTCAGCCATTTGATGCGCGTTGCCAGTGGATTAGACTCCCTGGTGCTGGGCGAGCCACAAATCCTTGGGCAGGTGAAAAAAGCCTTTGCTGAATCGCAACGTGGTCAGTCACTTTCCGGCGAGTTGGAGCGGTTATTTCAAAAATCTTTCTCTGTTGCCAAGCGCGTACGTACCGAAACGGATATCGGTTCAAGTGCCGTATCGGTGGCGTTTGCCGCCTGTACTTTGGCTCGTCAAATTTTTGAATCGTTGGCGGAATTAAACGTACTTTTGGTCGGTGCGGGTGAAACCATCGAACTGGTTGCACGGCATCTGCGCGAACATAACGTTAAGCATATGATTATTGCCAACCGTACCCGCGAGCGCGCGCAAATCTTGGCGGAAGAGGTCGGTGCGGAAGTGATCACTTTGCCAGAAATTGATGAACGCCTAGCGGACGCCGACATCATTATTACCTCTACCGCTAGCCCATTGCCGATCATCGGTAAGGGAATGGTGGAGCGAGCGTTGAAAGCGCGTCGCAATCAGCCGATGTTGTTGGTGGATATTGCCGTTCCGCGTGATATTGAGCCTGAAGTCGGCAAACTGGCCAACGCCTATTTGTACAGCGTGGACGATCTGCACGCGATTATCCAAAGCAACTTGGCGCAGCGTAAGGCGGCGGCGGTGCAGGCTGAATCCATCGTCCAGCAAGAAAGCACCAACTTTATGGCTTGGTTGCGTTCGCAAGGTGCCGTGGAAACGATCCGCGATTACCGTTCGCAGGCCGATCAAATCCGCGCCGAGATGGAAGCCAAAGCCTTGGCCGCCATTGCACAGGGTGCCGACGTGCAACACGTGATCCACGATCTGGCGCATAAACTGACCAATCGCCTTATTCATGCCCCTACCAAATCCCTCCAACAGGCAGCCGGCGACGGCGACGTGGAGCGGTTGCAAATATTACGCGACAGCCTCGGGCTGGATCAGCATTAGTTTTCTCTTATTAACAGGGTTTAAAACCACGCATGAAGCCTTCTATTGTTGCCAAACTGGAAGCGTTACAAGAGCGCCATGAAGAAGTTCAGGCGCTGCTCGGCGACGCCGGTGTTATTGCCGAACAGGATCGGTTCCGCGCATTGTCGCGTGAATATGCGCAGTTGACGGATGTCAGCCGTTGCTTCCTTGAATGGCGTCAGGTGCAAGACGATATCGCCACCGCAGAGATGATGCTGGACGACCCGGAAATGCGCGAAATGGCGCAAGAAGAGTTGAAACAAGCCAAGGATGCGACCGAAGAACTGGAACAGCAGCTGCAATTGTTGCTGTTACCGAAAGATCCTGATGATGAACGCGGTTGCTTTTTGGAAGTACGGGCCGGAACCGGTGGGGATGAGGCGGCGATTTTCGCCGGCGATCTCTTCCGCATGTACAGTCGTTACGCAGAAGCGCGCCGTTGGCGAGTTGAGGTGATGAGCGCCAACGAAGGCGAACATGGCGGCTACAAAGAAGTGATTGCCAAAGTTTCCGGCGACGGAGTCTATGGCCATCTTAAATTTGAATCCGGTGGTCATCGTGTACAACGCGTACCGGAAACTGAATCACAAGGGCGTATTCACACCTCAGCCTGTACCGTCGCGGTTATGCCTGAAATACCAGAGGCCGAACTGCCGGACATCAACCCAAGTGATTTGAAAATTGACACGTTCCGCTCATCGGGGGCGGGTGGTCAGCACGTTAACACTACGGATTCCGCCATTCGTATTACTCACTTGCCCACTGGCATTGTTGTTGAATGTCAGGATGAACGCTCGCAGCACAAAAACAAAGCCAAGGCGATGTCGGTGCTGGGGGCGCGTATTCGCGCGGCCGAAGTGGCTAAGCGTCAACAGGAAGAGGCATCGACCCGCCGCAATCTGCTAGGCAGTGGTGACCGTTCCGATCGTAATCGCACCTATAATTTCCCACAGGGTCGGGTGACCGACCACCGCATTAATCTCACCTTGTATCGTTTGGATGAAGTGATGGAAGGTAAGCTGGATATGCTCATTCAACCGATTGTGCAGGAATATCAGGCTGACCAATTGGCTGCGCTGTCTGCCGAGCCAGAGTGATGGATTATCACAGCTGGCTGACAGCGGCGACGACACGTTTAACCAACAGCGATAGCGCCAAGCGGGATGCGGAAATTTTGCTGGGATATGTCACCGAACGTGCCAGAACCTTTTTGCTGGCGTTTGGTGAAACCCAACTGACACCGCAAGAAATCACCCAGCTTGAGTCCTTGCTGGCGCGCCGTGAAAACGGTGAGCCAGTGGCTTATTTGGTGGGGGAGCGTGAGTTTTGGTCATTACCGCTGTCGGTTTCTCCTGCTACGCTGATCCCACGTCCAGACACCGAATGTCTGGTAGAGCAGGCGCTCGCACGTTTGCCAGCAAGCCCGTGCGATATTCTTGATTTGGGCACCGGCACCGGTGCCATTGCGCTGGCGCTGGCCAGTGAGCGTGCGGATTGCACGGTGACAGGGGTAGACTTACAGCCTGATGCCGTCGCTTTGGCACAGTATAATGCGCAAAAGCTGGCAATTGCTAATGCGCGCTTCCTTCAAGGCAGCTGGTTTACGCCCGTTAACGGGCAGCGTTTCCAACTGATTATCAGTAACCCTCCCTATATTGATGGTGCGGATCCGCATTTGTCGCAGGGCGATGTGCGTTTTGAACCGGGCAGCGCGCTGGTGGCGCAGGAAAACGGCTTAGCTGATTTACGTATTATTGTGCAACAGGCTCCAGCGTATTTATTGCCGCAAGGTTGGCTGATGCTGGAACACGGTTGGCAACAAGGTCAAAGTGTTCGGGCGTTGTTACTGGCTGCGGGGTTTAGCGCGATTGAAACCTGCCGCGATTATGGTGGAAACGATCGCGTGACGCTTGGGCAGTATCTTTAAAATAAAAATAACGACATACAGAATACAGCGAAGGAGCAATCATGGCAGCATACGCCGCATTAAAGCATTTGCACTTACTGACGGTAGCGATCAGTATTTCCTTGTTTATCTTGCGTTTTATTTGGCTGTGGCGTGATTCGCCGATGATGCAAAAACGCTGGGTAAAGATCGCGCCGCATATGAATGATACGGTGCTGTTGCTCAGCGGAATCGCTTTGGTGGTCATGTTTCAGCTTTATCCATTGCTGGGTATGGACTCTTGGCTGACCGAGAAGCTGATTGGCGTTATTATCTATATCCTGCTGGGTTACGTCGCATTAGGCAAGAAGCCCCGTAGCCAAAACCTGCGCACGATAGCGTTTGTACTGGCGTTGGGGGTTGTCTACCTGATCATTAAACTTGCCACGACGAAAATACCGTTTTTGATGGGATATTTATGAGTAGTATTGCTGATTTTGAATTTAACGCCTCGCTGTTAAGCGAAGGTGTCATGTTGGTGTCGCAAGCGGTACGGCGTGATTTTCCAACCGCAGAAGTGGCACGTCAGTTGCAACAGTTGACTGACGAAGCGCGAGCCGCGGTGCCAGAAGATATCAGTCAGGAACAGCAATTGGATGCACTCATTGAGCTGTTTTATAAAACATGGGGTTTTGGTGGCGCAAGCGGTGTGTATCGTCTTTCAGATGCGATCTGGTTGGATAAAGTGCTGGAAGGGCGACAAGGTACGCCGGTTTCGCTCGGCACTATTTTTCTGCATATAGCTCACCAGTTAGATTTGCCACTGATGCCGGTGATTTTCCCTACTCAATTGATCCTGCGAGCGGATTGGATGGATGAAGAGATGTGGTTAATCAATCCGATCAACGGAGAAACGCTAAATGAGCATACGCTAGAAGTCTGGATCAAAGGCAATCTGGGTCTAAGCGCAGAGCTGGAAGATGACGACCTGGATGAGTCGGAAAACATTATGGTGGTACGCAAGATGTTGGACACGCTTAAGGCCGCCCTGATGGAAGAGAAACAGATGGAAATGGCTTTGCGCGCCAGCGAAACCGTGTTGTGTTTTGACCCCGACGATCCGTACGAGATTCGCGATCGCGGTTTAATATACGCGCAACTGGAATGCAACCATA
The DNA here is from genome assembly GCF_050268245.1 of Serratia sp. NPDC078593. Classification (NCBI taxonomy): domain Bacteria; kingdom Pseudomonadati; phylum Pseudomonadota; class Gammaproteobacteria; order Enterobacterales; family Yersiniaceae; genus Serratia; species Serratia sp. NPDC078593. The sequence goes on along the minus strand of NZ_JBNNGK010000023.1, from coordinate 33,439 downwards.
TTGCGATATCCGACCTTAACTATTTTGTCGAGCAGTGTCCTGAAGATCCGGTCAGTGAAGTGATCAAAGTACAGATACACGCGATTGAACCGAAACAGGTCACGCTGCATTAATCCCTTCGATTTACCATCAACAAAGGCGTAAGCATGAAACAGAAAGTGGTTAGCATTGGCGACATCAAGGTAGCGAACGACCTGCCATTTGTGCTGTTCGGCGGTATGAACGTGCTTGAATCACGTGATTTGGCGATGCGCATCTGCGAACACTACGTCACCGTGACGCAAAAACTGGGCATTCCCTACGTTTTTAAAGCATCTTTTGATAAGGCCAACCGTTCTTCAATCCACTCCTACCGTGGTCCCGGTTTGGACGAAGGGATGCGTATCTTTGAAGACATCAAAAAAGCTTTCGGCGTGAAAATTATCACTGACGTGCATGAGGCCGCTCAGGCTCAGCCGGTTTCTGAAGTGGTTGATGTGATCCAGTTGCCCGCTTTTTTGGCAAGACAGACCGATCTGGTCGAAGCGATGGCAAAAACCGGTGCAGTGATTAACGTGAAAAAACCGCAGTTTGTTAGCCCTGGGCAAATGGGAAATATTGTTGATAAGTTCAAAGAAGGCGGCAACGATCAGGTGATTTTGTGCGATCGTGGCAGCAACTTTGGCTATGACAACCTGGTGGTTGATATGCTCGGGATTAACGTGATGAAGAACGTCACTGACGGGCATCCGGTGATTTTCGATGTCACGCATGCGCTGCAAACTCGCGATCCATTCGGTGCGGCTTCTGGCGGCCGTCGCGCCCAAGTGGCTGAATTGGCGCGTGCAGGGATGGCGGTGGGGCTGGCGGGTTTATTCATCGAAGCACACCCAGATCCAAACAGTGCCAAGTGTGATGGCCCATCAGCGTTGCCGTTGGATAAACTCGAACCATTCTTGGTACAGATGAAAGCGATTGATGATTTGGTCAAAAGCTTCCCTGAATTAGATACCAGCAACTGAGATCGCGTGAGTCAAGAGGTTCGCGGTGAGGCGATTCACCTTGCGCTAACCCAATCACGCTTTGCTGGGGCACGATATGTGCCGCCAACAGCGTAAAGCAATAACGGCGTTATCCGTTGTTTTATGGCCCGACATGATGTTGGGCCTTGTTGTTTATTGGCCGTCGAGTTCGGCTAATGCTTCAGACAAGGTTGCATAGAAAGACAACCTTCCGACGATAGGCTGCACGTGCGCCCGAGCCAGCGTTTTTAACGGTTGGAACGGAATATCGGTAATGACTAATTGTTTACCGGCCGGCAGCGCATCGATAAAACGTTGTAAGGCGTTCAAACCACCTGCGTCCAGCACGGGGACGGCATCCCATTGCAGCACAATGATCGGGTAATTTTCGCTACGGACGACTAACTCGGTAAAAATCCGCTCAGCGGCTGCAAAAAATAGCGGGCCATTGACCCGTAATACTAAACGGTTGTGGGTAGAGCTTAATTCACTAAGTCGTGTCATGCGTGCAATACGCCGCATAAATAGCAGTGATGCCAATACCATACCGATAGTAATGGCGATCACCATGTCGAATAACACTGTCAGTGACATGCACAATAACATCACTAAAATGTCGTCTTTGGGTGCCCGCCGCAATAAATACATGACTTTATGCGCCTCACTCATGTTCCAGGCTACCAATAACAGCAGCGAGGCCATCGCCGCTAATGGCAGGTAAGATAGCCAAGGCGCTAATACCAACAGCGCCAACAGAACCAGCAAGGCGTGGATAATAGCCGAAATGGGAGAAGTGGCACCCGCGCGAACATTGGCTGCGGAGCGGGCAATTGCGGCGGTCGCCGTAATGCCGCCAAAGAAGGGGGCGATGATATTACCGGCACCTTGGCCGATCAACTCAGCATTGGCGTTGTGTTTTTTACCTGTCATACCATCAAGTACTACCGCACATAACAGTGACTCAATTGCCCCAAGCATCGCCATTGAAAATGCCGCTGGCAACAGGGCAGAGAGCGTTTGCCAACTCAGCGTCATTGGCCGGTTGTTAATATCGGGGAGATCCCACGGCAGCGCCAATTGGGGTAATACCGGAGGAATGCCGTGGCCTTGGGTACCATCGGCGAGCAAATAGCCGAAACGTGAGCCAATCGTTGCCACAGGGTGGTCAAACATATTGAGTACAGCCATGACGGCAGTGCCTGCTAACAGGGCGGGTAAGTGGCCGGGTATGCGTAGGCCCAGTTTCGGCCAGTAAATCAGCACCGCTAAGGTTATGACACCAATTAAGGTATCGCCGGTATCCAGCGTTGGCATGGCGTGTAGCAATGCCGACACTTTACCCACATAGTTTTCCGGCATCGCATTAATGTGCAGGCCGAAGAAATCTTTGATTTGCAACGTGGCAATGGTAATGGCAATACCTGAGGTAAAACCGAGCGTGACCGACAGCGGAATATATTCAATCAAACGGCCGAACCGCGCCAGCCCCATCATCACCAGAAAGATACCGGATAACAAGGTGGCGACCAGCAGACCTGACAGACCAAATTGTTGTGATACCGGGTAAAGGATCACCACAAAAGCCGCCGTAGGGCCGGAGACGCTGTAGCGTGAGCCACCGCTGATAGCAATAACAATACCGGCGATGGCAGAGGTATAAAGACCGTACTGCGGGGGAACGCCACTGGCAATCGCCAATGCCATGGCCAATGGGATTGCAATGACGCCGACGGTGACGCCAGCAATGGCGTCTTTCAACAGGCGCTGTAAAGTGTAAGGTTCCCGCCAGCACGCGTCTATTAGCGCGCTGAACGGACGAATACCGTTAATTTCGTGCGTTTTCATCTAAAGTGCAAACCAACTCTGGAAAAAGAAAGGTGTGGCGGGCCAGATGAGGTCCGTCTTGACGTACCGATGGGGTACCATACGCCTTTTGCCACAGTAGTTTCTAGATGTGAGTCAATACAATTAGGAAAAAACAAGCATTTCATTACTCTGCTATATTCCCCTTATCCGTTAAACTCACAGGCTATGGGGTGAAGGGGGATTCAATGACAAAAATCTGCTAATCCCACCATGATGTAAGGACGTCGAAAAATCAGACCGCATGGCGAAGATAATAACAAAGCCTTTATAATCATAAGGGTATGCGTTTGTGCCAAAATAGGGTTGCCGAATTAACACATTACGCTGCTAATATTTTATTTTCTCGCGTAATATGTGCCGGTTCGAACAGGGTGAGACAGGGATTTGTTCTCAATTTATAAAACAAATCATTCAGTTATCGCCAGGGGTAGACCGAAATTATATGACATATACTGCGTCCATATCTACGCTTTATAGTGATGCATGCATTACATATGCCACGTTATCCGTGAGTTATTTTGCCCTCAGTAAAAGTTCCCCATTCTCTTACCGCTCTGATCTCTGGAAGCGCATTTTGTTCGGTCTGCTCGCGGGCTTAGCGGTGCTTTATTTGAATCAGGACCGTCTCGTGTTAACCCACAGTGTTTATTATAGCTTCGGAATGATTCCGATGATTTTGGTCACGTTTTTTGGCGGGGGCGTCAGCGGGTTAGTGTGCTATCTGATTTCGATCGGATTCACCGGTGGTTTGACCGTCGACAATCTGTTTGTGGCCTCTATCTTATTGCCGCTGCTGTTTTCACGGGTGTGGCTGAAAAAAACGCACCGAGTCTTTTATCTTACGATTGGTGCGATTGCCCTGTATCGCGTGGTGTTGGTCAGTTTTTTGGTCGATATGCAGGTACTATGGTTTGATATTCTCGTTTATCAGGGGATCTCGGCCTTGTGTCTGGCTATTTGTTATCACGCGCTTAACTTCAAACAGCAACATATTCACGCTTATTTCTCAATGCGTGCCAGAGCGACGACGGATAGCCTAACGCACATCAATAACCGTGCCAGCGTTGATTATAAATTAAAGCTGCAAAGCAGCGAGCGCCGGCCTTGTGGCCTTATGATTCTGGATTTGGATGATTTCAAAAAGGTCAATGATACCCATGGGCACTTGTCCGGCGATATGTTATTGGCAAGCGTAGGGCGTTTATTGCATGAAAGTGTTCGCGGTGAAGATTTTGTTGGGCGTTATGGCGGCGAGGAATTTATTGTCATTACTGCCAGTGTTGATCCTCAGGTCATTGCCCGTGTGGCGGAGCGTATCCGTAGCAATGTGGAAAATACCGTGTTTGATGTCTGTGAGGGGGCTGGCTTACGTATCACCATCTCAATTGGCACATCGATTTATTTGCCGGGCATGTCGATGGCGAAAGCGATGTCGACGGCTGATGCCGCTTTATATCAGGCTAAACGCAGCGGAAAGAATCGTGTTGTATGCAGCAAACTAATGCAGTTTTCGCAGTTGGTGAAGTAAATCGGATGGCGTTTCACGGGGGCAGGGGGGGGGATGCGGTACAGCGTATTTGATGCCGGTGAATTTGCCAAAAAGATAGAGGGGCGCTTTCAGGGGGTGGGCGTTTTCTTGACTTTGCTGAGGGCGTATATTGCGCGCTCTTGGTTAGGAATAAAACAAAAAAGCCTGAACAAAAGTTCAGGCTTTTTTGTAGAATTTGGCGGTGAGAGAGGGGTTCGAACCCTCGATACACTTTCGCGTATACACACTTTCCAGGCGTGCTCCTTCAGCCACTCAGACACCTCACCGTTTTCGCCGCGCTGAACGTGTCAGTGCAACGGGGCGCTACTATAGGGAGTGGCGGCTCATGGGTCAAGCTTATTTTAGTTGTTTTGTTGCGGGTGATTAAGCCGTGTTCGCTTTGGTGGAAACTCAGGCATTAATTGCTGTTACCTGCAAGTTGGCACGATGTTCGAAATGAAAAAGAAAGCGTTGGGTGATCAGCGCAACGTCTCATTGTGCGACGGATCCAAATATTGCGGAATGATAGACGGTATCCGCGAGTATAAACACGGGCTTAGCGCAGGTTGGGAGAAAAAAGAAGGGCTTGAGCCGCTGAACTCTGTCGGCAGGTCGCTTGAGGCGGTTAGAAACGCAGGCGTGTTGTCGAATTCAGTCGAGGACTCTCCCTCGGGAATGGGCAATATAACGTAAAAAAGCCTGAACGCGAGTTCAGGCTTTTTCGTAAAATATGGCGGTGAGGGAGGGGTTCGAACCCTCGATACGCTTACACGTATACACACTTTCCAGGCGTGCTCCTTCAGCCACTCAGACACCTCACCATATTGTTGCCAGTAACGCTTTGCGTTGCCGACGGCGCTAATGTAGGAGAAACTGATTCTAGCGTCAACACTCTTATTCGCTCTCAGCGATCGTTTAGTTAAACTTGCAGCAATTTGCTGATTTCACCAACGATGCGCATAATTTTTCCCCACAGAAACGCGCGAACATCCCTCTTTTTCTATATTTGCCAGGTTTCAGCCGAATAATTCGGCGACAACATATTCGATAGGTTGATTTGTCGGCAAATTATTCGCAAACTATGCGGTTATATGCATTAATACTGGATTCTTAGTCAGATGTGTCGCTAAATGATGGGGCAAACACGGTAGTATTCGTAAGGAATATCGCCTGGCATTGAGATCGCCCGGCGGTCCCAGGCGCAGACAGGAACTGATCAACTAAATAATAATGCAGTAGAGGTTTGTTTTGACTTCATCGGACTCCACTTCGGCAGCGCAGCAGCGCCATGCCATCCCTCCCGGTGCGGGAGCGCTCTTTTTTATCCAAATTTTCGCTACGCTGGGTTTTGCCGTGCTGTACTCAACCTTGGTGCTGTATGCCACTAAGCGCTTAGGGTTCAGCGAAGGTAATGCCAATGCCATGATGGGCGTATTCGGTGCCTTCAACTACGGATTACATATGTTTGGCGGCTATTTGGGTGGCCGTTTTCTGAGTAACCGCAACCTGTTTGTGCTCGGCATGGTGTTGCAAGTGATAGGGTGCGCGCTGATCGCTGTTGCTGGCGTAGGGGGGCTGTACTGGGGGCTGGCGATGTTCCTAACCGGTAGTGGGCTGAATGTGACCTGCATCAACATGATGCTGACGCAAAGATTTAGCCCCGAGGATGATCGACGAGAGTCCGCTTTCCTGTGGAATTATGCCGGTATGAACCTAGGCTTCTTTGTTGGCTTTAGCGTCGCGGGATATTTTCAACTGACTGAGAATTATCGTGCGTTATTCCTGTTTGCTACGTTAGGCAATGCCGCTGCCATTATCGTCGCCGCAGCACGCTGGCGCATTCTGGCCGATATTAGTACCCCACTGCGCGACGTTACGTCGAGCCAATACCGCTGGCGAATGTTGGTCGGTCTGGGAGTCTTGGTGGCTCTGGTGCCAATCATTCGGGTGATGTTGACTCACGCAGAATTTAGCGGCCATTTCGTTATCGGGTTGGGGATCGCCATCTTTTTGATGTTGTGCGTAGTGACATTGCGCCATCATCCGCGAGACGAACGTCGGCGTATGACCGCTTACTTGATTTTGGCGCTCGGATCGCTAGTCTTCTGGATGTTGTATCAACTGGCGCCTATGGGGTTGATGTTGTTCTCTGAACATAATATCGATCTGAATGTGTACGGTATTCGTGTCGCGCCGCAATGGCTGCAGAACATCAACACATTGGTGATTGTTTTGGGTGGGCCGCTGCTGGCATGGTGGTTTAATCGCCTGCGTGCTGGCGGCTGTCGTATCGATATTCCATTACAGTTCGCCGGCTCGTTGTTCTGCATTGGTCTTGGCATGTTGGTATTGCCATTGGGGATCAGCATGGCCGGCGGCGACGGACTGGTGGCGTTCAAGTGGATCGCAATCAGTTATGTGTTGCAAAGCATTGGTGAACTGATGATCTCGCCCATCGGTTACGCGATGATCGGTAAATTGGCACCTGCACGCTATCAGGGGGTGATGATGGGGTGCTGGATGATGGTGACCGGCGTCGCGTCGGTATTGGCGGGTTATGTCTCTGGCTTGATGCCAGAAAATAGTGGCAGTACACCGTTGCAAACTAACCCAGGGTATAGTCACATTTTCAGTTTGTTAGGATGGGGAGCGGCAACGGTAGGTGTTATCTTATTACTGTTAATACCGCTACTGCGTCGTTTGATTCGGCGTGAAGTACGCATCGATTAGGCGTAAGTTATCGCGTTACCGTCAATGCTAATTCCGTTATAGCCCCGATCAGCGGGGCTATTGTATTTTTACGATGACGCCTTGCATCTGTCGGCAAATAACGGAAATCTTGGACTCAAGCAAAAAATAGCGGAGAAGCGTGCAATGGATATCATTTTTTATCATCCATTCTTTGATGTGCAGCAATGGCTCTCAGGAATGCGAAAACGTCTGCCAACGGCTAACGTACGTGCCTGGCAGGCCGGTGATGATCAGCCTGCGAATTATGCGCTGGTGTGGCAGCCACCTTATGAAATGTTGGCCAAGCGACAAGACTTGCAAGGAATATTTGCGCTGGGGGCAGGGGTTGATGCGATTATGCAACAGGAGAGACAGCACCCTGGCACATTGCCGCGAGGCGTGCCGCTGGTACGTTTGGAGGATACCGGCATGGCGCAGCAGATGCAGGAATATGCGCTAAGTTACGTTCTGCGTTATTTCCGCCGTTTTGATGAGTATCAATTACTGCAACAGCAGGGGAAGTGGCAACCGTTATCCCCGCATCAGCAGGAAAACTTTACCATAGGTATTCTTGGCGCCGGGGTGTTAGGCAAAAGCGTGGCGCAGAAACTGGTGGAGTTTGGTTTTAATGTCCGCTGTTGGAGCCGCAGCGCCAAGCAGATCGCCGGGGTGACCAGTTTTGCCGGTGAGGATCAGCGTGCGGCGTTTCTTGCCGGGACGAAGCTGCTGATCAACCTGCTGCCCAACACGCCAGAAACGGTAGGCATTCTCAATCATGCGCTATTCTCCCAGCTAGCGCAGGGCGCCTATCTCATTAACCTGGCGCGCGGCGCGCATATGGTGGAAGACGATCTGCTGGCAGCACTCACTCAGGGGCAACTCGCTGCTGCAACGTTGGACGTGTTCGCCAACGAGCCACTCCCGTCAGCGCACCCGTTTTGGCGTCATCCGCGAGTTACCCTTACGCCGCATATCGCCGCGATAACCTTACCGCAGCAGGCGATGGATGCGATTGCACGTAATATTCAGGCTATCGAATCTGGTGAAATACCATCGGGGCTGGTTGATATAACACGAGGCTATTAATGTTCTGCGTCGTTGGGGTTGCTGCTATGCTAAATGAATAGCCCCCTGTTGCGTTGATAAGAGCAGGAAGATAACAAGGAGTAACAATGTACCCCGTTGATTTACATATGCATACCGTTGCCAGCACCCATGCGTATAGCACGTTGCATGATTACATTGCCGAAGCGAAGCAAAAGGGCATTAAATTGTTTGCCATTACCGACCATGGGCCAGATATGGCCGATGCGCCGCATTATTGGCACTTTATGAATATGCACGTTTGGCCACGCGTGGTGGATGGTGTAGGTATCTTACGCGGCATCGAAGCCAATATTAAGAATATCGACGGTGATATTGATTGCACTGGGCCGATGCTGAATGCCATAGATGTGATCATTGCCGGTTTCCATGAGCCGGTATTGCCGCCGCAGGATAAAGCGTTTAACACCCAAGCGATGATTGCGGCGATGGCGCAAGGCGATGTGCATATAATCAGCCACCCAGGCAACCCGCGTTATCCGATTGATATTGCCGAAGTGGCTGCGGCAGCGGCGCATTATAATGTCGCCCTGGAATTGAATAATTCATCATTTACCCACTCACGCAAAGGCAGTGAAGTAAACTGCAGGGCGATTGCTGCCGCCGTGCGTGACGCTGGCGGTTGGTTAGCGCTGGGATCGGACTCTCACATCGCTATGTCCCTAGGTAACTTTGAGCATTGTGAGCGGGTTATTGCGGAGGTGGCATTCCCGCAGGCGCGAATCCTTAACGCTAGCCCGCGACGGCTGTTGGATTTCCTTGAGCAGCGTGGCAAACCAGCGATTGCAGAATTAGCTAATCTGTGACATTGTCACGACAAATTTAACACCTTGTCTAAGGTTTTATCATGAATGAGTTCTCCATCGTCTGTCGCGTGCTTGGCACGCTGTTCTACCGTCAACCGCAAGATCCGCTGCTGGTGCCTTTGTTTACGTTAATTAAAGAAGGTAAATTGCAACAACACTGGCCGCTAGAGCAGGATGAATTGTTGACGCGTTTACAGCATGACTGCGAGCCCCACTTACTGGCTGCCGATTTTAACGCGCTATTTGTTGGCAGCGAATGCAGCGTCTCTCCGTTTCGTTCAGCCTATGTTGACGGTGTAACGCAGAGCGATGTGCGTACTTTTTTGCAACAGCGCGGCATGCCGCTTGGCGAAGCGCCGGCTGACCATTTTGGTTCTTTGTTACTGGCATCGTCTTGGCTGGAAGACCAATCTCAGGAAGATGAAGCCCAAGCGCAAATCACCCTGTTCGATACGTTTTTGTTGCCATGGTGCGGTCGTTTCTTGGGGAAAGTTGAAGCGCATGCGACCACGGGTTTTTACCGCACACTGGCGGAGATCACCCGTAATGCCTTGCAGGCGATGCGTGATGAGTTAGCTGAGTATGAAGATTTAGACGATGGCGCGGCCGCACAAGAAGAGTAATCAACCACTCTTGGCGAGTTGAATGCGCAGTAAAGTAGCGAACAAGGTGTGGTGCACAAAACAACAGGGCGCGGCGTGGGCTGCGCCCTAATATATTAGTCGGTGAACGGGATCACTAATTGACCGGGTTTGACTTCCAGCCCTTTCGCCAATTTACGCGCCATGGCTTCCGCTTTACTGTTGTCAGGATTTAGCACGTAGGCCGGTTTTTGATTGAAGTAGCTTTTTAACGACTGGTTCAGATAAGGTGTTAATGCCTTCATCACCGTATCCATTTTCTCCGGCTGTATTTTGTAATCTGTCAGTTCCATATCTTTCAGGAAGATTGCACCTTTTTCGCGATCGTAGACCGGTTGCGCTTTCAGCGTCAGTTGCATATCGGCGGCTTGTGGCCCAAGGATTGAGGTAATATCGACTTTGGCATTGCCGGTCAATGTCACTTTACCGGGTTCACTGCGGCCAATCTGGCTTTGCAACTGAGTCAGTACGATGTGGGCATCAACCAACCCTGGCACACCGATTTGCTTCTGATAATCATTGTGCTTTTGCAGATATGCATTCACTTCTTGCTCGCTCAGGGTGTACTGCGTTAATTGATTACATCCGGCAACCACGCCGACGAACATCAGTGCGGCGATACACATAAAAATCTTTCTCATACTGGCCTCATTAGACCGCCAAGCAAAACAACGGCAGTTAATTAATTGATTTGTCATTATACCCTAAATAATTCGCATTGCAGGAAGACGGCAAGGAAGTGAATCCCGATGAGCTTACACGGGTAAGTGATTCGGGTGAACGAGTGCAGCCAACACACATGCAACGTGAAGTATGACGGGTATATAAACATTCATCGTCACGCTAACCAAGGTTTAAGCATGAAGTGGAACGATAGTGCGTGGGAAACGCCAAATCGCCTATCGGATAACGCTGAATATGCTTAACGTCGCAGGCGCAGTGCCAAAAGCACCACACCGGCGATGCAGGCCAAACCGCCGAGTGCGGGAAACAGCGGAATACCCCATAGCCGCAGCGTAGATTGCATCAAATACGGTGCCAGCCCAAGAGCAAATGCCGCGGTAACAATAGCGATTGCAAGCGTTATCGCCGACCGTTCGAGCGATTGACTGAGCTGACGCAGGTTTGTGAGGTTAATGTCGGCGTTGAGTTGCCCACGTTTCATACGACGGATGAGTAAACGCATGGCTTGCGGCAATTCATCACTGGCGTCTAGCGCCTCCGCCCCGAGTTTGAGCATCCGTTGATGCACTGCTTTCGGTGCGTAGCGTTGTAACATCACCTGTTGCAGCATGGGTTTTAGCGTGGCGACAATATCGAAAGCGGGATCTAACCGATGCAAAACGCCGTCGGCGGTGATCAGCGCTTTAAAGAGCAGCACCAAATCGGGCGGTAGCGCCAATCGGTGTTCGCGCGCCATGACGAATAAATCGGTCAAGGCTTTGCCGAGCATCAGTGTGGATGAGGCTTGTTTATCCAGAAAATTTTGTGCCGCTAACTCAAGATCCAATACATCTAACTCAGTGCTGTCAGACCAAGCGATCAAGGTATTGACGATCCCTTCACTCTGGCGTTCTGCAATGGATTGTAATATCACCAACAACTGGTTACGTCGCTGTTGCGAAAGTTGGCCGACCATACCGAAATCGATAAAGCCGACGCGGTTATCCTGGAGCGCCATCACATTCCCAGGATGCGGATCGGCGTGGTAGAGGCGGTGTTCCAGCACCATACGCATGAAAGCCTGCGCGCCGCGTGTAGCTAACAAGGGGCCATCGAAACCCGCCTCGGCTAACTGTTGCGGATTGATAGGTGTAATACCGGGTAGAAATTCCTGTACCAGTAATCGTTTGCAGGACCATTGCCAATATATTTTGGGAATAACTATCTCAGGCTGATGGCTAAACTGTTGTGCAACCCGATCACAATTATTCCCTTCATGAGTCAGATCCAGTTCATGATTGAGCGCCGTTGCGAGCGTGCGCACCATTTGCTGGGGGCGATAGCGCGCTAGGGCTGGACTTTGCTGTTCGACGGTTTCCGCCAGATACGCCAGTAAACGTAGGTCAGCCTGAATAGTTTTTGCCAAACCAGGGCGCAACACTTTAACAACGACGGCTTCACCACTGTGCAATCGAGCGCGATAAACTTGCGCCATCGATGCGGCGGCCAAGGGTTCGCTATCAAATTCAGCAAATGCTTGCTGCGGTTCGACACCAAGATCGGCCTGCACCTGAGCCGCCATTATATGCCACGGTAACATGTTCACTTGGCAGTGCAGGCGCTCAAGTTCATCGGTCCAGTTTTTATCCAGCAGATCGGATCGCGTGGCGAGAATCTGGCCAAACTTAACAAAGGTTGGGCCTAGGGACTCCAGCGCGGCGCGCAGACGCTCAGGTAATGATTGCTGGCTACCGTCATCACGTTGGCCGCCAACGGTGGTGCCGAGTAAGGTATTAAGGCCAAGCAGCCGAACGATGTCTTGCAAACCGTGGCGGATCAGCACGGCAGATATTTCTGCTAGCCGAGCCCGATCGCGGGCGGTAACAAAAAACATTTTTAACATCGGCGCGCCACTCCCTTATCGCGAACGGAAATTAGTGTTCCATATCTAGCAGCAGCGGGATGTCACTGATCTTGGCCAGTTGATTACGGTAGGCCTCAACGTTCTCTGGCAGCGTCACGCCAGCGACAATTGACAGCGAACGCAGCAGCGGGAATAGGTGAATATCATCTTCTGAAAGTTTGCCATTCACGGCATTCGGCGCGACGATCAATTCAGCCAGTGACTGGAGATCGCGTTCCAACTGGGTTATTAAGTCTGCACTATTGGCGAGATGATCGGCAAAGTTGCCGATAGCCGTCTGCTTTTTATCGGTGAAATACTGGCGGGCGCTGTCGGTAGCAAACTCTTCGAAATCAGCTTGAGCAAAACGCGGCAGCAACAGTGTGCCACTGTAATCGTCGACCTGCTGCAGCCATTCATTGATCGCCGGATTGGTTTTCCCGGTCAGTACCGGCTGGTCATCCAATGTATCTATGTAATGCACAATATCCATGCTTTCAGGTAAATAACTACCGTCATCTTTTTGCAGTATAGGTGCCATTTTTTTACCAATCATATTGATCGGTGTGAGCTCATCATCGTTAAGCAGGGTCACCAGCCGTACCGGTAGGTTTTTGAGGCCAAAAATCATGCGGGCCTTAACGCAGAATGGGCAATGATCGTAAATAAACAGTTTCATGCTTGCTCCGGTTCTCTGGTTTTAGGGCAAAAGCTATTACAGCATACTGAGGCTGCCACACGGCTTTCTTGTTGGAAGATGCGTAATGTGATCTAGCCCGCGATCAACGCGGGCAGTTGGGCATTATTTTTTGGCTGGAGCGGCATTGATCACTTCAATTAAATGTATGCGTGCCTGTTCTAAATCGATTTTATCGCGCTCGGTAGTGGCACTGACCATTTGTAATTGCTTAATCACATCGTTCTTTAGCGTGGTGTTATCGGCAAGAATATGCGCCAGCGCCTTCTCCATCAGGGTTGAGCGCGCATAGATCATGCGCAAATTCAGTACCATATGTTCTAATAATTGCGGTAAGTTTGTTTCTGACATGCCAACAACTCCTATTGATATTTTCACTATCAGAATAGCAGCTATCACGAAAAGCAGAGCATGCAGACAACACGATGGCAAGAACACCGGCAAAAAACAAAAATCACGCCGAATGATGATTTACTGAGCGGGTAAATTTTACCTACGGGGCAGGCTACGGTTATATTAACGCAGGGCAAGTGCGGTTCTACGCCAGCCGATGAAAAATAACGCTACCCGCTATTTCGCGATGAATCTCTGTTCCGGCGGTGTATCACTCTCTTTCTATCGAACCGTTCTGACAGCGGGGGAAATGATGTTCGGCTATCGCTCTGCATCACCAAAAGTACGTCTTACCACCGACCGATTGGTTGTCCGTTTAGTGCATGAGCGCGATGCGTATCGGTTGGCAGATTATTATGCCGAAAACCGCGCATTCCTTAAACCGTGGGAACCGGTGCGTGACGAGAGCCACTGCTATCCTTCGGGCTGGCAGGCGCGTCTAGGTATGATCACTGAAATGCAAAAACAGGGCAGCGCTTACTATTTTATTCTGCTCGATCACGATGAAACACAGGTTCGTGGGGTCGCCAATTTCAGTAATGTTATGCGCGGTTCGTTTCACGCCTGTTTTCTGGGTTATTCGCTGGGGCAAAAATGGCAAGGGCAGGGCCTGATGTACGAGGCGTTGCAAACGGCCAACCGTTATATGCTGCGTCAGCAGCGTATGCATCGCATTATGGCGAACTATATGCCGCATAATCATCGCAGTGGGGCATTACTTACCCGGCTTGGGTTTGAACGTGAAGGCTACGCCAAGGATTATCTGCTCATCAACGGGCAGTGGCAGGATCATATATTGACCGCGTTAACCAATAAAGAATGGCTACCGCCACGCTGAGGTCAGAAAAATGAAATACGATTTAAGCGCGAAAGAAGCGCGAGTGATTGGCTGCCTGTTGGAAAAACAGGTTACCACTCCCGATCAATATCCGTTGTCTCTCAATGCCATTACGCTGGCTTGTAATCAAAAAACCAACCGCGAACCGGTGATGGAACTGAGCGAAAGTGACGTACAGCAAACGCTCGATCTGCTACTAAAGAAACACTTCTTACGTACGCTGAGTGGTTTTGGTAACCGCGTGGTGAAATACGAACAGCGCTTTTGCAACTCTGAATTTGGCCAGCTTAAACTGTCTCCCGCTGAATTAGCGCTGATCGCCACGTTGCTATTGCGTGGTGCACAAACTCCCGGTGAATTACGTACGCGTGCTGCGCGAATGCATGATTTCAGCGACGTTGGCGAAGTAGAGCAGACATTACAACAACTCACCGTGCGTGAAGACGGGCCATTTGTCGAGCGATTGGCTCGTGAAGCCGGTAAGCGCGAAAGCCGGTTTATGCATTTATTCAGCGGTGCGACGGAATCCGTAGCGCTGCAAGGCGAGGGTGCGGTGTATGAGGGGCCATTAAGTGAACGTGTCGCCGTGCTGGAATTAGAAGTTGCCAGCTTAAAACAGCAACTGCAACAGTTGATTGCGCGGGGCGGCGATGAATAAATTACGTATTGGCGTGGTCGGGCTTGGTGGGATTGCGCAAAAAGCCTATTTGCCGATTCTCAGTCAGGCGGCAGAGTGGCAATTGGTGGGCGGTTTTTCTCCTAATCAACAAAAAGCGCAGCAGGTATGTGACAGTTACCGTATGGCGCGTTTCTCTCGTTTGGATCTGCTGGCCGAGCAGTGCGACGCGGTTTTTGTTCACAGCAGCACCGCCAGCCATTTTCCCGTGGTCAAGCAGCTCTTGGAATATGGGGTACACGTCTATGTTGATAAACCCTTGGCGGAAACGCTCTCGCAAAGTGAGCAACTGATCGCGCTGGCACAGGCGCGCGGTAAAACGCTGATGGTAGGGTTTAACCGCCGTTTCGCGCCGCTGTATCGGCAGTTGAAACAGCAAATGCAGTACCCAGCCTCTATTCGTATGGATAAACACCGTGCCAACAGCGTCGGGCCGCATGGCTTGCGCTTTACGTTGCTGGACGACTATTTGCATGTGGTGGATACCGCATTGTGGCTTGGTGGCGGTACGGCTGCGGCGATAACCGGTAGTGTGCAAGCGACAGAGGCTGGCGAAATGCTGTACGCCGAGCATCATTTTCAATGCGGTGATACGTTGGTTACTACCAGCATGCACCGGCGGGCGGGCAGCCAACGTGAAAGCATTCAGGCGGTGACCGACGGCGCGCGATATCAGCTTAATGACATGCGTCAATGGCTGCGTGAAGATCGCCACGGTATCGTTGAGCAACCGACTCCCGGTTGGCAGACCACACTGACACAGCGCGGTTTTGACGGTGCGGTGCGGCATTTTATCGAGTCGGTGAGTAACCAGACTATGCCAGAGACGTCCGGTGAGCAGGCAATCGTCGCCCAACGGTTGATCGAGAAAATGCTCCGCGATGCGGGGTTGTCAGGTAACGCGATGTAACAGTTGGCGGTGGCTATTCTGTCGCGGATGCGTAAACTGAAGCCACTTTTTTACACTGACGCCTGCATCCGCAGGCGTTGATATTCTACGGTATTATTCAAACCACATGAATCTACTCAAATCACTGGCAGCCGTCAGCTCGATGACGATGTTTTCTCGGGTGCTTGGCTTTGCGCGTGATGCCATCGTTGCACGCGTTTTTGGGGCCGGTATGGCAACGGATGCTTTCTTCGTCGCGTTCAAGTTGCCAAATTTGCTGCGACGAATTTTCGCCGAGGGGGCATTTTCGCAGGCTTTTGTACCGATCCTAGCGGAGTATAAAAGTCAGCAGGGTGAAGAGGCGACGCGTACCTTCGTTGCGTATGTTTCTGGTTTGCTAACCTTGGTCTTGGCCGTTGTGACGGTGTTGGGAATGCTGGCGGCACCGTGGGTTATCTTTATTACCGCGCCGGGTTTCGCTGACACACCGGATAAATTTGCGCTGACCTCATCGCTATTGCGTATCACTTTTCCTTATATTTTGCTGATTTCGTTAGCCTCTTTGGTGGGGGCGATTCTCAATACCTGGAACCGATTTTCGATTCCGGCGTTTGCGCCGACGTTGCTTAACGTCAGTATGATTGGCTTCGCGCTGTTTGCAGCACCCTATTTCAATCCGCCGGTGCTGGCGCTGGCATGGGCTGTGGTGGTCGGCGGTGTTCTGCAATTGGGCTATCAACTGCCACATTTGAAAAAGATTGGTATGTTGGTATTGCCACGCATTAAATTGCGCGATGCAGGCGTTTGGCGCGTTCTGCGCCAGATGGGGCCGGCGATCCTGGGGGTGTCAGTGAGCCAAATCTCCCTGATCATTAACACTATTTTCGCCTCATTTTTGGTATCAGGCTCCGTTTCGTGGATGTATTACGCCGATCGTTTGATGGAGTTTCCGTCGGGCGTGTTGGGTGTCGCATTGGGGACTATTTTGCTGCCCTCACTGGCTAAAAGCTTTGCCAGCGGAAATCAGGATGAGTATTCGCGGTTAATGGATTGGGGGTTGCGCCTGTGTTTCTTGCTGGCGCTACCAAGCGCCGTTGCGTTAGGCATTCTCGCTAAACCGTTAACCGTTTCACTGTTTCAATATGGCAAGTTTACCGCGTTTGATGCGGCCATGACGCAACGGGCGCTAGTGGCTTATTCGGTGGGGCTGATGGGGCTGATTGTTGTGAAGGTGTTAGCTCCGGGCTTTTATTCGCGTCAGAACATCAAGACGCCGGTGAAAATTGCTATTGTAACGCTGATTATGACGCAGGTGATGAACCTGGCGTTTATTGGCCCGCTGAAGCATGCCGGGCTATCGCTATCGATTGGCTTAGCGGCCTGTCTGAACGCATCATTGCTATATTGGCAATTGCGTAAACAGGATATTTTCCAACCGCAGCCGGGTTGGGCACTGTTCCTCACTAAACTGATTGTGGCGGTTGTGGGAATGTCTGCGGTATTGGTGGGGGTATTATGGCTGATGCCAGCATGGGACGACGGTAACATGCTTGAGCGGTTGCTGCGGCTGTCGGTGGTGGTGATAGCTGGCATCGTGGCGTACTTTGGCGTGTTGGGTGCGCTTGGTTTCCGCCCGCGGGACTTCGCGCGCCGCGTGGTTTAACGCACTTTTATAAAAGCCCTCAGGGGCGTGGCACACCGCGCTTGATTATTGGCGGATGTTGAATGTAAAGCACAGGCCGGGCATGCCCGGCCACTACGGTGGCCGTTATCACGGATGGCATGTGAGCGCATGATGGCATAACTCCGTAGGGGCGTGGCACGCCGCGCCCGCTGTTGGCGGGTGTTGACGTAAATTACTGGCTGGGCGTGCCCGGCCACTACGATGGTAGCTATCACGGGTGGCATGTGAGCGCATGATGGCATAACCCCGTAGGGGCGTGGCACGCCGCGCCCGCTGTTGGCGGGTGTTGAATATAAAGCGCAGGCTGAGCCGACGGTGGAGGTGACAAAACGCCATACAAAATGAAAGGGTCGCAGCGGCAACCCTTTCATTCAACTGGCTTACATGCGTTCCACGGTTTCGATACCTAACGTATCCAGCCCTGTTTTCAGCGTTTTGGCGGTTAACAGCGCCAGTTTAAGACGGCTTTGACGCGCCTCTTCGTTGTCAGCATTCAGGATCTGGCAGTGCTCGTAGAAGCTGGAGAACAGCCCCGCCAGATCGTACAGATAAGCACACATCACATGCGGAGTACCTTCGCGGGCTACCGCGGTGATGATTTCTTCAAACTGCAGTAAGCGGGTGGCGAGCGCGATTTCTCGCTCCTCGGTCATCACCAATGGCATTGTCAGAGTACTTTCATCAATACCTGCGCGTTTGAACACCGATGCAACTCGGGTATAGGCATATTGCATATACGGTGCGGTATTGCCTTCAAACGACAACATATTGTCCCAGTCGAAGATGTAGTCAGTGGTACGGCTTTTCGACAGGTCGGCGTATTTCACCGCACCGATACCAACAGCCGTGACCAGCTTTTTCAGTTCATCGGCTGGCATATCAGGATTTTTTTCGACAATCAGCTTTTCTGCTCGCTCGATGGCTTCATCCAGCAGATCAGACAGTTTGATGGTGCCGCCCGAACGGGTTTTGAATGGCTTACCATCTTTCCCTAACATCATGCCGAACATGTGGTGCTCAAGCGACACGGACTCCGGCACATAGCCTGCTTTACGCACGATGGACCAGGCTTGCATCAGGTGTTGGTGTTGGCGAGAATCGATGTAGTAAAGCACTCGGTCAGCACCCAGCGTTTCGTAGCGATACTTAGCACAGGCGATGTCGGTGGTGGTATACAAATAACCGCCGTCTTTCTTCTGGATGATAACGCCCATCGGGTCGCCATCTTTATTTTTGTACTCGTCGAGGAACACCACTGTGGCGCCTTCGCTTTCCACTGCCAGCCCTTTGGCTTTCAGATCGGCAACGATGCCTGGCAGCATGGCGTTGTACAGGCTTTCGCCCATCACATCATCTTCGGTCAGCGTGACATTGAGGCGGTTATACACCAGTTGGTTCTGCGCCATAGTGATGCTCACCAGTTTGCGCCACATTGTCAGGCAATATGGGTCACCGCCTTGTAGTTTGACCACATAACTGCGGGCGCGCTCAGCGAACTCGGCATCTTCATCGTAGTTTTTCTTCGCTTCACGGTAGAACTTCTCAAGGTCTGATAAGCCCATATCGCTGGCATTTTCATTCTGCATTTTTTCCAGATAGGCAATCAGCATACCAAACTGGGTGCCCCAATCACCGACGTGGTTGGCGCGAATCACTTTATGGCCGAGAAATTCTTGTGTACGCGCTGCGGCATCACCGATGATGGTTGAGCGCACATGGCCGACATGCATTTCTTTTGCGACGTTGGGGGCTGAGTAGTCGATAACGATGGTTTGTGGTTCAACCGGCGCGATTCCTAACTTGGGTGCACGCAACACGGCATCGGCCTGCTGCGCGACCCAGGCAGGGTTTAGGAAAATGTTGATGAAACCCGGTCCTGCGATCTCCACTTTATTGGCGATATCGCCGAGCGCGAGCAGTTCCACCACTTTTTCTGCCAGTTGTCGCGGGGGCATGCCGAGTTTTTTGGCCACGGACATAACGCCGTTAGCCTGATAATCACCAAACTGCGCCTTGGCGGACTGACGAACCTGAGCTTCGCAATCCGCAGGCGCGCCTGCGGCAATCAGCGCCTGGCTGACTTTTTCTGAGAGAAGAGCCTGAATATTCACCGGGATACCTTAAATAACGAACGAGGGCCGCGTGGTGCGTCCCTCCAGAAACAGTCCGCAATTGTAACCGATAGAATGCGCCGCGTCAGCAGTTGGCGCGGATTGAACAAGGGCGTAGTGTGGAGGCAGATCGAATACCTGAGCCTCGATAACCACCAAATAGTCTGTAAAATAGATTAAATAAATTAATTCTTTAAAAAGATTAACGGAAATAAAAAAGCTAGCGCTTTTTATAACGACGATGTGTTGTTAAGCTACTATCGCGGCGTATTTTGAAATGACGATAAATTGCATAAATACCAATAACAACCAGTATTAGCGATACAGTTAGAAGAAACATGGTGAATTATCTCTGTTGTAATATTAATTCAAAATAACTTAATTGCTAGGTTGAAGCAATTTACCTGGATTAATTTAAGATAACTCTCGATATTTTCTTGTTAAAATCTCATTATTTACAAATCGATATCTTATATTTTTTACATAAAATAGACATCAATGCAACAAAAGAAAGGGCAAAGGTTGCAAAGCTGATAATAAAAGTGAATGAGGAGAAGCAGAATCAATAATAAAAAGTTATCGCTGATTTATTTGAGGGAGTATTAGTAATAATTTAATAAGAAAAGTCCTAGTTAATTGTCATCGATTATATTTCTGTTTGGCGTGGACAATAAATCGCTTTGCCTAAATTGCTGTTTTATTCGGCAGAGCGGTGTTTAGCGCGGCTAGCGCTTGACTTGCAGTGGCGATGCTGGCATCGGCAGTGTAAATTATGCGGCAGAAAATGTTTTTATGTTGCAGTGAGAATTTTATGACCAACCTATCTAACGTTGCCGAATTACACGATCTGGCATTGGATTTACCGCGCTTTGAACAGGCCCTGACAGCGTTCGCTGCAAAGCTGCATCTGGATTTAGCGCAGTTCACTGCCGATCACATTTCAGTGCGTTGTCACCAGAACACCACTGCTGAACGTTGGCGCAAAGGGTTACTACAGTGCGGTAGCCTGATGTCAGAGGCGATGATTAATGGTCGACCGATTTGCTTGTTTACGCTGAGCACCGCAATCGAACTCGGGCCTTGGTGCATCGATTGTGTGGAACTGCCGTTCCCCGGAGATAAACGTTACCCGCATGAAGGCTGGGAGCATGTCGAGTTGGCGATCGGTGGTGATCCAGAAACCTTGTACGCCCGCGCGCTGGCGTTAATGCCTGATGAAGCCTTACTGACGCCGGGTATCAAACTAAAGCAAAGTTCGCCAAAGGGTGAGGGAGAACGTCTGCCGAATCCAACGCTGGCGATTACCGATGGTAGTGTGACCATCAAGTTTCATCCCTATTCCATCCGCGATATTGTCGCCAGTGAACGTCGCTAATGGGGAAGTGCGTTAACCGCGTGCGCGATGCGATCCAGTGCGCAAATCAGCAATGCACGCTGGCAGCCAAAGTTAAGCCGAACATATCGCCGATCGCCGAAATCCAGCCCGGGGCTCAGCCCGACGCCAGCCTGTTCAAAAAATGCGTGTGGGTTATCGACGGGTAAATCGCTGCAATCAATCCATGCCAGATAAGTGGCTTCGATGGGCGGCAAGCGCATGCCGGGGAGGGCATTGATCTGCGTTATCACCAGATCACGATTGGCACGCAGATAAGCCAGCTGTTGATCCAACCAGGCTTGTCCATGTTGGTAAGCGGCCTGTGCCGCGACCAATGCCAATATGTCAACGCTGGGTACTATCCCGCGGCGTTCGCGGCAAAATGCTTGCCGGAGTTGTGGGTTGGGGATAATAGCGAGAGATGCCCCCAGTCCGGCAATGTTAAAGGTCTTGGAAGGTGACATCAACGTGACGCTGCGCTGGGCGGCATCCTCATTCAGCGATACAAAGGGAATATGTTGCAGACCCGGCTCCAGCAGCAAATCACAATGAATTTCATCGGAACAGACAATCAGCCCGTGAGTTTGCGCGAACTGGTGCTGTGCCAGCAATTCTTGTGGGCGATAGACGGTACCTCCGGGGTTGTGTGGGTTGCATAACAGCAGCAGTTTTTCATTGCCGCGGAGTTGATCCGTTGCGGCTTGTAGATCCGGCAACCAGCGCTGATGCTGTAATTGCATCGGAATCGACAATTGGCGGCGTCCGGCATATTTGGCCGCTTGACGAAATGGTGGATAAATGGGTGAGGGAGCCAGCGTGACTTCTCCATTGGCGGTAAATGCTCGTACACAAAGGTTCAAACCGCAAACCACACCGGGCAAAAAAACCAGCCACTCGGGCTTGATGCGCCAGCCGTAGCGCTCTACCATGCGCCGGGTGAAAATCGCAATCAGCTCAGCGGAGGGGTGACCATAGCCAAACACACCGTGCGCGACTCGCTGTTGCAAGGCATCGATCACGGCGGGTGGCGATTGGAAGTCGGTATCTGCGACCCACAGCGGAATAATGTCACGATCGTGATATTTGTCCCACTTAACGCTTCCGCTATGACGGCGTTCTACCCCTTGATCAAAATTGAATGCCATAGTGTTCCTTAAATCGATTACACGCGGTTGCGTTGAGCCTACGCCAGAAACCCTGACGTTAACAACTGCGGATGTATTTTAGCCGTCATCCGGAGGTGACAATGATTAAACTGGAAGTTTGCTGCTATAGCGTAGATTGCGCACTGACGGCTGAACGCGCGGGTGCCGACCGCATAGAATTATGCTCAAGCCAAAGCGAAGGAGGGTTAACACCCAGTTACGGTTCACTGTTAGTGGCGCGGGAACGCGTGACGATCCCGGTACATCCGATTGTGCGCCCGCGCGCCGGGGATTTTTGCTACGCCGCCGTCGATTTTGAAGTGATCAAAAATGATATTTCATTAATGCGCGATTTGGGCTTTGCCGGGGTGGTGGTCGGGATGCTGGATGATGAAGGGCATATCGATTTACCCCGTATGCGCGAGATCATGAAACTGAGCGGAGAGATGGCGGTTACCTTCCATCGGGCGTTTGATATGTGTCAAAACCCTATGGTGGCACTCAACCAACTTACTGAGTTAGGCGTAGCGCGTATCTTGACGTCTGGCCAGCAGCAAAACGCTGAGTTGGGGATACCGTTACTGCGTGATTTGCAACGCGCCAGCGAAGGCCCGATCATTATGGCCGGTGCCGGCGTACGTTTGAGCAACCTGCATAAATTTGTCGATATCGGCATTCGGGAATTGCACAGCTCGTCGGGGCATACCGTGCCATCGACCATGCGCTACCGCAA
This sequence comes from Serratia sp. NPDC078593, assembly GCF_050268245.1. Lineage (NCBI taxonomy): Bacteria > Pseudomonadati > Pseudomonadota > Gammaproteobacteria > Enterobacterales > Yersiniaceae > Serratia > Serratia sp. NPDC078593. The sequence continues at coordinate 10,656 of NZ_JBNNGK010000023.1, read as the reverse complement.
GGCGGGCGTAACGATGTGCGCAGATAACGAATTTGATGAGTTCAGTCACTATTGTGTTGACGGCGACATGGTCGAGGCGATGAAAAACGCGTTGGCCTTGGTCGATCCGCTGGCGCAGAGCGCCTGAGCGAGCAATATTCGCACTCGCGTAAATACTTAAGACTCAGCCTCGATACCTTATCGGGGCTTTTTTATTGCCAAACAGCACGCGTAAACACTTTTTATTTTTCGATGCAGTCTGCTGGTGGAGGCACAACGGGTATGGTTTTATAGGCACTCTAAAATTGTGGATATTGTTCTCACAGCAACCGCTGTTAAAACCACAAGGAGATTGTTTATGAAAAAAGTACCAACACGTGTCATCCAAAGTCTATTTTTCGCTAAAGATGGCGAAACGGTTGAAGAGAATTACGTGAAATTACAGGCTGGCTGGTTCACATCTGCTCTTTCTTATAATATTGAAACGGATGGCACGCATACTATATCTGTAGCTTATGACGTGTACTTTCTAGACCTTACCGATGGTGAATATTATGTGGCGAGTCGAGCTCTGCAACCGTTATCAATCCCTAAACAGAATGGTACGGTAACCTGTCGGCATCCTTTCGGGAATTATCCTTTTGATGAATATGATGCTCTTAAAGCTTACACTTTGCCTAATGGTTATCCAACCGTACATTCAGAAAGACCACTCGATTAATATTTTCTATTTTAATAAACTAAATAAAGGCTTTTTGTAATATGTACGCCCTCGACCTATTCGGTCGAGGCCGCTTTACGTTAATCATTACCGTGGCTGATGATAGCCACCAGCCACCGCAGGGCTGGGTCTACGGTTAGGGTTTTCTGGCTATCAACACCGCGCGGCGCGGCGCCGGGTAGCCTTCAAGGGTTTTACTGCGATCGTCCGGATCGAGAAACTCCGCCAATGATTCGCTGGTCATCCAGCCGGTACGGCGCTGCTCTTCGGTGCTGGTAACGCTGATATCCGCCACTTTCACGTCAACAAAGCCGCATTTTTCCAGCCAACACTTCAACGCCTCGGTTGATGGAATAAAGTAAACGTTACGCATTTGGGCGTAACGATCGCCCGGCACTAATACCTGATGACGATCGCCTTCCACCACTAAAGTTTCCAGTACCAGCTCACCTTCGCGCACCAGTTGGTTTTTCAATTGGTATAAATGGTCCAGCGGCGAACGGCGATGATACAACACGCCCATTGAGAATACGGTATCGAACGCGGCCAACTCAGGCAGTTGCTCAATGCCGAGTGGCAACAGATGGGCGCGCTGATCGCCGCCCAGCTGTTTGCGTACCGCTTCAAATTGGCACAGGAAGAGTTGCATTGGGTCGATACCGACCACAAAGTGTGCACCGGCACCCAGCATGCGCCACATGTGATAACCACTGCCACAGCCCACGTCTAATACGGTGCGGCCTGCCAGCGGGGAAATGTGCGGTAACACGCGTTCCCATTTCCAGTCTGAATGCCATTCGGTTTCAATATCAATGCCGTACAGGGAAAATGGCCCTTTGCGCCACGGCATCAAGGTACGCAGCATTTTTTCAATGCCTTCGCGTTGGCCGGCAGACAGTGGGGGATCCATCTCGGCATGCACACCGTTGAGCAAATCCAGTTTGCTCGGCGTCAGCAGTGGCAGATGTTCTACCGAATTAAACCACTGCTTGAATTTGCCGTGTAGTGATTCACGCTGCCAGGCGCTGAGTTGTGCTGGCAAGGTGTCTAGCCAATGGCTGAGCGGGCTTTTGGCAATGTGTTGATAAAAATCACCGAACTCAATCATGCGCACTCTCCAGACTTCAATGCGATCAGCGAACCGAAATTAAAGCATTGGAACCACACTTCCGCATGCTCGAAGCCTGCCTGTTTCAGTCGTGCTTTATGCGTTTCCACCGAGTCGGTCAACATCACGTTTTCCAACATGCTGCGCTTTTGGCTGATCTCCAGCTCGCTGTAGCCGTTGGCACGTTTGAAGTCGTGATGCATGTTGAACAGCAGTTCGCCCACGTCTTGGTCTTCAAAACTGAATTTCTCTGATAACACTAATGCGCCGCCTGGGCGCAAGCCGGCATAAACCTGTTTAAGTAGGCGTAACCGATCGGCTGGTTCAAGAAATTGCAGGGTAAAGTTCAGCACTACCATGGAGGCGTTCTCGATATTGATATCGAGAATATCCGCCTCAATGACCTCAACCGGCGTATCAGCGCGGAAAGCGTCAATATGGCGACGGCAGCGTTCAACCATGGCCGGAGAGTTGTCAATGGCGATAATTTTGCAGCCCTCGACGCCGATGTTGCGCCGCATCGACAGCGTCGCCGCGCCAAGCGAGCACCCCAGATCGTAAACGAGGCTATTCGGCTGAACAAAACGCTCAGCCAGCATGCCAATCATCGAAATGATGTTGGAATAGCCGGGAACGGAGCGTTGGATCATGTCAGGAAACACTTCAGCAACGCGTTCGTCGAAGGTCCAATCGCCCAGTTTGGCGATCGGGGCGGAAAACAAAGAATCGCGGTTTGGCATAACGGCAAAAATCAGGTCAGAATTCGGAGCGGCGTATTCTAGCAGATAACCACAATCCAGGTCATATATTGATGGTTGAAGAGCAGGGGAGCGGCGTAAACAGGCGGCGAAGCCGCCCGGGGGATAAGCAATCAGTGCAGACTGAAGATAAGATCCCAAGGCAGATAGTAGATATTTGCCAGTATCATTAAGATCAACGAAATGTAAGTGGCAGACATGCCGGAACGGCGCCAGCTTACTTCACGGTTGCGCAGGCCGTAATAATGAACCAAGCGTCCGCTCATCAACATCAGGCCACAAAGATGAATCATCCAGATGGCGGTACCGTTCATCTCCATCAGCACCAGTAAAACGGCGGCGATAGGAATGTATTCAACGGCGTTGCCGTGCACACGGATAGCCGTCTGCAACTCATAGAAACCGCCGTCGCCGTAAGCGACACGATACTGCATCCTGAGTCTGACTACGTCATAAGAGAGTTTAATCAACAACAATGCGCCGAGCACCACATAAAGCGCGCTTACCATTATTTAACTCCATTCTCTAACCAAAACTGGCAGCGGGCATAATAACTGGCATTAGCCTGACTGTCTCGGTGAAAAATCTGATGTTATTGATCAGATTAATTGGTTAAAACAGTGAGTTCTGCTCCGGCCAGCTTGGTGGCGCGGGTAATGCGGGGATTCCCTGCCGCAGTTGTTGCCAAATTTTTTGTGCCTGTTGCGGGGAGTCGCCATTATCTGGGGTATGAATGAATAGATAAGGTTGACGATGTTGCCAGTCCGACAGTTTCTGTTGCCAAGGCACGAACCAGCGTAAGTTGTCTGCTAACACATCACCGCCGATAAAGCGAACCAACGGGTTGTCGGCGGTGGCCACGGCATGTACAGGCAGTTTGGGCTTTTTCTGTTGCGCATCACGCACCGCTGGGCTGTGGGGAGCCGCGTGATGCACCGGGCGGCTGTCGAGCATGACTCGGTTGATACCGCGCTGTTGCAGCCCCTGATTCAGTTGCCGTTCCTCGTCACCCTTGGCGAAAAACGCAGGATGTCGGACTTCAACGCCGTAGGTGAAGTCGGTCGGTAATGCGTCGAAAAACGCCCACATTGTTGGCAATTGACTCGGGCCAAACGTCGCCGGTAATTGTAGCCATAATTGACCGATGCGCTGATGGATTGGCGTCAGGCAATGATAAAACGCCAGAATATCTGCTGTGCAATTACGCAGCGCAGCTTTATGGCTAATATCAGCGGGAAACTTAAAGCAGAAACGGAAATGATCGTCGGTCATCGCGCGCCAGCGTTGAACGATCTCCCCTTTTGGCAATGCGTAAAAAGTGGTATTGCCTTCTACACAGTTAAAGTAGCGGCTGTAATCTGCCAAATCGCGTAGCCCGATGCGGTTCCATGATGGGTGTTGCCATTGCGGTAATCCGATATACATCAGCGCCTTCATGATCGATTGGCTGCCCCGCAGGGCAGCATAAAAAATAACGTCTACGTTAGCGTGTGACTGACAGCGCGGCAACAATTTCGCGCGTACTGCGCACTCGAGCCAGCCGAGGGAAGATATGCTGGAAGGCAAACTGATGCATCTCACTGTTTTGGGCGCTGCACATGTCTTCGGCGATCACCAGTTCAAAACCCAGTTCCCATGCTACACGTGCAGTGGATTCCACGCCGATATTGGTGGCAATACCGCCCAATACCAGCGTGTTAATACCGCGACGGCGCAGTTGCAGCTCAAGATCGGTGCCGTAGAAAGCGCCCCACTGACGTTTGGTGATGACAATGTCGCGGTCGGTGACGGCGAGGGCGTCGGGGAAAGTCCACCAATCATCCGGCAGCCCATCCACCGGTGTTGGCGTAGGCGCATCAACGGGCTGTTTCAGGGCATCAGCGAATGAATCGCACCAGCCAACGCGTACGAAGATCACTGGGGCATTCATCGCACGAAAGCGGCCAGCCAACTGGGCTGCGTGGTTGACGACCTGTTCGGCAGCGTGTGGGCCACCCGCAAAGGGTAGAATGCCGTTTTGCAGATCGATCACAACCAACGCGGTCGTTTTGCTATCAATTTTCAACATAGGGAAGTCATCTCGTCAATAATCGCCCTCATCAGCAATGCGGAGGGCGGTAAAATTACGCTATTTCGACAGCGCACGATCGCAGGCTACGTGAAAATTCCAGCGGTTGTTAATGGGGAATTTGTTAATCAATGTGTTGATTCGGGTAAAAACGCGGCATTTAGTGGAACAACAATGCTGTGTTCGCACTTATCGGGCGGACGAATTTCCTTTATAATAGCCGCCTTTTTTCAACACTCTTTAATCCTACGACCTTGCCGATTGACGACGATGTCTGGGCATCCTGAGATGCTTCATGGCAGCGTTCAATGCGGAAAATAAGCGATCGTCGGATAACAGCAGCGGACAGAGCAATAATGACTCTGGCGCGGCATCGGCTGAGTAAAAGGATAGCGTATGCGTACTGAATATTGCGGGCAGTTGAATCTGTCTCACGTGGGTCAAGAAGTGACGTTGTGCGGTTGGGTCAATCGTCGTCGTGATTTAGGCGGCCTGATCTTCATTGATATGCGTGACCGCGAAGGCATCGTGCAGGTGTTCTTCGATCCAGACCAAAAAACCGCATTCGACAAAGCGTTTGAGCTGCGCAATGAGTTCTGCATTCAGATTGTTGGCACCGTGCGTGCGCGTCCCGCTAGCCAGATCAATAAAGAGATGGCGACAGGGCAAGTGGAAGTTTTTGCTCACGCGCTGGAGATTATCAACCGTTCAGAGCCATTGCCGCTGGACTCGAATCAAACCAACAGCGAAGAAGCGCGCCTGAAATACCGCTATCTGGATCTGCGTCGTCCTGACATGGCCGATCGTTTAAAAGCCCGTGCCAAAATCACCAGTTTCGTACGGCGTTTTATGGACGATCATGGCTTCCTGGATATCGAAACCCCGATGCTGACCAAAGCCACACCGGAAGGCGCACGTGATTATCTGGTGCCAAGCCGGGTGCATAAAGGCAAGTTTTATGCGTTGCCGCAGTCGCCGCAGCTGTTTAAACAGTTGTTAATGATGTCTGGCTTCGATCGTTATTATCAAATCGTTAAGTGTTTCCGTGACGAAGACTTGCGCGCCGATCGCCAGCCTGAATTCACCCAGATCGACGTCGAAACCTCCTTCATGACCGCTGAGCAGGTGCGTGACGTGATGGAACAATTGGTGCGCGAACTGTGGCAAGACGTGAAGGGTGTGGACCTTGGCAACTTCCCGATCATGACCTTCGCCGAAGCGATGCGTCGCTATGGCTCTGACAAACCGGATCTGCGTAACCCGTTGGAGCTGGTGGACGTCGCCGATCTGGTTAAAGACGTTGAGTTCAAAGTCTTCTCTGGCCCAGCCAACGATGCCAAAGGCCGCGTGGCAGCGATTTGTGTGCCGGGTGGCGCGCAGTTGACGCGTAAGCAGATCGACGAGTACGGGGCGTTTGTTAATATTTACGGTGCCAAAGGCCTGGCCTGGCTGAAGGTGAATGACCGTGCGGCGGGCATGGATGGCGTGCAAAGCCCGATTGCCAAATTCCTCACTGCAGAGGTATTAGAGGCTATTCTGGCGCGTACTGATGCGCAAACCGGCGACATTCTGTTCTTTGGTGCAGATAGCGGCAAAATCGTTACTGATGCGCTGGGCGCGTTGCGACTGAAGTTGGGGCGTGATCTACAACTGACCAAGCTGGATGCATGGGCGCCGCTGTGGGTGGTTGATTTCCCAATGTTCGAAGAGGACGGCGAAGGCGGGTTGGCCGCCATGCACCATCCATTCACTGCGCCGCGCGATATGGCACCACAAGAGTTGGCTAACGATCCGACGTCTGCGATCGCTAACGCCTACGATATGGTCGTTAACGGCTATGAAGTGGGCGGGGGCTCTGTGCGTATCCACCGCAGCGAAATGCAACAGACCGTGTTTGGCATTCTTGGCATCAATGAGCACGAACAGCGTGAGAAGTTTGGCTTCCTGTTGGATGCGTTGAAGTACGGTACGCCGCCGCATGCGGGTCTGGCCTTTGGTTTAGACCGTCTGGTGATGTTGTTAACCGGTACGGATAACATCCGCGACGTTATCGCCTTCCCGAAAACCACCGCTGCCGCTTGCCTGATGACCGATGCACCTAGCTTCGCCAACCCTGCGGCGTTGCAAGAGCTTGCCATCAGCGTGGTCAAGAAAGCCGCTTCCGACGATTCAAACGCAGAGAGCGTGTAATGAATTACAAGCGTCCCGAATCTATTCTGGTAGTGATTTACGCGCGTTCCAGTGGTCGGGTGCTGATGTTACAACGGCGCGATGACACCGAGTTCTGGCAGTCTGTTACCGGCAGCCTAGAGCTCGGTGAGTCGCCGCCGTGTGCCGCGCGGCGTGAAGTCATGGAAGAGGTCGGCATCGATATCGACGCAGAGAATCTGCCGTTGCTAGATTGCCAACGCTGTGTGGAATTTGAACTCTTTGTCCATTTGCGACATCGCTATGCGCCGGGAACCACGCGTAATAAAGAGCACTGGTTCTGTCTGGCACTGCCCGAGGAGCGCGATCCGGTCATTACCGAGCATCATGCTTATCAATGGCTTGAGGCGGCAGACGCCGTGAAATTAACCAAGTCGTGGAGCAATCAGCAGGCGATTGAAGAGTTTGTGATTAATTCAGTCCAGTAGACTTTATTTTTGGAGATATTTTTATGGCAGGTCACAGTAAATGGGCCAACACCAAGCACCGCAAAGCGGCTCAGGATGCCAAGCGCGGTAAGATTTTCACCAAGATCATCCGTGAGTTGGTAACGGCGGCGAAGTTAGGCGGTGGCGATCCCGATTCTAACCCGCGTCTGCGCGCGGCGATGGATAAAGCGCTGTCTAACAATATGACGCGTGACACCATGAACCGTGCTATTGCGCGCGGTGTCGGTGGTGAAGACGACAGCAACATGGAAACCATCATTTACGAAGGTTACGGCCCTGGCGGTACGGCGATCATGATCGATTGCCTGAGTGATAACCGTAACCGCACCGTGGCTGAAGTGCGTCATGCTTTCACCAAATGTGGCGGTAACTTGGGTACCGATGGCTCGGTGGCTTACCTGTTTACCAAAAAAGGCGTGATCACCTATGCACCGGGTCTGGATGAAGATGCGGTAATGGAAGCTGCGCTGGAAGCGGGTGCGGAAGATATTGTGACGTATGACGACGGCGCGATCGATGTGTTCACCGCATGGGAAAACCTGGGTGAAGTGAAAGATGCGTTGACGGCGGCAGGTTTCAGCGCTGAAGCGGCAGAAGTCTCCATGATTCCATCAACTAAAGCGGATATGGATGAAGAAACCGCTCCGAAGTTGCTGCGTCTGATCGACATGTTGGAAGATTGTGATGACGTGCAAGAGGTTTATCACAACGGTGAGATCTCTGACGAGGTGGCGGCGACGCTGTAATGTCAGTGAGAGATGGCGCTGCCGTTTGGCAGCGTCTGGCGATGTTGGCGATTAACACGGAGCAGATGTAGCAATGGCGATCATACTCGGTATCGATCCCGGTTCACGCATCACCGGTTATGGCCTGATCCGCCAGCAAGGCCGTCAACTGACGTATGTGGCGAGCGGCTGTATTCGCACGGTGGTGGATGATATGCCAACCCGGTTGAAGTTAATTTATGCCGGTGTCAGCGAGATTATCACCCAGTTCAAACCTGATTTTTTTGCCATTGAGCAAGTGTTTATGGCCAAGAACCCGGATTCGGCGTTGAAACTTGGCCAGGCGCGCGGCGTTGCGATTGTTGCCGCGGTAAACCAAAATCTCGAGGTGTTTGAATACGCTGCGCGTCAGGTAAAGCAAACGGTGGTCGGCACCGGTGCGGCGGATAAAAGCCAAGTACAACATATGGTGCGTTCACTGCTCAAGCTTTCCGCAAGCCCACAGGCCGATGCCGCCGATGCGTTGGCGATCGCGATTACTCACTGCCACCTGAGCCAAAACGTGCTGCGCATGAGTGAAGGGCGGTTGAATTTGGCGCGTGGGCGATTGCGTTAACGCGCGGCTGCGCGGTAATTAAGGCTTGATGACGAAGCCGCCTGATGGCTCGCGATATCCGGGCTTAGCGTAGCGAGGGGCGCTCCGGTGGCTTACGCTACGACGGTCCCACCGCCACGCTTTCCCTAATAACTCGCTTTGTCAGCAGTTTGAGGCTGGATATTCATCCAGCCTTTTTTATGGTATAAGCTTAGCGATACCGTAGGCTGTTGGCCGCGATAAGAATCCAAGCAGGAGGGTAAATGATAGGTCGTCTCAGAGGTAATATTCTGGAAAAACAGCCACCGCTGGTTTTGCTGGAAGCGAACGGTGTCGGTTATGAAGTGCATATGCCAATGACGTGCTTCTATGAGTTGCCAGAGTTGGGGCAGGAAGCGATCGTATTTACCCATTTTGTGGTGCGTGAAGACGCACAGTTATTATACGGTTTCAATGATAAGCAAGAGCGCGCGCTGTTTCGTGAATTAATCAAAGTGAACGGCGTGGGGCCGAAATTAGCGCTGGCTATTTTGTCGGGTATGTCAGCGCAGCAGTTTGTGGGTGCGGTGGAACGGGAAGAAATTACGGCGCTGGTGAAATTGCCGGGCGTGGGCAAAAAGACTGCCGAGCGGTTGGTGGTAGAGATGAAGGATCGCTTCAAAGGCTTGAACGGCGATCTGTTCAACAACAGTAGCGAAATTAGCCTGCCTGCGACGGCGGTAGATCCGCAAGAGGCCGATGCCGAATCTGAAGCCGCTTCGGCGCTGGTGGCGTTGGGGTATAAACCGCAGGAAGCTAGCCGCATGGTGAGTAAAATTGCCAAGGCTGGCGCGGATTGTGAAACCCTGATCCGCGACGCATTGCGTGCCGCGCTGTAGTCGTCAGGAAAGGATAAAACATGATTGAAGCTGACCGTCTGATTTCTGCCGAGCCGATCACTGAAGAAGAGGTGCTCGACCGCGCTATTCGCCCCAAGTTGTTGACGGAGTACGTCGGCCAACCTCACGTCCGTGAGCAAATGGAAATTTTCATTCAGGCGGCAAAACAGCGTGGCGATGCGTTGGATCACCTGCTGATCTTTGGGCCTCCTGGCTTGGGGAAAACGACGTTGGCAAATATTGTCGCCAACGAGATGGGCGTCAATTTGCGCACCACCTCTGGGCCGGTGCTGGAAAAGGCGGGCGATTTAGCGGCAATGCTGACTAACCTCGAACCCCACGATGTGTTGTTTATCGACGAAATTCACCGTTTGTCGCCGGTGGTGGAAGAAGTGCTGTATCCGGCGATGGAGGATTATCAACTCGATATCATGATTGGTGAGGGGCCAGCGGCGCGCTCGATTAAACTCGATTTACCGCCGTTTACCTTGGTGGGCGCCACCACCCGTGCGGGATCACTGACTTCGCCATTACGCGATCGTTTTGGTATTGTTCAGCGGTTGGAATTTTATCAGGTCGCAGATCTAGAACATATTGTTTCGCGTAGCGCCAGTTGCTTGGGGCTAAGCCTGTCGGCGGATGGTGCGCATGAGATTGCGCGTCGCGCGCGTGGGACACCGCGTATCGCCAACCGTTTGCTGCGCCGCGTGCGTGATTTCGCTGAAGTGCGGGCAGATGGTGCGATCAACGGCGACATTGCGGCACAGGCGTTGAATATGCTGAACGTGGATGCCGAAGGTTTTGACTATATGGATCGCAAATTGCTGCTGGCGATTATTGATAAATTTACCGGAGGGCCGGTGGGTTTGGATAATCTGGCGGCTGCCATTGGCGAAGAGCGTGAAACCATTGAAGATGTCATCGAACCCTTCTTGATCCAACAGGGATTTATTCAGCGCACACCGCGTGGCCGTATGGCGACTAATCATGCCTATAAGCACTTTGGTATTGAAAAAGAAGGGTAATCAACCAGAAGGATCCATAAATGGGCGCACTCTTTTGCGCCCATTTATTGTGCGCAGAAAACCCCCAGCTAGGCTGGGGGTTCAGTAAAGCTTTCAGCTTTGAGCCAGTTATAAAAACCCCTTTTGATTTGTTAAAACAGTT
>NZ_JBNNGK010000022.1:0-46893 GCF_050268245.1 Serratia sp. NPDC078593 | reverse complement strand
CTGACCCCATGCCGAACTCAGAAGTGAAACGCCGTAGCGCCGATGGTAGTGTGGGGTCTCCCCATGCGAGAGTAGGACACTGCCAGGCATCAAATTTGTGTGCTGATATGGCTCAGTTGGTAGAGCGCACCCTTGGTAAGGGTGAGGTCCCCAGTTCGACTCTGGGTATCAGCACCACTTTAATTTAAAGTGGGTTGAGAAGTTCGGCAGAAAAAGAATTTGCTTGGCGGCAATAGCGCGGTGGTCCCACCTGACCCCATGCCGAACTCAGAAGTGAAACGCCGTAGCGCCGATGGTAGTGTGGGGTCTCCCCATGCGAGAGTAGGACACTGCCAAGCATCAAATAAAGTAAAAAGCCCTGCGTGAAAACGTAGGGCTTTTTGCTTTGCCGGTTATCCGATGCGCTGTTTCGAGCATAGGCAGGCGACCAATTTGTCGAGAACAGATTGGAACGCCGTCAACGGCGGCAGCCCAGAAGAGACGAATAGAGTAGGAACCTGCCAAGTATCAAAAAAACAAAAGGCCATCCGAAAGGATGGCCTTTTGCGTTGTAGCGCTGCATCTTCCCGGTGTTTATCCCCCCGACTTATCAAGTTTGTTTCCATATGGAAAAGAGGTAATGAAACATTTTCACCTTTCGGCTGAATACTCGACATTCGGGTCAAAAAACGCTATCTTCGGGCATCTAGAAGTCTAAACGTATAAATGGATCTGTGAGGTTAAGCAATGCCAATTCGTGTTCCTGATGAGTTACCTGCGGTGAGTTTTTTGCGTAATGAGAATGTCTTTGTTATGACATCCTCACGGGCAAAAACACAGGAAATCAGGCCATTGAAAGTGCTGATCCTCAACCTGATGCCAAAGAAAATTGAGACGGAGAATCAATTTCTACGCTTACTCTCTAACTCACCGCTACAAATTGATATCCAGCTGTTACGCATCGATAGCCGTGAGTCGAAGAACACGCCGACAGAGCATTTGAACAATTTCTACTGTGACTTTGATGATATCCAGAATGAAAACTATGATGGTCTGATCGTTACCGGCGCACCATTAGGCCTGGTCGACTTCTGCGATGTGGCCTATTGGCCACAGATTGAGCGCGTTATCGATTGGGCAAAGCATCACGTCACCTCGACATTATTCGTTTGTTGGGCAGTACAGGCGGCGTTAAATATCCTGTACGGCATCCCTAAAATGACGCGCAAGGTGAAGCTGTCAGGCGTCTATCAACATCAAACATTGCAACAACATGCGCTGTTAACACGTGGCTTTGATGAGACCTTTTTAGCTCCCCATTCTCGCTATGCTGATTTTCCTGCGGAAATCATTCGTCAGTATACCGACCTCGATATTTTAGCCGAGTCTGAGCTGACCGGAGCCTATTTGTTTGCCAGTAAAGACAAGCGGCTTGCGTTTGTTACCGGCCATCCTGAATATGATGCACTGACGTTGGCGGGGGAATATTGTCGCGATTGCGAGGCTGGCCTTAACCCAACGATCCCGCTTAATTATTTTCCTGATGATAATCCCCATCTCGCCCCGAAAGCCTCTTGGCGCAGTCATGGCCATCTGTTATTTTCCAATTGGTTGAACTACTACGTATACCAGATCACGCCGTTCGATTTACGCCAGATGAACCCAACGCTCGAATAATTTCTTCCTATAGTTGGCGGCTGAATCGAGGCCGCCCTGCGCATTCCCGCCGTCGATTTTGCTTATAAATCAGATAAAACAAATAAATAACAATAAGTTATGTTGTTATTGTTCGTGAAGTGCAATCCCTTCCTTACATAAAAAAACCACCTTTACACGCAACCAATTGATAACAAAACGTTAATAAAATATTTTTTATAAAAATGGAAATCGTTTTTGATTTTTAATTTTACTTGGTTATTCTTAGATCACGCGCGATGAGATCAGACCAGTTGGTTATCATTTTATCCGCCCTTAAGCGCAGTAATTTCTGATGCATATACACCGTTTGTGCGCGAGAGGCCGGCGGTACGTTGGGAAGGAGCAAAACAATGACACAACAGATGGTAGGTACGGCGTTGACGTTCACACAAGGCTTTACCGCAGCTGAACGACAGGTATTAACGGATGATGCGGTCGAATTTTTGGCGGAGCTGGTGAGTAAATTCACGCCTCAGCGCAATAAGCTTTTGGCTGCGCGCGCCTCCTGTCAGGAAAAAATCGACCAAGGTGAGTTATTGGATTTTATTTCGGAAACGGCTTCCATTCGTGATAGCGATTGGACTATTCGCGGTATACCGGCGGACTTACGCGACCGTCGGGTAGAGATTACCGGCCCGGTCGAACGCAAAATGGTGATCAACGCGCTGAACGCTAACGTTAAGGTGTTCATGGCAGACTTTGAAGACTCATTGGCACCGAGTTGGGAAAAAGTGATCGATGGCCAAATCAATTTGCATGATGCAGTGAACGGTACAATTTCCTACACCAATGAAGCGGGAAAAATTTATCAGTTAAAGCCTAACCCTGCGGTGTTGATTGCCCGCGTGCGCGGGCTACATCTCCCTGAAAAACATGTGCAATGGCAAGGTGAAGCGATCCCCGGCGGTCTGTTCGATTTTGCTCTGTATTTCTTCCATAACTATCGTCAATTGTTGGCTAACGGCAGCGGCCCTTACTTTTACCTGCCGAAAACCCAATCCTGGCAGGAGGCGGCTTGGTGGAGTGAGGTATTCAGTTTTACGGAAGATCGCTTTGAACTGCCACGTGGCACCATCAAGGCTACCGTACTGATCGAAACTCTGCCTGCGGTATTCCAGATGGACGAAATCCTGTATCACCTGCGCGATCATATCGTCGGGTTAAACTGCGGGCGCTGGGATTACATTTTCAGCTATATCAAAACGTTAAAGAATCATGGCGATCGTGTATTGCCAGATCGCCAGTCGGTCACCATGGATAAACCTTTCCTGAGTGCCTATTCGCGCTTGCTGATTAAAACCTGTCACAAGCGGGGGGCGTTTGCGATGGGCGGCATGGCGGCGTTTATCCCCAGCAAGGATGCAGAGCAAAATGCTTGGGTATTGGACAAAGTGCGCGCCGATAAACAACTGGAAGCGAAGAATGGTCATGATGGCACTTGGGTCGCACATCCTGGTTTAGCTGACACCGTTATGGCGGTATTCGATGCGGTACTTGGTCAGCGTCAAAATCAGCTTGATGTCACGCGGGACGGTGATACGCCGATTACCGCCGCGCAGTTGCTTGAACCCTGTGAAGGTGAACGCACGGAAGCGGGAATGCGTGCCAATATTCGTGTCGCAGTGCAATACATCGAGGCGTGGATTTCAGGCAATGGCTGCGTGCCGATTTACGGCCTGATGGAAGATGCGGCAACTGCGGAGATTTCGCGTACCTCAATCTGGCAGTGGATTCACCATCAAAAATCCCTCAGCGATGGGCAACCGGTCACTAAGGCGTTATTCCGCCAAATGCTGAGTGAAGAGATGTTAGTGATACGCGAGGAAGTGGGAGAGGCGCGCTTTAACGCTGGCCGGTTCGAAGAAGCGGCGTGCCTGATGGAACGTATCACCACGCAAGATGAATTAATCGATTTCCTGACGTTACCTGGTTACGAACTTTTAGCCTAAACCGTTCCTGATTACCCCCTACAACTCAAGGATAAAATTATGACGACCTCTCGTACCGAACAAATTCAACAACTGCAACAGGAATGGCAATCAGCACGCTGGGAAGGAATTACTCGTCCATATAGCGCGGAAGACGTGATTAACCTGCGCGGTTCGGTTAACCCTGCCTGTACTCTGGCGCAAAATGGTGCCGCTAAACTGTGGGCGTTGCTACACGGTAAATCTCGCAAAGGCTATGTGAACAGCCTGGGCGCGTTAACTGGCGGGCAGGCTTTGCAACAGGCCAAGGCAGGGGTAGAGGCGATATATCTCTCCGGCTGGCAGGTTGCGGCGGATGCCAACAGTGCGTCGGCGATGTATCCAGACCAATCGCTGTATCCGGTGGATTCTGTGCCAGCGGTGGTTGAACGAATCAATAATACCTTCCGTCGCGCCGATCAGATTCAGTGGGCGAATAAAATTGAACCGGGTAGCAAAGGTTATACCGATTACTTTCTGCCGATTGTCGCGGATGCCGAAGCGGGTTTCGGCGGCGTGCTGAATGCATTCGAACTGATGAAAGCGATGATTGAAGCGGGCGCGGCCGGGGTGCATTTTGAAGACCAATTGGCCGCTGTGAAGAAGTGCGGCCATATGGGCGGCAAAGTGCTGGTGCCAACGCAAGAAGCGATTCAGAAACTGGTGGCAGCGCGATTAGCCGCTGATGTGTTGGGCGTACCGACCTTGCTGATTGCGCGTACCGATGCGGATGCTGCCGACCTGATTACGTCGGATTGTGATCCCTACGACAGCGAATTCATTAGCGGTGAGCGTACGGCTGAAGGCTTCTTCCGCACCCATGCCGGTATAGAGCAAGCGATCAGCCGCGGTCTGGCCTATGCGCCGTATGCGGATCTGGTGTGGTGTGAAACCTCGACGCCTGATTTAGCCGCCGCGAAGCGTTTTGCCGATGCTATCCACGCTCAATTCCCCGGCAAGCTACTGGCTTACAACTGTTCACCGTCGTTCAACTGGAAAAAGAATTTGGACGATCAGACGATCGCGCGCTTCCAAGAAGAGCTGTCGGCGATGGGCTACAAATATCAGTTCATTACGCTGGCGGGTATACACAGCATGTGGTTCAACATGTTTGACTTGGCGCATGCTTACGCGCAGGGCGAAGGCATGAAGCACTACGTCGAAAAAGTACAGCAGCCGGAGTTTGAGGCGGTCAATCGCGGCTATACCTTTGCTTCACACCAGCAGGAAGTGGGAACGGGTTACTTTGACAAGGTCACGACGATCATTCAGGGCGGCGCATCGTCGGTCACTGCATTAACCGGTTCCACTGAAGAACAGCAATTCTAACGGCGTAGGCAGAGCCTAAATCGGGGTTCGGCATGCCGGGCCCCGATACGTTTGTAGGAGAATAAAGATGGCGGCAAAACTTGAGTTGTTGATCGCGCAGACTATCCTGCAAGGGTTTGATGCACAGTATGGTCGCTTTCTAGAGGTTACCGCTGGCGCGCAACAACGCTTTGAGGAGGCTGACTGGCCCGCGATACAGCAGGCGATGAAAAAGCGTATCCATCTTTATGATCACCATGTGGGTTTGGTGGTGGAACAACTGAAATGCATTACCGGGCAGCAGTCTTTCGATGCGCAATTTCCCAGTCGAGTGAAAGCGGTCTATATCGATTTGCTACCGGACTATCCGCGTTTCGAAATCGCCGAAAGTTTTTTTAATTCCGTTTATTGCCGATTGTTCAAACATCGTGACCTCACACCAGAAAAGTTGTTCGTTTTCAGCTCTCAGCCGGCACGGCGCTTTCGCGCTATGCCCCGACCATTAGCACGCGATTTCACCCCGAACGGCGATCTGTCTGCGATGTTGCACAGTATGTTAACAGACTTACCGTTGCGTTTGCCGTGGGAAGATTTACCGCGCGATATTGGTTACATCACCACCGCATTACAGCAGGATTTTAGCGCCCAGCAGTTGTCGACGGGAACCTTCCAGATTGCTAACGAATTGTTTTATCGCAACAAGGCCGCGTGGTTGATCGGTAAATTACGCACCGCAGAGGGCGTGTTTCCATTCCTGTTACCGATTCATCACAGCGAATCCGGGGCGCTATTTATTGATACCTGCCTGACCAGCCAAGCGGAAGCCAGCATCGTATTCGGCTTCGCGCGTTCTTACTTTATGGTTTACGCCCCGTTGCCAGCGGCCATGGTGGAATGGCTGCGGGAAATATTACCGGGTAAAACGACCGCTGAGCTGTACATGGCGATTGGCTGCCAAAAACACGGTAAAACGGAATGTTACCGCGAGTACTTGACGTTTATGGCCGAATCGCAGGATCAATTCATCATCGCCCCGGGTGTGAAGGGGATGGTGATGCTGGTGTTTACTCTACCGTCGTTCGATCGGGTATTTAAAGTGATTAAAGATCGGTTTGCGCCACAAAAAGAAGTGACGCAGGCGCAAGTCATGGCTTGTTATCAGTTAGTCAAAGAACACGACCGCGTTGGCCGGATGGCAGACACGCAAGAGTATGAAAATTTTGTGATCGACAAGGCACGTATCAGTGTGGAGTTGTTGGCGGAATTACAGCGTGAAGTGCCGGAAAAAATCGAAGATTTAGGCGATCGGATCGTCATCAGGCATTTGTATATGGAACGCCGTATGACGCCGCTCAATCTGTATCTTGAACAGGCTAATGAACGGCAACTGCACGATGCGATTGAGGAGTACGGCAATGCGATCAAACAGTTGGCGGCGGCCAATATTTTTCCGGGTGACATGCTGTTTAAAAACTTTGGCGTCACCCGACATGGGCGGGTGGTGTTTTACGATTATGATGAAATTTGCTACATGACCGAGGTTAATTTTCGCAATATACCGCCACCACGCTATCCGGAAGATGAATTGGCCAGCGAGCCTTGGTACAGCACGTCGCCGAATGATGTTTTCCCAGAAGAGTTTCGCCATTTTCTGTGTAGCGATAAGCGCATACGACAGGTATTTGAAGAGTTGCACGGCGATTTGTTTGAGGCGGAATATTGGCGTGGTTTGCAGCAGCGAATTCGTCAGGGGTATGTTGAAGATGTTTTCGCCTATCGTAAAAAACGGCGTTTCGGCCAACGTAGCAGTGCGGCAATGCCTCCATCAGCAATAATGGTGTAAGGGCGCGGTAGGCCGCGCCCGAGACGGTTAAGCGGTGGCACCCGCGACGGCTTCCCGCGCCAGATCGGTAATGCGCGCATAGTCGCCACTTTCCAGCGCATCAGATGGCACCAGCCATGAGCCGCCGATGCACAGCACGCTTTTCAGCGCCAAATAGTCACGATAGTTGCTTGGCGAAATGCCGCCGGTCGGGCAGAAACGCACTTGCGGGAAGGGACCGCTAATCGCCTGTAGGGCTTTTACGCCGCCGTTAGCTTCCGCCGGGAAGAATTTGAACTCACGCAAACCGTAGTCCATACCCAGCATCAGTTCAGATACGGTGCTGATACCCGGAATTAGCGGAATGCTGCCTGTGGTGGCGGCGTTCAGTAAATCGGCGGTCAGCCCCGGGCTGATGGCAAATTGTGCACCGGCCGCAGTGACGTCTTGCAGCTGTTGCGGGTTAATCACGGTGCCTGCACCGATAATGGCGTCCGGTACTTCTTTGGCGATGGCGCGAATGGCATCCATCGCGCATTCTGTACGCAGTGTCACTTCCAGAACGCGTACACCTCCGGCGACCAGCGCTTTCGCCAGCGGTACCGCATGTTCCAGTTTATTGATGACGATCACCGGGACTACCGGGCCTGCCGTCAGGATCTGTTCAGCACTTGTTTTCCAATTTTTCATCTCAAACTCTCTTCAGTGTTGGCCTGGGCGAAAGCGCAGCCATCATCAGAATGACGCTGCGCCCGCGGTCGATTAAAATTTAATGCAGCAGGCACCTTGCTCCGAACCCGAAAGTTGGCTGCGTAGGGCGCCAAATAGCTCTCGGCCACAGCCGATATGTTCGGCGCTGAGATCGGGGGTTACCGCTTCGCGCGCGGCCAGTTCAGCCGTATCGACCTGCAATGAAAGCTCGCCGCTGCGGCCATCAACGCGAATGATGTCGCCATTGCGTACTTTCGCCAACAGGCCTCCGGTGTAAGCTTCCGGCGTGACGTGAATGGCGGAAGGGACTTTACCCGATGCGCCGGACAGGCGGCCATCGGTGACCAGTGCCACCTTGAAACCGCGATCCATCAACACGCCTAATGGCGGCATCAGTTTATGCAGTTCCGGCATACCATTGGCTTGCGGTCCTTGGAAGCGCACCACGACCACACAGTCTTTGTCTAATTGGCCTGCTTCAAAAGCAGGAACAATATCGTGCTGGCTTTCGAATACGACTGCGGGGGCCTCGATGATTTGGTTATCGGCAGGCACCGCAGAGGTTTTCATCACCGCGCGACCAAGGTTGCCAGACAGCACTTTGGTGCCGCCATGTTGTTCGAATGGTTGCGCGATGCTGGCGATCACGCTGTCATCCAGTGAGCTTTCTGCCCCCTCGCGCCAGGCCAACTGGCCGTTATCCAGCCACGGTTCCAGCGTATAGCGCTCAAGACCAAAGCCTGCAACGGTCTGTACGTCCTGATGCAGCAGGCCATGGTTCAGCAGTTCACGCACCACTAATTGTACGCCGCCTGCGGCTTGGAACTGATTGATATCGGCGGGGCCATTCGGATAGATGCGGCACAGCAACGGCACGGCGTCCGATAGCTCAGAGAAATCATCCCAGTTGATAATGATACCTGCCGCACGCGCCATGGCGACCATATGCAGAGTCAGGTTAGTCGATCCCCCGGTAGCCAGCAGTGACACAATGCCATTGACTACCACTTTCTCATCCATTAATTGACCGATCGGCAGATAATTACCCGACGTTTCGGTCAGGCGAGTCACTTGACGCGCAGCGGCATCGTTAAGCGCCTCGCGCAGTGGCGTATTGGGATGCACGAAAGAGGCGCCCGGTAAATGCAGACCCATGACTTCCATCACCATCTGGTTGGTATTGGCGGTGCCGTAGAACGTGCAGGTGCCGATGCTGTGGTAAGAGGCTGCTTCCGCTTCCAGTAATGCGTGACGATCCGCTTTGCCTTCGGCATACAGCTGGCGCACACGCACTTTTTCTTTGTTTGGCAGACCACTGCTCATTGGCCCGGCGGGAACGAATACTGCCGGTAAGTGACCAAACGAGAGTGCCGACATCACCAGCCCCGGTACGATTTTATCGCAAATACCCAGGAACAATGCCCCGTCGAACATATTATGCGACAGGCCGATAGCCGAGGACATGGCGATCACGTCGCGGCTCATCAGCGACAACTCCATGCCATCTTGGCCTTGCGTTACGCCGTCGCACATGGCGGGTACCCCCCCGGCTACTTGGCCGACGGCACCAACGGCATTCAACGCCTGTTTCAGCTTCTGTGGGTAATGCTCGTAAGGCTGGTGGGCGGACAGCATATCGTTATAGGCGGTGACGATGGCGATATCGCTGTGCACCATGTTTTTCAGCGCGTTTTTATCATCGGGCTGACAGGCGGCGAAGCCATGAGCCAGGTTGCCACAGGCCAACTGCGCGCGGTGTACGGTTTTGCAGCGCGCGGCGTCAATACGCGCCAAATAAGCGGCGCGGCTCTGTTTAGAACGCTCAATGATGCGCTGTGTTACACGGGATAGGGTTGAATGAATCATACCTTCCTCAACTTGTTGTTATTGATGCCGCCAGTCAGGGCGGGGCGCTCGTCTGTGCTGGCGAGCGCTAATCGTGGTGTTGTCGTCTATACACAAAACGGGGTCGTGCGTTTTCAGCCGAACCCCGGGCTACTAAAAGCGCAGCGGAATAATTTTTTTTGAGATGGCCTCATGCGCGGGGTAGCGCACATTCGCTTCGGTTTGATGCCACTGCCATGCGCATTGCGCTATCGCTGAATCAAGCTGAAACGGCTTACGATAGCCGCATGAGGCGGGGCGCCCTAGGTTCAAGATGGGGTTGTCTCGCCATGCAGAACGTTATTTAGGCGCAGTCTTCCTGCGGCATAAAACTCTGAATATGTTGCAGGGTATCGGCAATCACCTGCTCCAACGGTTGATTGATATCCACCGCCATCACATCGGTTTCATCGGTTCCTGGCTGTTCCAGTGCATCAAACTGCGATACCAACATCTGGGGTTTGAAGAAGTGGCCTTTACGTGCCGCCATTCGCGCTTCAATCACGGGAAAGTCGCCATGTAGATAAATAAATGACAGGTTACCGTTTCCAGCCCGCAGACGATCGCGATAGTGTTTTTTCAGTGCCGAGCAGACGATGATCGATACCTTATGAGTACGCTGCATGGCGAAAGCCGCATCGTTCAGCGCGGCGAGCCACGGTGCGCGATCGTCATCATTTAGCGCAACGCCCTCGGCCATCTTCATGATGTTGCTGCGTGGATGCAGGAAATCGCCATCCAAGAAACCGGCTGACAGATGATGGGCAACGGCGCCAGCGACGGCGGACTTCCCGCTGCCGGAAACGCCCATAATGACGTAGATTCGGTTTTGATTATTGGTCATGGCTAAACTCCAAACCTGAAGAGGGCGCTACCTGGCATAAATTGTTACCGGTAACATGTTATCGGTAACATTGTCGATGGAACATACAGAAGAGGCAATCAGCTTTACCATTGGGCTACGCTAACTGTGATCGGCTTCAAGTTTTTCCCCGGCAGGAAAACAATTTAGTGGGTTAATTTTACAGCGAGATAACAAATGAGCGTCCCTCTCCTGAGTTGGCGGAGAGGGAGCGTGCAAGAAGAAGGATTACCGTACGCCGCCATACTCTAGGCTGATTTCTTTCGCTGCGTGAATGACCAATGCACCGAGCTCAATGACGCGGTTATCGGTAATACGGGACACGGGGCCAGAGATAGAAATGGCAGCAAATGCCTCGCGATGCTCATCGAAAATGCAGGCGGCGACACAGCGCAAACCTAACGCATGTTCTTCATCATCAAAAGAAAACCCTTGTTTACGGATCTGCGCTAAACCTGCTTTCAGATTATGTGGCGTCAGCGTATGCGGCGTATAAGTATGCATGCCTTTTTGATGCAGCAGTTGGGTCACCTGTTCGTCCGATAATGTCGCCAGAAACGCTTTGCCAGCGCCGGAGGCATGCATCGGCAACTTACCGCCAATGGGGGCAGACATGCGCATTAATGCCGTACATTGTACCTGATCGATGATAATGGCCTGATACTCGCTGGTGTCTAGTACCGCTAGGTTAACCGTCTCGCCGGATTCTTCCATCAGCCGACGCAGCGTCGGGTGCACCATGGCCAGCAGATTACGGCTTTGTAGGAAGCTGCTGCCAACGACAAACGCATGAGAACCTATGGTCCACAGGCCGAGATCGCCGACCTGACGAACAAAGCCTTGCTGTTGCATGGTGGTGAGGAGTCGGTGCGTGGTGGAGTTGGGTAGCCCGGCTTGCTGAGCTAAATCGGTGAGCGCGACGTTTCCCTGCGCTTCAGCGATGTATTCCAGCAGTTTCAGGCCACGCGTCAATGATTGCACCTGTCCGGTAGCGCTGCCAGTCGCTGGAGCGGCGAGGCGAGGTTTTTTGCCGCGTTTGGCAGGAACGGGTGTGGCCATGTTCAGTTTCCTTTTTCCGTATCATGGAATTCATTTTCGTTTCTCAAGTATGAATTGCAATACACAATTGTGCTCATCGGATGTGTTAATTATTCAACCTGAAAAACTCTCAATTAGCCTTCGCATCTTTGCTGTAAAAGACTGTGCTAGGATGGTTTGTTTTTAGAGCGGTTGGGTGGATCAGTAATGTGAAGGGGTTACAGTGACGAATCGAGTAGAACAACTGCGGCAGCAGCTTGCGCAACGCATTTTAGTGTTGGACGGTGGTATGGGCACCATGATCCAGAGTTACCGGCTGGAAGAGGACGATTACCGTGGGAAGCGCTTTGCTGATTGGCAAAGTGACCTGAAGGGTAACAACGATTTGCTGGTGCTGACTAAGCCGGAAGTGATTTCCGCCATTCACCATGGTTACCTGGAAGCGGGCGCAGATATTCTCGAAACCAACACCTTCAATGCTACCTCGATCGCAATGGCTGATTACCACATGGAATCGCTGTCAGCCGAAATTAACTATCAGGCTGCCTGCTTGGCACGCGCCTGCGCCGATGCCTGGACCGCCCGCACGCCGGATAAACCCCGTTATGTTGCTGGGGTACTGGGCCCAACCAACCGAACGGCATCGATCTCACCGGACGTTAACGATCCGGCATTTCGTAATGTGTCATTTGATCAACTGGTGGAAGCCTATCGCGAATCCACCCGTGCGCTAGTTGAGGGCGGTGTCGATCTGATCATGATCGAAACCATCTTCGATACGTTGAATGCTAAAGCGGCTGCCTTTGCGGTAGAAACCGAATTTGAAGCGCTGGGGGTGGAACTGCCGATCATGATTTCCGGCACCATTACCGATGCGTCCGGCCGTACCCTTTCCGGCCAAACAACCGAAGCGTTTTATAATTCCCTGCGCCATGTTAAACCGCTGACTTTTGGCCTTAACTGTGCGTTGGGCCCGGATGAGCTGCGTCAGTACGTTGCTGAATTGGCACGTATTTCTGAAAGTTACGTAACCGCACACCCCAACGCTGGCCTGCCGAATGCTTTTGGCGAATACGATCTCGATGCGGAAGAAATGGCTAAACAGGTGGGCGAATGGGCACATGCCGGTTTCCTCAATATTATCGGCGGTTGCTGTGGCACAACACCGGCGCACATTGCGGCGATGACGAAGGCGGTTGCTGGCGTACCACCGCGCAAACTGCCTGAGATTCCGGTGGCCTGTCGGCTTTCCGGTTTGGAGCCGCTGAACATTGACGCCAACACGCTGTTCGTCAACGTGGGGGAACGCACTAACGTTACCGGCTCAGCGCGATTCAAGCGATTGATCAAAGAAGAAAAATATGGCGAAGCCTTGGCCGTGGCGCGTCAGCAGGTAGAAAGCGGTGCGCAAATTATCGACATCAACATGGATGAAGGCATGTTGGACGCCGAAGCGGCAATGGTGCGTTTCCTCAATTTGATCGCCGGTGAACCCGATATTGCGCGGGTGCCGATCATGATCGACTCATCCAAATGGGAGGTGATCGAAAAAGGGCTGAAATGTATTCAGGGCAAGGGCATCGTTAACTCGATCTCGATGAAAGAGGGCGAAGAGGCGTTTATCCAGCAGGCGAAGAAAGTGCGTCGCTACGGAGCGGCCATGGTGGTGATGGCGTTTGACGAAGTTGGCCAAGCGGATACCCGTGAACGCAAATTTGAGATTTGCCGCCGTGCTTACCATATTCTGACCGAGCAAGTGGGTTTCCCGCCGGAAGACATCATTTTTGACCCGAATATTTTCGCTGTGGCGACTGGGATCGAAGAACATAACAACTATGCCGTCGACTTTATCGAAGCCTGCGGCGATATCAAAACGCATTTACCACATGCGATGATCTCCGGCGGCGTGTCCAACGTTTCTTTCTCATTTCGCGGCAATGATCCGGTGCGTGAGGCGATCCACGCGGTGTTTCTGTATCACGCGATCCGCAACGGGATGGATATGGGGATCGTCAACGCCGGCCAGTTAGCGATCTACGACGATCTCTCGGCGGAACTACGCGGCGCGGTGGAAGATGTAGTGCTTAACCGCCGCCCCGACGGCACCGAGCGCCTGTTGGAACTGGCGGAAAAATACCGCGATAGCAAAGACAACAATGTGGCGGTGCAGCAGGCGGAATGGCGTGGTTGGCCGGTCGTGAAGCGTTTGGAATACTCGCTGGTAAAAGGCATTACCGAGTTTATTGAGCTGGATACCGAAGAGGCGCGCCAGCAGGCGGCCCGGCCGATAGAAGTGATTGAAGGGCCGTTGATGGCCGGCATGAACGTGGTGGGCGATCTGTTCGGTGAGGGGAAAATGTTTCTGCCGCAGGTGGTGAAATCGGCACGCGTGATGAAACAGGCCGTCGCTTATCTGGAACCCTATATTCAGGCCAGCAAACAGCAGGGCAGCACGGCCGGTAAAATTTTGCTGGCGACGGTAAAAGGTGATGTGCATGACATTGGTAAAAACATCGTCGGAGTGGTGTTGCAGTGTAATAACTACGAAATTATCGATCTGGGCGTGATGGTGCCGACCGATAAGATCCTCAAAACCGCGCGCGAGCAAAATGTGGATATCATCGGCCTCTCTGGGCTTATCACCCCGTCGCTGGATGAAATGGTGAATGTCGCGAAAGAAATGGAGCGCCAAGGCTTTACGCTGCCGCTGTTGATCGGCGGGGCGACCACCTCAAAGGCGCACACTGCGGTAAAGATTGAACAAAACTACAGCGGCCCGACCGCGTATGTACAAAACGCGTCGCGTACCGTGGGCGTGGTATCGGCGCTGTTGTCCGATACCCAGCGGGATGAATTTGTGGCGCGTACCCGTAAGGAGTACGAAACCGTACGAATCCAGCACGGGCGTAAAAAACCGCGTACGCCGCCGGTCAGCCTGGAAAAAGCACGCGATAATGCTATGGCGCTGGATTGGGATAACTATACCCCGCCGGTGCCTAAACGTTTGGGGGTATTCCCGGTTGAGGCCGATATTACCACGCTGCGTAATTACATCGATTGGACGCCGTTCTTTATGACCTGGTCGTTAGCGGGTAAATATCCGCGCATCCTTGAAGATGAGGTAGTTGGCGAAGAAGCCAAACGGTTGTTCGACGATGCTAATCAGATGCTTGACGAACTGGCACGTCAGCGCAGCCTGAACCCGCGCGGCGTGTTTGGCCTGTTCCCCGCAAACCGGGTGGGGGACGATATTGAGATCTATCATGATGACCGCCGCGATCGGGTGCGCGGGGTCAGCCGCCACTTGCGCCAGCAGACGGAGAAAACCGACTTCCCGAACTATTGTCTGGCCGACTTTATTGCCCCCAAAAGCAGCGGTAAGGCCGATTACTTTGGTGCCTTTGCCGTCACGGGGGGACTGGAAGAAGACGAGTTAGCGGCGGCTTATGATGCGCAACATGATGATTACAATAAAATTATGGTCAAAGCGCTGTCAGACCGTTTGGCCGAAGCGTTTGCTGAATATCTGCATGAACAGGTGCGGAAGCAACATTGGGGATTTGCCGCCGATGAACACCTGAGTAATGAAGAATTGATCCGTGAAAATTATCAGGGTATTCGCCCTGCGCCGGGCTATCCGGCCTGCCCGGAACACACCGAAAAGGCAGAAATCTGGCAGTTGCTGGATGTGAATCGCCACACTGGGATGGTGCTTACCGAGTCTTTTGCCATGTGGCCGGGGGCGGCGGTGTCTGGCTGGTACTTTAGCCACCCACAAAGCAAATACTTCGCGGTGGCGCAAATTCAGCGCGATCAGGTGGAAGATTATGCGGTGCGCAAGGGAATGTCAGTCGATGAGGTTGAACGTTGGCTGGCGCCCAATCTGGGTTACGACGCCGACTAACTATCACGCGGTGGGTGCCGTGATGGCACCCAAAAAGGAGGAAGCGTTGCTATTGCGCGGTATAGCCGCCATCAATCACCAACTCCGAACCCGTGGCGAAAGTGGACTCGTCGCTGGCGAGGAATAACGCGGCGTTAGCGACGTCCTTGATGTCCCCAAGATGGCCAACGGGGTGCAAATCGACCAGCTTTTGGAACGTATCTGGATTGGTGCCGGTCATGGCGGTGTGAATATAACCGGGGTGAAGGCTGTTGACCCGAATACGGTAATTGTTTTGTGCCGCATGCAGCGCGGCAGATTTAGTGAGCATGCGCACGCCGCCTTTTGAGGCATTGTAAGCGGGGAGATTGGCATCGCCCACCAGCCCGGCAATCGAGCTGAGGTTAATGATGGAACCTCCACGCTGTTTCATGTGCATAATCGCAAATTTTGTGCCGAGAAATGCGCCATCGAGATTCACCGCCATCAGCTTTTTCCATTCGCGAAGTGAGGTGTTCTCGATATTCTTATACAAATTGACGCCGGCGTTATTCACCAAAATATCGATGTGCGAAACCCGTGCTAGGACAGTTTCAAATACCGTCGTCCACTCTTTTTCGTTGGTCACATCGTGGATTAAAAAATGGACGTTATCGGCAAACTCGGCCAACGTCGTCAGTGCTTTTTTCCCATGGCGTGGATCGATATCGGTAATGATTACCTGAGCCTGCTCTTCAAGGAATCGCTGAGCTATCGCTAAACCAATACCCGACGCGCCACCGGTGATCAACGCCACCTTGCCTTCCAATCGTTTCATCATTCATCCTTGTTTAAATGCCATCCTTACCATTATAAAAAATGCGGGCTAGGTGGCCAAAGCCTCGCCGCACTGCATTATGCGTTATCTCACGGCGACGATGTTCCGAATTTTGTGTTGAATCGGTGAGCGTGTTGGCTGGCTGGCAAACCGGCGTGCAGGGTAACGCGCCGGTCGATGACTTATTTGTTGCTCTTTTTAATCGGTCGGCCAGACCAATATCCGGCCAGCAGGGAACCGGAAAGATTGTGCCAGACCGAAAACAGCGCACCCGGCAATGCCGCCAGCGGCGAGAAGTAAATTTTGCCTAGCGTCGCCGCCAGCCCGGAGTTTTGCATACCCACTTCAATCGCCAGTGTACGGCAGGTTGATTCATCAAAACCAAACAGCTTGCCGCCCCAATAACCCGTCAACAGCCCGATGGCGTTGTGCAGGATCACCGCCGCAATCACCAGCAGGCCGACCGAGGCGATATGGCCTTGGCTGCCCGCCACGACTGCGCTGACGATTGCCAGAATGCATACCATCGATAATGCCGGCAGTATCGGTTCGATGCGTTTGACGGTTTGGGTAAACAGATGATGGGCGATCAAACCAAGGCCAATGGGAATGATCACAATCTGCAAAATGCTCCGTAGCATCCCGACAATATCGACGCTGATCGTGGCATCGACGTACAAGCGCGTCAGTAAGGGGGTGGCGAAGACGCCAACCAGTGTGGAGACGGCCGAAATCGTTACCGACAGTGCCACATCCCCTTTGGCCAGATAAATCATCACGTTTGACGCCGTGCCGCTGGCGACGCTGCCGACCAAAACCATACCGGCAGACAGATCGGGTGGCATATGGAATAACATCGCCAGCACCCATGCCGCCAATGGCATAACCAGATAATGCAGGAAAATACCCGCCGCCACCGGGCCTGGGCGAGATAACACCCGCTTAAAATCATCGAGCCGCAGCGTGACGCCCATTGCGAACATAATCAGCATCAGCAGCGGGCTGATATATGGCCCGATACCGCTAAAGGTGCCGGGTGTGAAGTAGGCGGCGACGGAGATCGCAATAGCCCACAGTGGGAATAAACGGGTGAAGGTGGCCAACATGGGCGATTTTCCTTAATCCACAAAGCATGACAAAAGGGGAAGATGGTGGGTTCAGCCGCCTGAACCCACCATGATGCGCGTATTTTTAGCGGTAGAGGCGCAGCCAAGCTACGCCCGCGATCGCATTATTCGAACAGGTTATGGTGCAGGGTGCGAACAACCTGTTCGGCATCGTCACCCGGAACCAGGAAGCACAAATTGTAGCTGCTGGCACCGTAGCAGATCATGCGGATATTGAAAGGCTCGAGGACACCAAATACTTCTTTACCGACGCCGCAGGCTTGCGAGAGTTTGTTACCAATTAAGGCGATCAGTGCCAGGTTTTCTTCGACTTCGACCCGGCATAGCGACGACAATTCGGTCAGTAATGAGGGCGTCAACAGGCTACCGCCGGTCGACGTTGAGCCGGTCGTGTCCATGGTTAAGGCCACACTGACTTCTGACGTCGTGATCAGATCAACCGAGATATGGTGGCGTGCCAGGATATTGAACACCTCAGCCAGAAAACCGCGCGCATGGAGCATGTTCAGGCTGTGCAGCGTAAGCAGGGTTTGCTTACGGCGCAATGCCAGCGCACGAAACAACGGTGGATTATGGGTGGTGTTGCATACCAGCGTTCCGCCTGCAGTCGGATCTTTGCTGGAGCCAACAAAGACCGGAATATCGCTGCGTACCGCCGGTAATAGCGTCGCAGGATGCAGCACTTTTGCGCCGAAAGTGGCCATCTCGGCCGCTTCTTCGAAAGTGATTTTATCGATACGTTTGGCCGCTGGCACGACGCGCGGATCGGTGGTGTAGATACCGGGGACATCGGTCCAGATATCCACTTGGCTGACGCCCAATGCTTCACCAAGTAGCGCAGCGGTGTAGTCGCTGCCGCCACGGCCGAGCGTAGTGGTACGGCCTTTGGAGTCGCTGCCGATAAAACCTTGGGTTATCACCAGAGCTTCCTGTAAGCGCGGTTGCAACAGCGTTTGCGCCAGCTCTTTCAATACCGCGTTATCCGGGGTAGCGCGGCCGAAATGATCGTCGGTGTGCATCACTTTACGCACGTCGAACCATTCGGCCTGCACGTTGCGTTGGCGAAGCACTTCCACGAATAACAGCGTGGACATCAGTTCGCCGTGGCTGACCAATTCATCCGTTAAGGCGGCGGAGGTGGCCAGCGCTGCGGCTTCCGATAGCATGGCGATATTTTCCAGCAGGCTATCGATCTCATCGCGAACCACTGCGGGGCTATCGAGGCGGTCAAGGATCGCGTATTGGATGCGGCGGATTTCAGCGAGTTGTTGGACACGCGTTTCGGCTCCACTGCCTTCAGCCAGCGCTACTAACAGATTGGTGACGCTAGCAGAAGCGGAAAGGACCACCAGACGAACGGCTGGATTGCTCAGCACCACGTCGGCGCTGCGGGTCATGGCGTCAAAGTCTGCGACACTGGTGCCGCCGAATTTTGCCACAGTGATGGATGGTTGGGGGGCTGCTTGATTCATGTAAAAACCTCGTGTCAGGGTTACCGTTTCACACGGCAATTCATTTCCATAGCCTTGGCACAAGGGAAGAGCGGTAAACAGGGAGCAGGCGTAGAGGTAAACGCTACGATACACCCAGAAGCGCCCCACCTTGTTGACCGCCTTGCATTAGGCAGCCAGGGTGACAACCCAAGGGATTCAGCCCCTGTAGTCGATACGCCGCATACCGTATAGCGGCGTACCTCGGCGTCACTCCCCCTCCAGTGCCGTCTGCGGAAAACGGTTCCTCGGACACTCTACCTGGGCGACGCGCCTCTTCTGGCTTACGCACTCGGTGCGTAAGTAGGCTGTTAGGAATAGCGGGTTTAACCGCTGCTGTCAACGGTCTGACGTTGAGGGATTTTCATCTTGCACCAACGCAATCAGCGTACACGGCATTGACGGTGTTAAACCGGTGCCAATCGGTTGCAAACTGCCATCTTCTCGCTGGAAAAAGAGTGGCATAACCCCGCTATTTTTCTCCATGTATTCCAGCCAGCCAAAGTTCTTATTCAGCTTGGTGACCTTGATAGTGGCACCTTTGGCGATCAGACTGCTCAGCCGGCTGTATGTCGCCTCTTGATTGAACAAGATTTCATGGCGACGGAAACGTGCACTTTCGGAGCTGTTATTGCGCCCTTTCAGCGGTGCGCCGGAACGGATGGCAAACACCTGTTCATCGCCAAAAATATGGCTGAAGTGATAGACGGTCAGTGCGTTTTGATGCCGGTTGGGTGACAGTGCCAGCACCTGCGCGGTACCGCTCAGATCGAGGGTGTTCTCAGCATGCTCGGAATAGGCGTGGCCATAATAAGCCGGAATGCCTTCCATACGCGCCTGCCGATAATATTCCCAGCTGCTATCGGTTACCATCACCGGGATATTCATTTTGATCAACGCTTGCGCTAAGGTGCGCGCCACCCCGTTGGCACCGACAATCAGTACACCGCGCGGTTTTTGCTGCTGAACTCGTAGCCAACGCGCCATCATGCCGCTGGTTAGGCTCTGTAGCACCACGGTGCCGATAATAATGGCGAATACCACTGTGACTAACCGGTCAGCACCTTCATACCCATTGCGTTGCAGGGTCAATGCGAACAGTGAGCTAACAGCGGCCGCCACGATGCCGCGCGGTGCGATCCAACTTAACAATAGGCGATCGCGCCAATGCAGCGTCGAGCGCCAGGTAGAAACTGCAATGCACAATGGTCGGGCGATAAACTGCACCACCAGCAGCAAAACTAACAGCGGCCAGCCCATATCCCATAGCGCGTTGATATCCAGTCGTGCTGCCAGAATAATGAACAGGGCAGAGATCAGAATGGCTGAGAGTTCTTCTTTAAACGCCAAAATATCGCTGGTATCAACATCGCGCATGTTCGCCAGCCAGATGCCCATCACCGTGACGGTGAGCAGGCCAGATTCATCGGCGATAGCGTTGGAAAGCCCAAACGCCGTGAGCATGATCGCCAAAACCGCCAGGTTTTGCAGATAGCGCGGTAGCCAGACTCGACGCAGCGCCACGCCGAGCAGATAGCCAAATATCGCCCCGGCAAGCAGCCCGACAGCCGCGGTAATGCCCAGCGTCCAGAACAGGTGAGCAAAGGATTCTGCATTCTGTTGCAGTACGATGAACTCAAACACCAACAGGGTAAAGATCGCGCCGACCGGATCGATCACGATCCCTTCCCAGCGTAATACCTGGTTGATATTGGCGTTGGGGCGTACCACCCGCATCAGCGGGGCGATCACCGTCGGGCCGGTAACCACCGTGACTGCGCCGATCAGCGCCGCTAACTCCGGCGGGAAATCCAATAGCCCCCAGCAAGCGACGCTGATAACTAAAAATGTCACCAGCATGCCGATAGTCACCAGATTGCGAACTACACCGCCCAAACCGCGGATCTCTTCCACTCGCAGCGTCAGTGCACCTTCAAACAAAATGATTGCCACCGAGAGCGAGACCAGAGGAAACAGCAAATCACCGAACAGCGCGTCCGGCTGAACCATGTGTATGACGGGACCCAAAATAATGCCAAACAACAGCAACGGCAGAATGGCCGGCAGGCGCAATAGCCAGGCAAGCCATTGTGCCAGTAACGAGCTCAAGCCAATCACCACTAACATGAGTGGAGCAGATAATTCCATTGCGTGTTTCCTTTCCAAAAGCTGACAACAAACCGGCAATTCTGCCACATTCCGCTGACAGATTGACAACGCAGCGCTATCCGCTGTTAGCTGAAGTATAGGGAGAGTGTTGCCGAAAAGTAAAAAGCGGGCGTGACGGTTTGACAGTTAGCGCCTATCGCAAGAAAAGAGATCGTAATCACAGTCGAACAGGCTACAATCGGCACATCACGTCACATTCATTCTCAAGCATAAGAGCGTTGCTATGAAAAATATCAATCCTAGTCAAACCGCTGCTTGGCAAGCCCTGCAGCAACATTTTGAACAAATGAAAGACGTACAGATCCGCGATCTGTTTGCTCAGGATAGCGAGCGTTTCTCCAAGTTCTCTGCCACGTTTAACGATCAGATGCTGGTGGACTATTCCAAAAACCGAATCACCACGGAAACGCTCGAGAAGCTGCAAGCGTTGGCGAAAGAGACGGATTTGCAGAGTGCGATCAAATCCATGTTTGCGGGTGAGAAGATTAACCGAACCGAAGATCGTGCGGTGCTGCACGTTGCCTTGCGCAACCGCAGCAATACGCCGATTATTGTGGACGGTAAAGACGTGATGCCCGAAGTCAACGCCGTGCTGGCGAAGATGAAGCAGTTCTGCGACCGGGTTATTGGCGGTGAGTGGAAAGGCTATACCGGGAAAGCGATCACCGATGTGGTCAACATCGGTATCGGCGGCTCTGACCTTGGCCCCTATATGGCGACCGAGGCACTGCGCCCATACAAAAACCACTTGAATATGCACTTTGTTTCCAACGTTGACGGCACACATATTGCCGAAACGCTGAAGCCATTGAGCCCGGAAACCACGCTGTTCCTGGTGGCGTCGAAGACCTTCACGACCCAAGAAACCATGACCAATGCCCACAGCGCACGCGATTGGTTCCTGAACGCCGCAGGCGACCAGCAACATGTGGCTAAGCACTTCGCGGCATTGTCCACGAATGCTCAAGCGGTGGCGGAATTTGGCATCGACACTGACAACATGTTCGAATTCTGGGACTGGGTCGGGGGCCGTTACTCACTGTGGTCAGCGATCGGTTTGTCGATTGCCCTGTCATTGGGCTTTGAGAACTTCGAACAGTTGCTGAGCGGTGCACATGCGATGGATAAACACTTCGCAGAAACCCCGTCGGAGAAAAACCTGCCGGTACTGCTGGCGCTGATTGGCATCTGGTACAACAATTTCTTTGGTGCTGAAACCGAAGCTATTCTGCCTTACGATCAGTATATGCATCGCTTTGCCGCTTATTTCCAGCAGGGCAACATGGAATCTAACGGTAAGTATGTCGATCGCAACGGCAATCCGGTGGATTATCAGACGGGCCCCATTATCTGGGGTGAGCCGGGTACTAACGGCCAACACGCGTTCTATCAATTGATCCACCAAGGCACCAAACTGGTTCCTTGTGACTTTATCGCACCGGCCATTAGCCACAACCCGTTGAGCGACCATCACGCTAAACTGCTGTCTAATTTCTTCGCGCAAACTGAAGCACTGGCGTTTGGGAAGCCACTGGACGTGGTGGAAGCAGAGTTTGCCGCGCAGGGGAAAAAGCCGGAAGAGGTTAAGCACGTCGCGCCGTTTAAGGTGTTCGAGGGGAACCGCCCAACCAACTCCATTCTGCTACGTGAAATCACCCCGTTTAGCCTGGGTAGCCTGATTGCGCTGTATGAGCATAAGATCTTCACCCAAGGCGCGATTCTGAATATCTTCACCTTCGATCAGTGGGGCGTGGAACTGGGTAAACAGCTGGCGAACCGCATTCTGCCTGAATTGGCAGGCGAAGAAGCCGTAAGCAGTCACGACAGTTCGACTAATGCGCTGATTAATCAGTTTAAAGCATGGCGTTGATCACGCTGTAGCAGGCGTAATCCTGCCTTGGCATTTGACGCATAAAAAACCCGCTATTTTAGCGGGTTTTTTGTCAAAGGCGGCGTTAGTGGGAGGTGAAATCAATCACCATGCGTCCCTTGATCTTGCCTTGCTCCATTTCGTGGAAGATGGCGTTGATGTCTTCTACCGGACGTTTAGTCACCGCTGGCACTACTTTGCCCTCAGCGGCAAATTGGAAGGCTTCTTTTAAATCCTCACGGGTGCCGACTAACGAGCCAACGACCTGAATCCCGTCTAGTACCAGACGCGGAATATTCAGGCTCATGGACTCCGGCGGTAAACCGACCGCCACAATGCGACCACCGGCACGCATGGCGTCAACGGCCGAGTTGAATGCGGCTTTGGCAACCGCCGTAACGACAGCCGCATGCGCGCCGCCCATTTCTGCCTGAATGATTTGAGCCGCGTCTTCTTGCAACGAGTTAATGACTCGGTCTGCGCCCATTTCACTGGCAAATTTAAGTTGTTCATCGTTCACATCGATGGCGACGACTTTGGCATTAAAGACGTTCTTCGCATATTGCAATGCCAGGTTGCCCAAGCCACCCAAGCCGTAAATAGCAATCCACTGCCCTGGCGCAATACCGGAGATTTTCACCGCTTTGTAGGTGGTGACACCCGCGCAGGTGATGCTGCTGGCTGCGGCGGAATCAAGGCCGTCCGGCACTTTGACTGCGTAATCCGCCACGACGATGCACTCTTCCGCCATACCGCCATCTACGGTGTAACCGGCATTTTTAACGTCGCGGCACAGGGTTTCATTACCGCTGTTACAATATTCGCAATGTCCACATCCCTGATAAAACCAAGCAACGCTGGCGCGGTCGCCGACCTTCAAGGAACTGACGCCCGGACCGACGGCTTTGACGACGCCAATGCCTTCATGGCCTAAAATAACGCCGGTCTTATCACCAAAATCACCATTTTTTACATGTAGATCGGTGTGACATACGCCGCAGCACTCCATGCTCAACAGTGCTTCGCCGTGTTCTAATGGACGAAGTTTTTTATCTACAATACCGATTGAGTGATCTTGATTCACAACAGCTGCTTTCATTTTTTAGGCCCTCTTAACATCAAAGCTAAAAGATAGCTCAGAATAATGTATTAGATGGGGGAATATGTGCTGGGCGAAATAATATCGGCAGGAAATAAAAATGCCAGTCAGTACGTAACCGACTGGCATTAACGCGATGACGGGTTAAGGATTACAGGTTGATAGGAACTTCAACGCTGATACCGGCACCGACGTCGTCAGCGGTGCTGTGGTTGTTGTTGGTGTACCACAGGCTGGTATCGAATTTTACCTGAGAGTCAAAGTTGTAGCCCCATCCCAGTTGAACGCCTTTCAGCGTATCTGCACGCGGGAAGGCCTGATTGATGCTCTGGTTTCTCGGGTTCACTTTGGCATAGACCAAACGTGTGCTCCAGCGCTGGCCATCATCCAGTACCATTTCGACACGGCCAGAAAGCATTTGGCCGTCGCCGCCCATGGCGTGACCCAATGGGTAACCTTGCTGGTAGTAACCGCCACGGTAGATATAGTGGTTATACATCACATTATTGGCATTACCATTGGAGCGAGTATCGGCACCTTCAATGTGCCAGTTAATCGTGGTTGGCCCCCATTCAGGATGGCCTTCCAGACCGAGTAGATAGGCATTATGCGATGGCAACATACCCGCTTCATCTTCACCCGTGATTTGACCATAGAAACTGACCGGTAAACCGATTAACGGCTGCAATTTTAGCTTAAAGTCAAAACCACCCAACTGGTTGCCCGGATCGTTTTTCGGATTGCCTGTATTGTCGTTGCCCGCAACCGCATCCCAAAATGAACCCCAGTTTTGCGGACGACCATCTCCCCCCCACATCATGATCCGTGAGGCACCCAACTCAATGAAATTAGTTGGCATCATAGTTAAGCGACCGCCAATCAGTTTGGTATCCGGTACGACGGAGTATTGCGACAGTTGCCCGGCGGTTAGTTGATATTGCCAGCGGCCAATCCATGATAGCCACGGTGTTTCAAACGGCGATTGATCGGCACGTTGCAGCATAAAACCGGTCACCGGACGAGCGGCATCGGAACGGATCAGGCTGCCATCGTAGCCAGGCCCCCACCATTGGGAGACTTCACCAAAGGAGAGCCATTGGTTCCAGATTTTGACTGCACCGTATGAGCCTTGCAGGTTGAAGTTAGAGCTGTCATTAACGCGCTGGTCGCCTTCTACAGCACCTTGTAAACGGACATCCCAGTATTCACCACTGCCGCCAACGCCGATGGTCAAGCGCTCGTCGGCGTATTCGCTCTGGCCGAAGCCTTGCGGCGTCCCCGGTTTGTCGGTTGAGGCATAGCCACTAATGCGGATGTTAGATTTCAGTTCGCCTACGCGACGCTGAACGCGCTCGATCACGTTCTTCTCGGTATTGGTTACTGGCTTGGCCTGTGACATCACAGAGTTGATTTCTTCTTGGCTCAGCGGCCAGGTTGACAGGCTGACGTTAATCACGCCGCGATCCGATAACCAAGCAAGGTCATTACGCAGATCGTTATCAGGGGTGATCAAGCCACTGGCGTGGCCGGATAACGCACAGGAAAACAGGCCAGCAGCGACCAATCCATTGAGTTTAGCGCGCATAGGAAGGATTCCTTTGATGTTTGAGTTTTATGTGATTATGTAATTAGTTACGCACAATGATAGTTCGTGTTTCAAGTTGCAACAAACATATCACCAATAATGATCATAACCCAACGGTGCTGTCAGGCATCATAAGGAATGTCTGATAATTAGACGAAAAACGGACTTTTAGCGGGTATGGTAATATTGATGAACTTTAACGTTTCAGTGTGGGAGTATTTTATGGCAAAAACATCACGTTCAATTATGATCGCGAAAGGATTGCAACGGGTGCTTAACGTCGGTTTACTCTTGCTGGCGGCGATACTGGTGGTGTTTCTGATAAAAGAAACCATTCATCTGGCACAAGTGTTATTTGTTAATAGCGAGGAGTCGTCTTCCTATCTATTGATTGAAGGCATTGTGATTTACTTTTTGTATTTCGAATTTATTGCGTTGATTGTTAAGTATTTTGAGTCGGGTTATCACTTCCCGCTGCGCTATTTTATTTATATCGGTATTACCGCCATTATTAGGCTGATTATTGTCGATCATAAAAACCCTATCGATACCTTGATTTATTCAGGCGCGATCTTGTTGTTGGTTGTCACGCTGTTTCTGGCGAATAGCGATCGGCTAAAACGCGAGTAAATTTTATCCTCTGGCATGGCATTCATGGCAAAGGGGAGATAAAAATGGCGGCCTCTGGGGCCGCCGAAGACACAGACATAACGACAAAAACGTCAAACGCATTGCAGTGGCCGATACCCGTCATCCTCCAGTCGCATCGTTGTTGGCATTGTGATCCCATGCCGTAAGACCACTCGAATGACGCCGGGTATAAAATAAATCGTTATCCTTTCACTCCGCCCGCCGTCAGCCCGCCGACTAACCAACGTTGCGCCACTAGGAAAACGGCGGTAATCGGAATCGCGGACAACACTGCCGCAGCGGCAAAGTCACCCCATAAATAGTTTTGCGGGTTGAGATATTGCTGCATACCGACCGCCAGCGTGTAACTGTTCACATCGCGCAGTAGTAATGAGGCAACCGGAACTTCGGTGATGGCCGCGATAAACGACAGAATAAACACCACCGCCAGAATCGGCACCGACAGCGGCAACAGTACCAAGCGGAATGCCTGCCACGGGCTGGCGCCGTCCAGTGCGGCGGCTTCTTCCAGCGAGTTATCGATGGTTTCGAAGTATCCCTTAATGGTCCACACGTGCAGCGCGATCCCGCCCATATAGGCAAAAATCACCCCACCGTGAGTATTCAAGCCAATAAATGGCAGATATTGCCCTAAACGGTCGAACAGGGCATACAGCGCCACTAATGACAGCACGGCGGGGAACATCTGGAAGATCAGCATGCTTTTCA
Source organism: Serratia sp. NPDC078593 (assembly GCF_050268245.1). Lineage (NCBI taxonomy): Bacteria > Pseudomonadati > Pseudomonadota > Gammaproteobacteria > Enterobacterales > Yersiniaceae > Serratia > Serratia sp. NPDC078593. The sequence goes on along the minus strand of NZ_JBNNGK010000022.1, from coordinate 20,225 downwards.
ACAGCGTACTTTTGCCGCGAAAACGCATGCGGGCAAAAGCATACGCGCACGTGGTAGACAACGTGACGATGCCGATCGCGGTAATAGCGGCGACTTTGATCGAGTTCCATAGCCACAACAGCACCGGGAACGGCGGCGGTGTGACGCTGCCGTCGGCGTGCGTCACATTCATCCCCAGCGCCAGCCGCCAGTGCTCGAATGAAATCTCATCCGGGATCAGGCTGCCGGTCGCGAAGTTACCGGAGCGCAGTGAAATTGCCACCACCATCAATAGCGGAAACATAATGAGTGCAATAAAGCTCAGCATCAAAATATGGGTCATCAACAGACGTATGCGCTGAGATTTAGGTTGGACCATCGCCATTGCTTTTCTCCCTAATCGAAGTTCATCTTGCTGGCTTTAAGGTTCAGAATCGCTAGCGCACCCACCAACAAGAAGATCAGGGTAGCGATAGCGGCGGCCAGACCGAAGTCTTGCCCACCGCCGCCTTCGAAGGCAATACGGTAGGTGTAGCTAACTAACAGGTCGGTATAGCCCGCCGGCGTCGTGGTGCCGATCATGTCTGGTCCCCCGTTGGTCAATAACTGAATCAGTACAAAGTTATTAAAGTTAAAGGCAAAACTGGCGATCATCAGCGGCGTAAGCGGTTTGATCAGCAACGGGAAGGTAATACGGCAGAAGTTTTGCATCGGGCTGGCACCGTCCATCGCCGAAGCCTCGTACAAATCGTCAGGGATGGCTTTCAGTAACCCCATACACAGGATCATCATGTACGGATAACCCAGCCAGGTATTGACGATCAGGATCATGCTTTTCGCCGTTATCGGATCGCTGAACCAAGCCGGTTTGATGCCAAACAGCGCGCTGAGCATCATGTTGATCTCGCCAAAACTCTGGTTGAACAGGCCTTTAAAAATCAATATCGAGATGAATGACGGCACGGCGTAGGGCAGGATCAGCAATACGCGGTAAATGGCTTTGCCTTTCAACGCCTCCCACTGTACGACACAGGCCAGTACCATACCCACGGCAACGGTCAGAATCACCGTCATCACGGAGAACACAATGGTCCAGATAAAAATCGAGATAAACGGTTTTTTGATGCCTTCATCCTGGAAGACACGGAGGAAGTTTTTCCAACCGGTGGTGACGGTATAACCTGGGCTAAGCGTTTCTTTTGCCCAACTGCCATCCGCGTTGATCGCTTGGTAAAAACCCCTATCTTGATTGGGAAGATACTGAATGTGAGTTTGGTTATTCGTCAGGCGTTTTCCATCGTCAGCGAGGGTATACAGCGGTTGAGTGCCGGAGAACTGCCGCAGAGAACTCATACGCAATTCATTACCGTCGGGCAGTACGGCGATCAACTGGCTTAGCGCCTGACGGTTTTGGGTGATGGCGCGCAGCGTGGCGCGTTCAGTATTCGGTTCACTGATGGCTGGCGTTAACTTCACCTGTTTTGCTGCGGTGTCGTCAAAGCTGAAAGGTTCGGAAACCAGCAGCTCACCGCTGTCAGGATGAATCAGCTGCAATTGCCATTGTTGTTTCTCTGCCGGATAGATGCTGAAGCTAAAGGTATTACCGGTCTGGAACTGGCGCTGCATGAGCACCGACTGCGCGCGTTCAAACGTCAGTTGGTTGGTGCTGCTGTAATTGGTGAAGGCAATGGCAATGGTGCAGATTAATGGGAACAGGACGAATAGCCCCATACCCGCGATACCGGGATAGACATAGCGCCAGGCATAAGCACGGCGGTTTGCGAAAACGTACAGCCCGCCGCTGATCAGAATCAGCGTCATGATGGCGAACAAATATTCACCCTGTGCATACATCAATACAATCAGATAACAGGTGATCAGACTGAACAGACCGATAAACAGCCATTTCACTCCTTCACTTTGCCACCACTTCGATTTTTTTCACGCAGGCGAACCGGCGTGAGCTAATTGCATAGGGCGTTCCTTCAATGTCTTAATAAATTCCCTCCCCGATTAAAGGCGAGGGAATAGCTAGCATTACTTGGTGATGCGGGTTTGCGCATCATCCAGCGCTGCTTGTGCGGTCTGACGACCACTGACGGCGTTAATCACCGCGCTGCGCATGGCATACCAGAAGGCACTCATCTGTGGGATATTCGGCATGATTTCGCCATTCTGCGCATTCTGCATGGTGGCGGCGATCTTCGGATCCTGCTCTAACTGCTGCTGGAATGATTTCAGTGCCACGGCACCCAACGGTTTATCGTTGTTAACGTCAGTCAGCCCTTGATCGGTCAGCAGGTAGTTTTCCAAAAATTCGGTCGCCAGTTCTTTATTGGGGCTCGCGGCGTTAATGCCGGCGGTCAACACGCCAACAAACGCTTTGGACGGCTTGCCGTTGAAGCTGGGCAGCAGCGTGACGCCGTAATTGATTTTGCTCTTGTCGATGTTGGACCAGGCCCACGGACCATTAATTGTCATCGCGGTCTGGCCTTTGTTGAACGCAGCTTCAGCAATGGAATAGTCGGTATCGGCGTTAATGTGCTTGTTTTTCACCAGATCGACGATGAATTGCAAGCCAGCTTGAGAACCGGCATTCGCGACGCCGACGTTCTTAACATCATACTTACCATTTTCAAACTTGAAGGCATAACCGCCGTCGGCGGCAACAATCGGCCAGGTAAAGTAGGGCTCTTGCAGGTTCCACATGATGGCGCTTTTGCCTTTGGCACGCAGCTCTTTATCCAGTACCGGGATTTCCTCCCAGGTTTTTGGCGCTTGTTTGATCAGATCTTTGTTGTATATCAGCGACAGCGCTTCAACCGCGATCGGATAACCGATCAGCTTGCCGTCATAGCGCACTGCATCCCAGGTGAACGGGTAAATTTTTTCCTGGAAAGCGGTAGAAGGGTGGATTTCCGCAAGTAGGCCAGATTGTGCATAACCGCCAAAGCGGTCGTGAGCCCAGAAAATAATGTCCGGGCCGTCACCGGTTGCGGCGACCTGCGGATATTTCTCTTCTAACTTGTCTGGATGCTCAACGGTGACTTTGATACCGGTATCTTGCTCGAATTTTTTGCCGACTTCAGCCAGGCCGTTATAGCCTTTATCGCCATTGATCCAGATAACCAGTTTGCCCTCTTCGATCTTGGCAAATGCGGAAGAGGACAGCACCAACGTCGTCAATGCAGACAGCGCCAGGGTGCGTGCGGTAGGGGTAATTCTGCGAGTCATAGTCCAATCCTTCTGTGGGCACTGCGGTAAGGAGAGTGATTTCGTCGCTATAGTGAGTGACAAAGCGGCTGCGGCTCATCCTCCCCCCCTCTACGCCCTCGGGGTGAGTAGTGTGATCCAGCTAACGTTATGCCCTATTCTGTGGCCTTAGACACAAAAAAGGCGGACGATTTTTGCCAGCCAGCTCACAGATTTGTCTTTGCTAGTGAACGTCTAGCCGATTGGGTCGTTTCCTCATCCTCCCATCTCCTCCCCCATGAAAAATACCATGACGGATGATTACCGTTTCCCGTGGTTCGCGCACTATCGACAGCATTGATTTCAGCCAAGAAGCAGCAGGAAACCGCACCTATGTCATTAATGCGCAGTGCTACTCACCCCACGCTCTACCGCATTCATCCGGAGAGTTTCCGCGATGGAAATGGCGATGGCGTGGGCGATGTTGAAGGGCTGCTTGCGGCGTTACCGTATCTGGACGCGCTTTCGGTCGATGGGTTGGTCTTGCCGCAAGATTGGTTGTCGCATGTTGATAGCGCAGCCGCTACGCGCGGGTTGACGCTGTGGCACAGCGATGACCTAGGTCATCTCTATCACGATGGTCACCGTCAGTATACCCACAGCGCACTGGCGCAACAGGTGGTGCCGTTTAGCGCCGAAAAGCTGGTTGAAGTGCTTAATCTACACCGTCATCAGTTGGCCGATAACGTGTGGAGTACCGGTGATGCAGAACAACCCCGCGTGGTGAGCCGTTGGGGGCAGGGGGATTTACGTTCGGCAGACGCGTTTCTGACGTTATTAACGCTGCTACCGGCCCCGATCTGCCTGTATCAAGGTGAAGAGTTAGGGCTGCCACACGCGGCGGCATTGCACGAACGGCAGGGCGCGCAAACGCCGATGCCGTGGCACGAAGCGCCAGAACAAGTGACGGCGGGGGAAATTCATTGGTATCAGCAAGTGGCCATTGAGCATCGCGCGCTGGCGATTAGCCGCCAACAACATGAAAATCACTCCACCTTGAGCTATTGCCAGTCGTTGTTAGAGCTGCGCCAGTTATCGGTAATTCAACGCGGCGAACTGAGTGAGGTGAGCCAAGATAATGGCGTCATTCGTTTACTTATTACCCATCAGGATCAATGCCTTGAAGCGCTGATTAATTTGCAGCCTTATACTCAGTCGGCTGCGCCATCTGAGGCGACCTTGCCGCTGGCATGGCAGACGGCGCAAATCCAAGAGGGTCATCAATGGGTTTTGGCGGGTTTTTCCTCCGCCATTTTCACTAGGAATGTTAACTGCGAAAGCAGGGGAGTAACGCATGGCTAGCGTCACACTGCGCAGCGTTTATAAGGCCTTTGGCGAGGCTGTGATTTCCAAGGACGTCAATCTGACCATTGACGACGGCGAGTTTGTGGTATTTGTCGGGCCATCTGGCTGCGGAAAATCCACGCTGCTGCGTATGATCGCCGGGTTGGAGGATATTACCTCTGGCGATTTGTTTATCGGCGAAACACGTATGAATGATGTACCGCCCTCTGAGCGCGGTATTGGCATGGTATTCCAATCTTACGCGCTGTACCCGCACTTGTCGGTAGCCGAAAACATGTCGTTTGGCCTCAAGTTGGCCGGTGCCAAAAAAGCGGAGATCGCAACGCGGGTTAATCAGGTTTCAGAAACTCTGCAACTGGCACACCTATTGGAGCGGCGGCCAAAAGCCTTGTCCGGTGGCCAGCGTCAGCGGGTAGCGATTGGCCGCACGCTGGTGGCCGAGCCAGACGTGTTTTTGCTCGACGAACCGCTGTCTAACCTTGATGCGGCGCTGCGTGTGCAGATGCGTATTGAGATTTCTCGCCTGCATAAGCGCTTGCAGCGCACCATGATTTACGTCACCCACGATCAGGTAGAAGCCATGACATTGGCTGACAAGATAGTCGTGCTGGATGCCGGGCGCGTGGTGCAAGTCGGCAAGCCGCTGGCGTTGTATCACTACCCGGCTAACCGCTTTGTCGCGGGATTTATCGGCTCGCCAAAAATGAATTTCCTGCCGGTCAAAGTGACCGACGTAGAAGCGCAACAGGTTCAGGTTGAATTGCCAAACCGTCAACGGGTCTGGCTGCCTGTGGAGGGCGCCGGGGTTCAGGCTGGCGCCAACATGTCGTTGGGCATTCGCCCAGAACATCTGCTGCCGAGCAACGCCTCAGAAGTGACGTTGGAAGGTGACGTACAGGTGGTGGAGCAACTCGGCAACGAGACGCAAATCCATATCCAAATCCCGGCAATTCGTCAAAACCTGGTTTACCGCCAGAACGACGTAGTGCTGGTAGAAGAAGGTGCCACATTCGCTATCGGTTTGCCGCCGCATCGTTGCCATTTGTTCCGTGAAGACGGTACGGCATGTCAACGGCTGCACCAAGAGCCGGGCGTTTAAAGCACCACAGTCTGTATAACAGGAGAATAATGATGACTACTCTGCGCAAACTTCCTCTGGCACTGGCTGTCGCCGCCGGTGTGCTCTCTTCATCAGCGGTGGCGGTGGATTTCCACGGTTACGCACGTTCCGGAATCGGTTGGACCGGCAGCGGTGGCGAGCAGCAATGCTTCCAGGCGACCGGTGCCGGCAGCAAATATCGTCTGGGTAATGAATGTGAAACCTATGCGGAATTAAAACTGGGTCAGGAAGTATGGAAAGACGGCGACAAGAGCTTCTATTTCGATACCAACCTGGCGTACTCGGTTTCACAACGTTCCGATTGGGAAGATACCAAGCCGGGCTTTCGTGAGGTGAATGTGCAGGGTAAAAACCTGATCGAATGGTTACCGGGCTCCACACTTTGGGCGGGTAAGCGTTTTTATCAGCGTCATGATGTTCACATGATCGATTTCTACTATTGGGATATCTCCGGCCCGGGTGCCGGCCTGGAAAACGTTGATCTCGGCTTCGGCAAACTGTCGATGGCGGTGACGCGCAATGGCGAATCCGGCGGTTCTTTCGGTTACCTGTCTAACGAATGGGACGAGCGTCCAACCGTCAATGACGTGTTCGACGTGCGCTTGGCCGGTCTGGAAACCAACCCTGGTGGCACCTTGGAGTTTGGTGTCGATTACGGCCGAGCCAACGTGCAGGACGGTTATCGTTTGGCCGAGGGGGCGTCGAAAGACGGTTGGATGCTTACCGCAGAACATACCCAAAGTATCCTCAATGGTTACAACAAGTTTGTGGTGCAATACGCCTCTGATGCCATGACCTCACAGAACAATGGTCGCAATCAGGGGGCGAGTGTGGATAACAACGGCCACATGCTCCGCGTGTTGGATCACGGTGCGATCGATTTTAACGATAAGTGGGCCATGATGTATGTGGCGATGTATCAAGACATCGACCGCGATAACAACAACGGCAGCACATGGTATACCGTGGGCGTACGCCCGATGTACAAATGGACGCCAATTATGAGCACCTTGCTGGAAGCCGGTTACGACAACGTCAAATCCCAGCGTACAGGCGACCGCAACGGTCAGTACAAAGTGACCCTGGCGCAACAATGGCAGGCGGGTGACAGTATCTGGTCACGTCCGGCGATTCGCTTGTTCGCGACCTATGCCAAGTGGGATGAGAAGTGGGGTTATGCCAATAACGACTCTGGCTCGGCATACACGTCCGGTACGGCTTACCGCGATAACAGCACCCATACCTTCAGCCGCGGTAATGACGATGAAGTCACCTTCGGCGCACAGATGGAAATCTGGTGGTAATACCGGCACGGTGGGAAGAGGCCTTGGCGTCTTCCCGTCTCTGATTACCGGCAGCGTGGCGCTTGCCTGCCCGCTGCCGGAATGCATGGGGATATAACAATGAAAAAGAATCTGTTGTCACTCTGCCTGTCACTGGCTTTGTCCGTCGGTATGCCGTTAATGGCTCATGCTGATACACCGGCCAACGTCTCCGTCGCGCCCGCCATCAGCGCTGCTACGTTGCAAAGCCTGCCGTGGCAGCCGTTAGTGCCGCCGGTTAGTCTGGACGTGAGTTTGAATAATGCCAGCGCGCAAATCAATCAGGGCGATATTCAGGGCGCGATAGCCGCCTATACCTTGCCGGCCGATCGCGGCTCGCTGGAGATCACCTTGAGTAGCCTCGCCAAAGACAAGGCTCTTTTTGCACCCAGTGTATTGGTGTTGGATGAGCATCTGCGCCCGGCGGCCTATTATCCTAGCAGCTACTTCACCTATCAACCGCCGGGGGTAATGTCCGCCGATCGGTTGGAGGGCACCCTGAAATTGACGCCCGCGCTCGGTCAGAAACAAATCTACCTGCTGGTGTACACCACGCGACAGGACCTGACTAAAACAACGCAGTTGACCAATCCGGCGAAGGCGTATGCTCGCGGCGTCGGCAACGCGGTGCCGGATATTCCTGATCCGGTTGCTCGCCATGCGGCAACCGGGCAGTTGAAGCTGAAAATTTCCGCCGAACAGGGCACGGGCAATGTCATGATCGGTATGCTACAACCCGCACCGGCCGCTGCGCCGGTGGTAGAGGGGGCGGCTGCCCCGGCTACAGCGTCTGCATCAACTAAACCTGCTGAACCGATGTTGACCGATACCGAAAGCTACTTTAACAACGGCATCAAACAAGCGGTAAAAGCCGGTGATATCGATAAGGCATTGAAGCTCATGAATGAAGCCGAAAAATTGGGATCCACCACAGCACGTGAAACGTTTATCAGTAGCGTGAAAGGCAAGGGGTAATCCCCCACGTTGCCGATACTGGCTCGATGATTGGTGCGCCTTGGCGCACCTTTTTTGGTTGATGCGTTCTTTATCAAAGCACGGTTTTCCACGCTGCTGCCCGTATTTCCTCGTTTGAGTGGGCACCTCACACTACGTTTACTCATCGAATCACCCTGCCGCTGACGGATTTCTGCGTTACAATGGCTCTCTGTTAACAGTTTGTATTGCCTAGCGTGCTGCGATCCGTTTGGTGCGCGATGGGCATGGAGTAGAACAATGTCTGGCCATAGCGAATCCATCTTGCCTCCGCTGGAATGGCTCACTGAGCCACTTTTATCAGTTCCTGCCGCCGTTAATGATTGGTTAATGGAATTGGGTTCGATGACCCGGCGTTTTGAAGGTCATTGTCAGCGGGTTCATGTTGAACCGCAGCGTGAATGTTTTATCAACCGCGCAGCGTTAGGGGATGAAGCTGAACATCTGCCGGAAAGCCCGCGCTATTGGCTGCGTGAAATCGTATTGTTGGGGGATAATCAACCTTGGTTGCTGGGGCGAACGGTGATCCCGCTTGAAACGCTAACTGGCCCCGACCAGGCGTTGGTCGATCTCGGTACGGTGCCGCTGGGCCGCTATTTGTTCAGTAGCGGCGCGTTGACCCGCGATTATATTCATATTGGTAAGCAAGATGATTTGTGGGCGCGCCGCTCCCGCTTACGTCTGGCGGGTAAACCGCTGTTGCTAACCGAGTTGTTTTTACCCGCATCGCCGCTTTACACGGTGAACCGCGCCGAACCGGCATGACGAGGGAGGAGATATCTTGGAAGGAAGCGTGAGCCAAAGTAAATGGCAGGCCTATTGCCATTTGATGCGCATCGATAAACCTATCGGTACGCTGCTATTGTTGTGGCCGACGTTATGGGCGTTATGGTTGGCCGGGCAAGGCATACCGCCGTTATCGATTCTGCTGGTCTTTGTGTTAGGGGTTTTCCTGATGCGTGCGGCCGGTTGTGTGGTGAATGATTTCGCCGATCGTGGCTTTGACGGCCATGTAAAGCGTACTGCCCAACGCCCATTGCCGAGCGGCCGCGTCAGCGAGAAAGAAGCCAAAATTCTGTTTGTGGTGTTAGTGCTGGTGTCGTTTGCGCTGGTGCTGACGCTCAATACCATGACCATTTTGCTGTCGCTGGCGGCGCTGGCATTGGCCTGGATCTACCCGTTTATGAAGCGGGTTAGCAATCTGCCGCAGGTGGTATTGGGGGCGGCGTTTGGTTGGGGTATCCCGATGGCTTATGCTGCGGTTAGCGAGGCCTTGCCGCTGAGTTGCTGGCTATTGCTGCTGGCTAATATTTGTTGGACGGTAGCCTATGACACGTTATATGCGATGGTTGACCGCGATGATGATCTAAAAATAGGCGTGAAGTCGACGGCGGTGCTGTTTGGCCGTTACGACAAGCTGATTGTGGGTCTGTTGCAATTCGCCACCATTTTGCTGCTGTTGTGGGTGGGGTATCTGATGCAGTTGAGCGGTGCATTTTATTGGTCGCTGCTGTTAGCCGGAGCATTGTTTATTCATCAGCAACAACAGATTGCTACCCGTGAGCGTGATGCTTGTTTCCGCGCTTTCTTGCACAATAATTACGTTGGGTTGGTGGTGTTCATCGGGATTGTATTGAGCTATCTCTGATGTAGGGGGTTAAAAAAGCCCAAGTGAGTTAGCGCTATATTGTCAGAGATGTGAGCGATTTCGGTAGTTATTTGTGCACCACAACACATTTGTAAAGGCTGGCCGGGCATGCCCGGCCACTACGGTAGGGGGCGCGGCATGCCGGCGATCCTAGGTCATGAAGGCGGCGGCGTTGTCGATGTATCCGTAGGGGCGTGGCATGCCGCGCCCGTTAACCTTGTTACAGATTGCCGATTAAGCTTCTTCTTTGCTATCCGCTGTTGTTGCCGCCACAGGCGGAACTTCGCTTTCTGCCGGTAAACTCACGCTTTCGATCGTCAGTTTGATTTCTGGTGTAATCAAATCGCTCAGCATGGTGTAGACCTGCAACGTATGCTCGCGGATCGCATCACCGATATCATTGATATAGCCCTCTTCACGCAGCGTCGCTACCAGGGTAGAGAACACCGCCTTGTCGAAGAATTCTGGCGCGTTGATGCCGTGTAGCACCGACAGACGCTGCGCCATAATACGGCTTTCTTTCTCCAGCGCACCGCGATTGATGCTTGGATTCGCGCTGAGAATTGAGAGCGTGATCGCGTAGCGTTGCAGGGTTTCACGTACCCCGGCTGCGAGCAATTGCAGCGGACGAATACGCGCCGAGTTAAGCACCAGTTCATCACCTTCATTGCAGATCAACTGCTGGCGAGCCAGCTCGTCAATCAACGTTTGTAGCACGTCGGGCAACAGCTCTTTATCGTAATGCAGGAACAGTTCGGCTTTCAGCATGGGATAAATCAGACTGATTTGGCGCAGCAGTTCATCGCGCGAGACGCGGCGGTGATGCATAACGATGGTGGCAATCAACGATGGCAATACCAACAGGTGATGGATATTGTTACGGTAATACGTCATCAGCACCGCCTGTTCGCGCGGCAGAATGATGATGTCGCCGATGTTATCTTTCTCCACCTCAAACTTGTTCATGTTGAGCGCGTGATCCAGCAACGCTTCAGGCGTTTGGTTTGGTACGGTGACATCGTCAGCGTAAGGCACGTTGCGCAACAGTTGCAGGTAGCAGTCTAGCTGTTCAATCAGTTGCTCACGGGTGAGCGAACGTTGGCGCGAGGCTAGCAACGCGGTGGAGCACAGGTTCATGGCGTTGGCCGCCGCGGCATTATTGATGCGCACCATGATTTTACCTGCGAGGTCGTTCACCGTCGGCGTCAGCCAGCTTGGGCGCTGTGCTTCGATCGGGTCGATTGCGTCGCGCCACTGCGGTACGTGCTGATTCAGGTAGGAGGTCAGCGGCAGCGGATCGCCAAAGTTGACATAGCCCTGGCCTAAATTGCGCAATTTGCGCAGGCCGCGCAGCATCTGCAACAGGCTCTCTTTCTCTTTGGTTGCACCGCGCAGCTCTTTGGCATAGGTACCCACTTCCATCACATGTTCGTAACCGATGTAAATCGGCACCAGCGTGATAGGACGGCTGCCGCCGCGGAGCATAGCTTGAATGGTCATCGACAAGGTGCCGGTTTTCGGCTCCAGCAAACGCCCGGTACGCGAACGGCCACCTTCAACGAAGTATTCCACCGAGTAGCCGCGCGTGAACAACTCGCCAAGGTATTCGCGAAAGACGGTGGAATAAAGTTTGTTGCCTTTGAAGGTACGGCGAATGAAGAACGCGCCTAAACGGCGGAAGATCGGCCCTGCTGGCCAGAAATTGAGGTTAATGCCAGCCGCAATATGCGGTGGCACCAATCCCTGATGATACAGCACGTAAGACAGCAACAGATAATCCATGTGGCTACGGTGGCAGGGCACATAGACGATTTCATGGCCGTCCTGCGCCAACTGGCGCACACGTTCTGCATTCGTGACGTTTAGCCCCTGATACAACCGGTTCCACGTCCAGCTCAAGACACGATCCGACAATCGGACTGTCTCGTAAGAGAAGTCCGCGGCGATCTCTTCCATCAGTGCGATGGCATTTTGCTGCGCTTTTTCGTGGGAAATCTTTTTGCTGCGCGCTTCATCTTCTACCGCTTTTTCAATCGCTTTAGACGCCAGTAGCTTGTTGAACAAGTCCTGCCGTGCCGGCAAGCTCGGGCCAACTGCTGCCAGACGCTGGCGAGAAAAGTGCATTCGCGCCACGCGCGCCAGCTTCTGCGCGATAATTTTATCGGTGCCGTGCTCGGTCGCCATGTGGCGCAGAGAAACGGTATTGGAGAAGCGAACGAAACTGTCGCGCCCTAGCCACAGCACGGCGAAGAACTTCTGTACGCCGTTGAGCAGGCGCAGATGCGGCGTACCATGGCCTTCGCGGCCCGGCGAACGGCCGAACATCACCGAAACTGGCAGCATCTGGATATCGAGATCGGAATTATTACGGTGCAGATCCAAATAATCGTGGAACAGCTTTACCGACTCTTGTTTCGGCGTGTAGTAACGGAATACGCGTGGGCCATCGTGAATAAACACGTAGCTTGGCAGCACGGCGCCGTCGATCTCCAGCGGAATAAGGGGATCGGGCAGATCCTGCGCCAGGCACTGAGTGCGCAGCGTCAGTAAGTCTGCCTTGGAGTTATAAGGTAAAACGTACAGAATCGGACGTGAGGGATCTAACCCTAATTCCGTGACCGGATCTGACGGGATAACCTTACTTCTTACCAATAATTTTAATGGTAAATTCAATAGTTTATAGTAAATTTTACGCCAACCTGACATAACAACGTGAAGCCTCTTGTTAGCAATGCGCCGCAAGCATACCAGAAACCGCGAAACAGATCTGTGGTGTTAAAAAAACCAGAGCGGTTAAAATGATGACTCATCACTTATAAAAGGCTCCGTGCAACATGGCAAATCAAGCAACCGGTTTGACCCGCATTATCAAAGCGTTTGGCTATTCATATAAAGGTTTAACCGCCGCCTGGCAACATGAAGCGGCGTTCCGCCAAGAACTGGTGGCGGCGGTATTGGCAATCCTACTGGCGGCGTGGCTGGATGTGGGGGCGATCGCGCGGATTTTATTGATTGGTTCGGTGGTGTTGGTGATGATTGTGGAAGTGCTCAATAGTGCGATTGAAGCGGTCGTCGATCGCGTTGGCACTGAGCACCATGAGCTTTCAGGCCGTGCCAAGGATATGGGCTCGGCGGCGGTGTCACTGACTATCGTACTGGCACTGTTCGTGTGGGTGAGCGTCGTGTGGCAGCACCTTGCATAATGCCTGGCATTAATGTTGCGAAGCGCTACGCTAATCCCTGATTTTTATTCATTCTCCGGTTCCCAATCTGTGTTCACCTGTATATACTCACAGCAAGACTGTATAAACAAACAGGGGGCGGAATGAAAGCATTAACAACCAGACAGCAAGAGGTCTATGATCTGATTCGCGATCATATTTCGCAGACGGGCATGCCGCCAACGCGTGCTGAGATCGCACTGCGTCTGGGGTTCCGCTCGCCAAATGCTGCTGAAGAACATCTTAAAGCGCTGGCGCGCAAAGGCGTGATCGAGATCGTGTCCGGTGCTTCACGTGGGATCCGTCTGTTGATGGAAGACGAAGACGGTTTACCGTTGATTGGCCGTGTCGCTGCCGGTGAACCGTTATTGGCACAGCAACACATTGAAGGCCATTACAAGGTCGATCCTTCCTTGTTCAAACCGAATGCAGATTTCCTGCTGCGGGTTAACGGTATGTCAATGCGCGACATCGGCATTCTGGACGGCGATCTGCTGGCGGTGCATAAGACCCAAGACGTGCGTAATGGGCAGGTCGTGGTGGCGCGTATCGAAGACGAAGTGACCGTCAAGCGTCTGAAAAAGCACGGGAACGTGGTTGAGTTACTGCCAGAAAATAGCGAGTTCCAGCCGATTGTGGTCGATTTGCGTCAGCAAAACTTCACGATTGAAGGTCTGGCCGTCGGCGTGATACGCAACGGCGACTGGATCTAAACCGTAGCCCCCGCGTTTAATCGCCTCAGCATTGTCTGGGGCGATGTCATTTCTACATCGAAATTATAACCCTCTTATTTCAAGGCGCAGCCAACATACCTGAAGCTTGAAAGATAAGGGTCTGGACGGAATCTGTCAGATTATGCGCCTGCTTGCCACCTTCACCAGCGATACCGATAAAGCCTTATGGCGTTTGGCGTTGCCGATGATCTTTTCCAACATCACCGTACCATTATTAGGGCTGGTCGATACGGCGGTGATTGGCCACCTCGATAGCCCGAACTATCTGGGCGGCGTGGCGGTAGGGGCGATGGCGACCAGTTTTTTGTTCATGTTGTTACTGTTTTTACGCATGAGCACCACCGGGCTGGCCGCGCAGGCTCTGGGGGCTAAAAACCCGCAGGCGTTAGCGCGTGCCTTCATGCAGCCATTGATGCTGGCGCTGTTGGCGGGTTTCGCCATTGTGCTGTTGCGACATCCGTTGATTGACCTAGCATTGCGCATTGTCGGTGGCGATCCCGACGTACAGGTGCAGGCGCGTTTATTCCTTGAGATTCGTTGGTTAAGTGCCCCCGCTGCTCTGGCGAACATGGTGTTGCTCGGCTGGCTATTGGGAGTGCAATACGTTCGTGCGCCGGTGATTTTATTAATTGTCGGTAACCTGCTGAATATTGTGTTGGATATCTGGCTGGTGATGGGATTGGGCTGGAACGTGCAGGGGGCGGCGACGGCCACCGCCATTGCTGAATACGCGACGCTGTTGCTTGGTTTAGGGCTCAGCTATCGGGTGATGCGGATGCGCGGTATTTCGCTCACGACGCTGCGTGACGCTTGGCGCGGCAATTTACGCCGTTTGCTGGCGCTTAATCGCGACATTATGCTGCGTTCGCTGTTGCTGCAACTGTGCTTTGCCTCACTGACCATTTTTGCGGCGCGGTTAGGTAGCGAAGTGGTGGCGGTGAATGCGGTGCTGATGAATCTGCTGACCTTTACCGCTTACGCATTAGATGGGTTTGCTTATGCGGTTGAGGCGCATTCGGGGCATGCCTATGGGGCGCGTGACGATCGCCAGTTAAAGCGCGTTTGGCATGCTGCGTGTCGGCAAGCCTGCCTGGTGGCGTTGGGATTTGCCTTGGTTTACGCTTTCGCTGGGCAGCACATCGTTGCTGCATTGACCTCGTTAACCGAATTACGCAGCTTGGCGAACCACTATCTGCCGTGGCAGGTGGTGCTACCGGTGGTGGGTGTCTGGTGTTATCTGTTAGATGGCATGTTTATCGGCGCCACGCGGGGGGCCGAAATGCGCAACAGCATGGCGGTTGCCGCCGCAGGATATGGCCTGACGCTGTTTACCGTTCCGTGGTTAGGTAACCACGGATTATGGTTAGCGCTGGCGGTATTCCTGAGCTTGCGTGGACTGTCTCTGGGGTGGATTTGGCATCGGCATAACGTACAGGGCAGTTGGTTTGCACGTTCCAAGGTTGAATAAATCTGTTGTCATGGCAAAAGAGCGTGGCTGAGCTAGCGCTATTTGTTGTTGTGTCGGTGTTTTTGTTGTTTTAAGAATTATCCTGCTGGTTTTTACCTGCCTAATCACTATTACCGACTATAATTATTGATGTGGCTGGCAGATTGAGCTGATGATTAATCTTTTAGGATGAGGTTTAATCGACCTCGATATTTTATCGACCTAAAGCCCAGCCTGATTTACCTATACCCTAAATAATTCGCGTTGCAGGAAGGTGGCAAGGAAATAAATCCCGATGAGCTTACTCTGGTAAGTGATTCGGGTGAATGAGTGAAGCCCACACACATGCAACTTGAAGTATGACGGGTATAAAACTGACTCACCACAAGTAACGGAGAGGTTATGAATAAAGATCAAGCCGACGGTAACTGGAAGCAGTTTAAAGGTAAAGTGAAGGAAAAGTGGGGCAAGCTGACCGATGACGATTTGACGGTTATCGAAGGGAAACGTGAACAGCTTGTGGGTAAAATCCAAGAACGCTATGGCTACCAGAAGGAAGCGGCCGAGGAAGAGGTCAAATCTTGGGAAAACCACAACCACTATCGCTGGTAGCGCGATAGGGTGGATGCCACTCTGCTCCGCCTAAGTTTGTCAGGTACAAGGAGGTGCCTGAGTAATGTTATTTCTTTTTAATCACAATGCTGTGGTCGTGATCGCAATCGTGTTTACTGTCACAGGCTTCCACCTCAACGCAGCCGGAACACAGGCCATGCGCTTCAACCACGCTGTGACGCAGCGCAAACCCCGAGTCTTTTGCCAGCTTTTGCAGCGTTTCCTCTACACCTTCCGTGGTGCGTTCCGTAACCTGACCACAGCGATCGCAGATAAATAACGCCGAAGTGTGCATGGGCTGTTCAAAATGGTGGCACAGTACATAGCTGTTGGCCGACTCAACGCGGTGAATAAACCCTTGTTCCAGCAGGAAATCCAACGCGCGGTAGACGGTGGGTGGCTTGGCCTGCGGTTCGCTGACGCGTAACAGATCCAGCAGATCGTAAGCGCTAATCGCACCGGGCTGTTGAGCCATCAGGCGTAACACTTCCAGCCGTTGTGGCGTCAGGCGCACATTGCGTTGCTGACAGAGTCGTTCTGCCTGCGCGAGCAGCTTTTCCTGGTTGGTTGGGTTCATGGCTTACTTTCCCGGTACGTAAAAAAGCGATTTTAACATGTATCCGTCAAATCGCCGAGAGTTGAGCTATTTTCTGCCACTAATGACACTTTTGGCACCACAGCGCACGGTGATTTCGTCTCGGTGGGAGTTTACGTTATAATCAACGATTACTTTTTTACCGCCAGATTTTAAATAGAAGCCGTAATGACAGACTCGCTGAAAACTGAAACCTCCTTACTTGCTGACCAAACCGCAGCAGCGCGGCCGTATAATGCCAGCCGCTTTTCTGTTGCGCCGATGCTCGATAGGAATTGTTTCTAATAAATGATTTTAAAAGCAATTAGTTATGAATACTGGGTGAAGTGAGGGACATTCCTCGTTAGTTCAGTAGCATCAACCCCTCGAAATTGACTCTAATCTCTCTGCGACAAGGATTCTAGTCTTTGTCACACATCGTCTCACTTTCCAGCGCTATCCCCTCTGAGCAGTTAAGGCAATTACTCTATTCATTTTCAGTTAGTTGAATGTCTAGCTTGAAATTGGACAATGCAACAATGATTTTTCGATTTGGCTATTGAATGAAATGTGGGTAAACCATAAGGAAAATGTTAATCAACGGGGAGCAGGTCAGCATGTTTAATGACTTAGCCGTCGGACTTTAGCTTTTCTCTTACGTATAATGCCCCCAATTTCGTATTAAACGCTTTGGGGCATTTTTAATGACCAACAACAACTTTTCTCAAACCGCTGCCTTCATTTGGTCAGTCGCTGATCTGCTGCGCGGTGACTTCAAACAATCCCAGTATGGCCGTGTGATCCTGCCGTTTACTCTACTTCGTCGCCTTGAGTGTGTGCTTGAGCCAAGCAAAGATGCGGTAGTTGCCGAGTATGAACGCATAAAAGCGATGAATCTGCCAGAAGAGGCGCAGGAAAAATTCTTGCTGCGTGCAACGCAATCACCAGCACAGCCAGATGGCTTGGCTTTCTTCAATACTTCGCCAATGAACCTTGGCAAGATGGGGCAAAGCAGCATCAAGGCGAACCTAGAAAAGTACATACAGTCATTCTCCAAAGATGCGCGTGAAATCTTCGAGCACTTCAAGTTCGATGAATTTGTCGGTCTGCTGGAAGATGCCAATCTGCTTTACAAAGTGGTGAAGAAGTTCGCCACCACCGACCTTAGCCCAAACAGCATTTCTAACCACGATATGGGCTTGGTGTTTGAAGAGTTAATCCGCCGCTTTGCGGAAAGCTCGAATGAAACCGCAGGTGAACACTTTACCCCGCGTGACATCGTGCGCCTGACCACCTCGTTGGTATTTATGGAAGACGATGAAGCCCTAACCAAAGAAGGCATTATCCGCACCATTTACGACCCCACAGCGGGTACTGGCGGCTTCCTCTCATCTGGCATGGAGTACGTACACGAACTCAACCCGAAAGCGGTGATGCGTGCGTTTGGTCAGGAGCTAAACCCAGAGTCCTACGCTATCTGTAAGGCAGATATGCTGATCAAAGGACAAGCTGTTAGCCGTATCAAACTCGGTAACACGCTATCGAATGACCAGCTACCTGCCGACAAGTTTGACTACATGCTGTCTAACCCGCCGTTCGGGGTGGATTGGAAAAAGATTGAGGGCGAAATTAAAGACGAGCATGAGCAAAAAGGTTTTGATGGGCGCTTCGGCGCAGGCTTGCCGCGTGTGTCTGATGGTTCGCTGCTGTTCTTAATGCACCTTATCAGCAAGATGCGCGACAAGAAGAACATCGATAACCACGTTACCGATGGTGGTCGTATCGGCATCATTCTTAACGGCTCACCGTTGTTCACAGGCGGTGCGGGTAGCGGTGAAAGTGAGATTCGTCGCTACGTGTTAGAAGCTGACCTGCTTGAAGCGATTGTCGCGCTGCCAACTGACATGTTCTACAACACAGGCATTGCGACCTATGTTTGGGTACTGAGCAATAAAAAAGCCCCTGCACGTAAAGGCAAGGTGCAATTGATTAATGGCGCTAACTTAAGTACGAAAATGCGTAAGTCATTAGGCTCTAAGCGTCACTATTTAACGGATGAAGAAATTCGCACCATCACGAAAAACTTTGGTGACTTTGAAGAAATTGACACCTTGACCAAAGATGGTGTGACGGACAACAAGAAGCACTTTGCCAGCAAGATTTTTGATACTTATCAGTTTGGCTACCGTCGCCTGACGATTGAGCGCCCGTTGCGCCTGTCTGCGCAAATTACCGATGCGGCGGTGGCATCACTGCGCTTTGCACCTAAGCCATTTGATGCCGTCATGCAGGCAATTTTCGAGCAGTTTGGCACACAGTGGACCGAAGACACGTACGGCGCACTCACTGAGGTGGAAAAAGAAGTGCGTGTTCTGCTGAAAGCCGACTTCCCAGAGCTGAAAGAAAAGCAAATCAAAGACGTGCTGGGCAGCAAACTGTGGCTCAGCCAGAAAGCCCTGATGGATGATGCCAAAGCCCTGCAAGTGGCGGTTGGTGACAAACTTGGCGGAAAGGCACAGCAATCCGATGACTTCAACCAGTTTGAACTGACGCTGAAAGGCGCGTTCAAGGCCACTGGCATTAAGTTCGACGCCAGGCAGAAGAAACAGTTTACTGATGCGATAACGTGGAAGAACCAAGACGCCGAACCTGTGATCAAAAAAGTGCTAAAAGAAGCGGCACAGCCGCTATACGGGGCGTTCGATTACCAAGGTAAGGTTGTTGAGTTCCAACAAGATGGCGATCTGCGCGATAACGAAAATGTGCCACTTGATCCAAGCGTTAGCACATCAACCCTGATCGAAAGCTACTTTAAGCGTGAAGTGCAGCCACACGTTGCCGATGCGTGGATCAACGCAGACAAGCGCGATGACCAAGACAATGAGATTGGTGTGGTGGGCTATGAAATCCCGTTCAACCGCCATTTCTATGTTTATCAACCGCCGCGTGCGCTGGAAGCAATTGATGCCGATTTGGATGTGGTCAGTGCCGATATTATGAAGCTACTGCAAGAGGTGCGTTCGTAATGGGAAGGTATCAGGCGTATTCAGAGTATAAGGACTCTGGACTGGAATCATTAGGTGAAATCCCACTTACTTGGCAAGTCAAAAAACTAGCCTATACATTTAGTAGAGCGAATGCTGGAGAGGTTATCGATAAAACTTATTGGGGCGATGGAATTGAAATTCTTTACACTTGCAATAGAACTCCTATGCAATCAGATTTTGACCAATTTCCAGACCACAAGCGAACATCTGAAAGAGATTTGCTATTGACAAGAAATGGCACCCCTTATGTTCATAAGCCTATAGCAAACGCGATTTACTCTAATGTGGTTCAAAGAATTAAATTGATTGATGAACTCGATAGAGACTATTTATTCTATTGTCTTGGAGAGTCTGCTCGAAACTTAAAAGGGTATGGAGTGTCAATCGAAAGTTTCAATTTTGAGAACTGGAAGTCAATGCAGTTTTGCTTGCCTTCTCGAGATGAACAAACCCAAGTCGCCAACTTCCTCGAGCACGAAACCGCCAAGATTGACACTTTGATAGAAAAGCAGCAGCAATTGATTAAGCTGCTAAAAGAAAAGCGCCAAGCAGTGATCAGCCATGCGGTGACCAAAGGATTGAACCCTCAAGCACCCATGAAAGATTCAGGTGTGGAATGGTTAGGTAAAGTGCCAGAGCATTGGGGTGTATCTCGCCTTAAGTTTGAATGTGAAGTTGTCGATTGTCGAAACAAAACACCAGAGTATTTTGAGCATGGCGAATACTTTGTTGTTCGAACGACAAACGTGAAAAAGCAGAAACTAAACTTCAACGGCGCGTTATACACAGATAAGAAAAACTTCGACATTTGGACTCAGAGAGGAGTGCCACCGTCAGGATCAATACTCTTCACTCGAGAGGCACCTACAGGTGAAGTTGTAGTGGCACACTGAATTTGGCCACCTGAATAGAGGTGGTATCATCACCTCACAGTCAAAACAGGTGACATTATGACCGGACGTAACAGACGC
>NZ_JBNNGK010000021.1:0-60320 GCF_050268245.1 Serratia sp. NPDC078593 | reverse complement strand
CCATCAATATAATGGTGGTTTGACGCCGAATGAATCAGAAAGATTGTTCTGGAAAAACTCTAAAACCGTGGCTAGTTTTTGTTGACCACTACAGAGATTGCTCACTTAGTGCCGTATCCACTACGGCTAGATAAAAGAAATTATTATCATTTGTCAAGTTAAACGTGGCATGATTGCGACTCCGTATGCGGAGTCTAGAAAGGCAGTGGAAAATTTTCTCTGTAATATGTATACATATTTAGTAAACTAAATGAACATCAGTAGATGTGGTTTTTTATGATGGTTATTTCATTGAGTGTGGTCAATGTTGCTCTGGATAGGGGTTATGAGGTGATGGTGGAGGCTTGATAGTCAAGATGTTTCAAATTATGTGCGAGTCATCGATAAGGAGCTTGCGCTCTTTGTTTATTTCATTGTGATGATTGCATTTAAATAATTTGTCAGGTGAAGCAAGTGAAAAATTGTAAAGTGTAGATTTGTATAGCTTAAATTATAATTTTATTGATTGCGAGTTTAGTATTATGTTGCTTACAGAGAAACGGTTACAGAATTTTGCACTTTGGTCACTATTTATTTTTACTTTCTCAGGTGTGGTTTCGTTAATTTCAGTAAAGTTTGATAACCCGCTTTTGAGAATATGGAAAGAAGGTATGATAATTGGCATTCTTTTGTTGTCAATTATCAGTATTTTTTTAAGAAAAAATATACCATTGGCAAAGCTGGTAAGTTTGTTTTTATTTTTAGCACCTGCTTTTATATTGTATTTTTTATTATCTATAAACACAAATATATTGTTGGTAGCCTATCAGATAAAGAACGATGTTATCCCTCTTCTTTTTGCTTTTTCTTTATATATTATATTAAGTGGGAAGAGTGATGTTGGCGATTTTTATAGTAGGTTAATCAAGGTTGTTGTTGTTACGGCGACTATTAACTCATTTTTTATCTATATAGAAAGTATGTTCCCAACTGCGTTTATGGCGACATTACAAATTGAAGAGTTTAATAATTCGGGAGGGAAGTCAGGGATACGTTTAGATAATGCGCTTGGCAGTTTGCGAGCCATGGGTACAATGACTACATTTATAAATGCTGGTACATTGACGTTTTTTGGTATCGTTTGTGTTTTGGAAAGTGGCTATTATAATCGACTTAAAAAGTGGGTGCTATTTAGTCTCATGGCAATCGCGTTAATACTGACAACATATAAAACCGCGATGATAGCGCTAGCTATTTACTTGTTAACGAAGGTTATTTATTCATTTTTCAAAAAGTTACGCGGCGCAAAAATGATTTATTTTTTCTCCGCGGTTATAACATTTTCTTTTATGGCTTTTGTTTTTAATACTTTCACTGTTTATGATTCGCTAGCAAGCACTAAATATAAACCTTTTGCTTATAATTCTATTTATTTGCGATCATTGCAACATGATAAAATCATCAATGACATTGAAAGGAAAGATAGTTTTTATACAGGTCTTGGAGTTGGTACCAATGGCACGATGGGGCCAAATGAAAAGTTGAAACTTAAAAGTAAAGCTTTAGATAGTACGTATATATATCTAATGAGTAACTATGGTTTCATAGGTGTTCTAATTTACGTTTCTATTTTGCTGTTATTGTTACTTTATTTTTGCTCCAAAAGTAATAAGTTTGACAATATAGCTATCATTTTGCTTTTTTATGCATTTGGAGCCGATTTTTTCATAAACAATACTTTTTCAAACTTCCCATGTAATGTTATTTTTTATAGCCTTATTATAGTTTCTTTATTACATGTTAAAAGTTTGAATAAAGAGGGAGGGATAAAAGAGGAACGATGTAATGTGTAAAAATAAGGGGGTAATATGAGTGCGGTGATTTATTTTCTCAGGAGCCGACAATTATGAAATTCAACTCTATTCTAGTTGTGTGCGTAGGAAATATCTGCCGTTCACCTACTGGAGAAGCTTTACTGAGAGAGCGTCTTCCTGATCTAAAGGTAGCATCTGCTGGTTTACATGCCTTGTCGGGGCATGGTGCAGATTCGCATGCATGTTCAGCCGCGGAGAAAAATGGTGTTTCACTCTCAGGACATATAGCACGACAGTTGACTTCTACTATTTGTCATGAGTATGACCTGATTTTGGTTATGGAGAAAAAACATATTGATGCCGTTGGAAATTTGGCACCGGAAGTTCGCGGTAAAACAATGTTATTTGGACATTGGTTAAGTCAGATGGAAATAGATGACCCATATCGTAAAAGTCAAGAAGCGTTTGATAGGACTTTCCAACTTTTACTACGTTCGGCCGATAAATGGGCACGATTACTAACTTCTTAAAATGAGATGCTTATGTCAGAGAAAGTATTATCACAAGGCCGGAAAGAACTATCGGAAGAAATAGATCTGCATAGATTGTTTGGCGAGTTGTCAAATAATAAATGGTTAATTTCTGGGATTGTTGGGCTATTCGCCGCAGCAGCATTAACGTATGTTACTTTTGCGACCCCGATCTATGAAAGTACAGCGTTGATTCAAGTCGAGAAAAATGCCGGAAATTCATTACTTAATGATATTTCTTCAATGCTGCCTGATAGTCAGCCCCAAAGTGATGCTGAAATCGAGCTTATCCAGTCACGGTTGGTGATGGGGAAAACGGCTGACGATCTTGGATTGTCTACATATGTTCAGCAAAATTATTTTCCAATTTTTGGTCGTGGTTGGGCTCGCTTGAATGGCCATGAGCCAGCAAAAATAGCATTATCGCGACTGAATGTCCCCGATAGCTTGATGGGCGAGGCTTTTACGCTACGAGTTTTGGATAAAAGTCGCTATGAATTGCTCCTTGGCGGCAATAAAGTCTTAGATGGACAAATTGGGAAATTGGCCTCTGGACATGGTGTTTCATTGCTGGTCAGTGATATTGACACCCCAGACGGAACTGAATTCACAGTAATAAAAAGGACCAAACTTGCTGTTTTGGCAGACATGGCTAGCAATTTGTCTGTCGCTGACAAAGGCAAGGATACCGGTGTATTGGGCTTAACCTATCGCGGCGAAGATCCTGAATTAATCAGCAAAATACTTAATAGCATTAGCCGCAATTACTTACAACAAAACGTAGAACGCAAATCAGAGGAAGCAGCAAAGAGTCTGCAGTTCCTTGAGCAACAATTGCCGAAAGTTCGTATGCAGTTGGATGAAGCTGAAAATAAATTGAATGCCTATCGGCAACAAAAAGACTCGGTAGATATGTCTTTAGAAGCTAAGTCTCTATTAGATTCGGTTGTTGGCGTAGAAGCTCAACTCAATGAGTTGACCTTGAAGGAGGCTGAGATTTCTCAACTTTATACCAAAGATCATCCGGCGTACCGTGCACTGATGGATAAACGTCAGACGTTGGTAACAGAAAGAGAAAAATTCAATAAGCGCATTAGCAAAATGCCTGCAACACAGCAAGAAATTTTGCGTCTGACACGGGATGTACAAGCAAGTCAGGAAATATACATGACTTTGCTAAATAAACAGCAAGAGCTAAGTATTAGTAAAGCCAGTACCATTGGCAATGTGCGAATAGTGGATAGTGCTGTAACCATGCCAAAACCAATAGCACCGAAGAAGTCGTTATTGGTTGCATTAGTGGTGATATTGGGCGGTTTCTTCTCGGTAGGTCTCGTTTTTGTCAGGGTATTACTGCATAAAGCGTTACAGAGTCCTAGTCAAATTGAGGAGCTAGGGGTCAACGTATATGCCAGCATCCCAATTTCGGAAGTACAGCAAAAGAAAGACCTGTTATTGATTCGTAATAAACATCGTCAGAAAGAGAGTGGCTTGCTGCTTGCGGAAGCTAACCCAGCTGATCTAGCGATCGAAGCTATACGTAGCCTACGTACCAGTTTACATTTTGCCATGATGGAAGCAAAAAATAAGGTAGTGATGATTTCTGGCGCATCACCCGAAATTGGTAAAACCTTCGTTTGCGCTAACTTAGCCGCAGTGATCGCGCAGTCGGGTGAAAAGGTATTATTAATTGATGGTGATATGCGAAGGGGGCGCTTGCATGAAGTGTTGAACTGTAACAATAAAAAAGGGTTGTCTGCTGTGTTGTCTGCTCAGGCATCTGCCGATGATGTTGTTCGGACAACGGGAGTTACCGGTTTGGATTTCTTGCCGCGTGGACAAGTACCGCCTAATCCTTCAGAGTTATTGATGGGGGAGTGGTTTACAAAGTTAATGGCATGGGCTACTGAGCGCTATGATATGGTACTGATTGATAGTCCTCCTATTTTGGCTGTAACAGACGCATCAGTTATTGGTAGTATGGCTGGAACCAATATGTTGGTTGCACGTTGTAATGTTACTACAGCGAAAGAACTCGAAGTGAGTATTCGTCGTTTTGAAAATAGTGGTGTGGATATTCGAGGAGTTATTTTCAATGCTCAGGAAAAACGCACATCCGGTTATTACGGATATGATTATTATAATTATGAAAGCAAAAAAGATTAATTGACTTATTGCCAGCTCGGCACTCAGTATAGTACTGAGCTGGGTTTTATTTTTTTCGTTTTTATTAAGGCTTTTAATATGCTATATGTAAATGCTCGTTTTCTTACACAGGAAATGACGGGTGTGCAAAGATTTTCCGAAGAGATCAGTCTTGCATTAAATGAGTTAAGAGATGATATAGTATTTGTTTCACCACCTGGAATATTAAGAGAAGACATTGCGGAAAAACTTAAAGTACGGATCGTTGGTGAAAGAGGTGGTCATCTTTGGGAACAAGTAGACTTGCCTCGCTATCTAAATAGCCAGGGGAAACCCTTGCTACTTAATTTATGTAGTACTGCCCCTATTTTTTATAAAAACAAAATAGTTACGCATCATGATATAACTTATAAACGATATCCGCAAAGTTTCTCCAAAAAGTTTCGTCTTTTTTATAATTTATTTACACCATTTATGTTAAAAGGTAGTCGTCATTTGATTACCGTTAGTAACTTTTCAAAAAGTGAAATTTGTCAGGTATATAAATACCCTCAAGATAAAATATCTATTGTTTATAATGCTGTTAGTGATTTATTTAAAGAGCATGCAAATTCTGATATTAAGAGTGAACGATATTTGCTTGCTGTATCATCACCCAATTTTCATAAAAATTTCCACGGGATGATCAAAGCATATGCTCAGTTAAATCATCCTGATTTGACGTTAAAAATCATTGGAAAAGCGTCCGGTGTTTTTTTACCGCAAATGTTTGAAAGTCAAGTCTTGGGAAATGATAAAGTACAGTTTCTTGGACGGGTAGACGATCGTGAATTAATTGAATTATACAGTAATGCCTTAGCTTTTGTTTTTCCCTCTTTCTATGAGGGGTTTGGAATTCCTCCTTTGGAAGCTCAGGCATGCGGCTGTCCAGTTATTTCTTCAAATGCGGCTTCAATGCCTGAGGTCTTAGCTGATAGCGTATTATATTTTAAACCTGATAATGATGATGAAATCGCGGAAGCAATGAAAAAAGTTATTAGCGATGAAGAGCTACGGAATGAGTTAAGTAAGAAAGGCTCTGAAAATATTAAGCGTTTTTCTTGGGTTTATTCTGCTGGAGTAATTTCAGATTTGGTCAATCGGCTAAAATAAAGGAGCTGTCTGTAAAGTGAAAATTCTCCATGCAGCTGAAATAATTAAAGGCGGTGTTGCTACTGTCATGCGACAACTTGCTATCCATCAGTCTGGGGTTGTTGATGTCGACGAGCTTATTTGCCTTGTTCCTGAAGATCAGGCAAGAGAGCTATCTCCACTGAATGAAAAGCATATTAAAACGTTTAAACGTAGTGGGAGAAATGTTTATTCATTAATTTGCTTTTTGCGGAGCTTCGTTCGTTACGTTATTTTCCACAAACCGGATGTGATACATGTTCATAGCTCCTTTGCTGGCGTATTAGCGCGAATGGCATTGATAGTATTACGCCCAGTTTATCGTCCAAAAATTATTTATTGTCCTCATGCCTTTTCATTTATAATGCAAGGGAGTGAAAAAAAGAAAAAATTTTATGGTTTCATCGAGCGGTTTTTAGCGAGATTTACCGATAAAATTATTTGTGTAAGTCAGTATGAAAAAGATATTGCTGTTAATTATGGTTTGCCGGAAAAAAAATTGGTGGTTGTCTATAATGGTGTTCCTGTAATTACTTGTGATAATGCAGAATATGTTAATCCTTACCCGAAGGATGTCACCAACCTCCTTTTTGTAGGACGTTTCGATTTTCAGAAGGGCTTTGATATTTTAGAAAGACTCGTTACCCGCTTGGAAGGAAAACCATTCCATTTAACCGCGGTAGGGGGGGCTGTACTTAATGCTAATGTAGAACCCTTACAATCGTCCCAGATAACTTATACTGGATGGTTGAGCAGCGCTGAGTTGGCACCGTACCTGGCATATGCTGATCTGTTGATTATCCCCAGCCGTTGGGAAGGATTCGCGATGGTACCGCTTGAGGCGATGAGCTATGCTTTACCCGTTGTGGCGAGTAATTCTACCTCACTACCTGAGGTAGTGGTTGATGGTGAAACTGGCAGACTTTTCCCATTAGAAAATGAAGATATTCTTTTTGAAATTATTACCACAACATCAATGAGTGAATGGATTGATATGGGGTGTAAGGCTAGACAAATTTTTCTTAATAGATTTACGGCAGCCAACATGGTGAGTAATACAGATAAAATATATAAAGAATTGATGAAATAATTTATATATTGGCACTGCATCTGTTTATTTGTAATGTTGATTGTTAAATAAAAATTAATCCACCATATTAAATAATATATCTCTCATTAAAATAATAGGTAAGAGAATATGAGTGTTTATCAGCGTGGTACAATTCAAGCAAATGCCTCTTTGACATCAATGCTCCAGAGGTTTTCTGACATATTTATTATGTTTTTAGGGCTTTATCTGAGTTGTGCTATTTTTGACATGAGTTTTGATTTAACTAAAATGATCACTATCCTTATCGGTTTGGTAATTTTCCAAATGATAGGAGGTATCACCGATTTTTATCGTTCATGGCGTGGTGTTAGGGGGATGCTTGAAATTAAAGCTATCTTCATAAATTGGACGATTAGTTTTATTCTAAGCATGTTTATACTTTCAGTATTCAATATTTCAGATGGTGAGTATATTTTCCGTTTTAATTGGTATTGGATTGTGCTGATTGGATTAATTGCCGGGAGGTTTTGTATAAGGCTGGCATTGGCTTATTTGCGTAAAATAGGATATAACACGAGGAATGTTGCTATAATGGGTTCTTTACCGATCGGAATTCATTTGGCAGAAACACTGAATGAAGCCCATTGGATGGGGTTCAATGTTCTAGGTATTTATTCAGATGAAGTTATTCCCTCTTCTACGCACATCCCATTTTGCGGCGATCTTGCTACTTTAGTTAAAGATGCAGAACAGGGTAAGATCGACCGTATTTATATTGCGATGTCTATGTCTACGGAAATGAAAATACGCGAAACGGTTGCAAAGCTCACCGATACTAAATGTTCTGTTTTGCTGATTCCCGATATGTTCACATCAAATATCTTGCAGTCAAGACATGAAGAGATCAATGGAGTCCCGGTGATATCATTGTTTGATACACCCATGAGTGGTATTAATGCGGTCATTAAGCAGATAGAAGACCGTACTTTAGCTTTATTTATTCTATTGTTTATTTCGCCTGTGTTGTTGGCTATTGCTGTACTTGTTAAATTGACTTCGGAAGGACCTGTTATTTTTAAACAGCAACGCTATGGTATTGATGGCAAGGCAATTGAAGTTTGGAAGTTCCGCTCTATGAAAGTAATGGAAAATGGTAATTCGGTTATTCAGGCAAAAAAAGGCGATGCAAGAGTAACTAAGTTAGGGGCTTTTCTACGACGTACATCATTGGATGAATTACCTCAGTTTATCAATGTGCTAAAGGGTGATATGTCTATCGTTGGACCTCGTCCACATGCGGTGGCGCATAACGAGCAATATCGAAAGTTGATTAATGGTTACATGTTGCGGCACCGAATGAAGCCGGGGATCACCGGATGGGCTCAAATTAATGGCTGGCGCGGAGAAACAGATACGTTAGACAAAATGGAAAAGCGTGTCGAGTATGACCTTGAGTATATCCGTAACTGGTCTGTTTGGTTTGATATAAAGATAATATTTTTAACTGTATTCAAAGGTTTTGTTAATAAGGCAGCATATTGATAAGTCAAATTGCCAATATTTTTTGATAGTTGGCTGGCGTATGAAAAGGGGATGAAGCATTTCTGCCCATCCCCTTTTTAGTTGTAGAACTTATGCTATGGTTAGCTCAGACACTGGCGCGTTTACTACCCCATTCAGTGCAACCTGTGGTGCATAATGCAGCGTATCTAGTAGGTTCTGGTGGTTTTGATCCGTCAGATAGATTACTGAGTCGGCATTATCCAGAGTACCATTGTCATTGTTGTCAATAATCACGTAGGAATCAGCGTTGAGACCATCAAACACAACTGAAGCCACGCCGACTTTAGATGTCAGAGAGTTACTGTTATCCAACCCTAGGATCCCGCCGAGTAATCCAGCTGCAGAGCCAACAACACCGCCCAACAAGCTGCCCAGAATACCATCCAACAAGTCAGCTGAGCGCGTTCCATAATCAGCAACAGCGGTACCGGCTGTATCATTGGATATTTCTAAGCCTGACAATCCATCAATGATGTTATCTTTTGTGCTGCTGAAGTCGTTAATGGTTACACCAGCAGATGAGGTACTGGATTTCAGGTCGTAGGTGTTTGCACCCGCACCACCAGTAACGCTGGTGTTAGAAGCTATATCGAATGTATCCGCCGTACCGGTGCCAGTAACATTCAGTTGATAACCATTCAAACCTAGCGCTGTTAGCACTGGTGTCAACAAAGCAGTAGTAAGTGCACCTAATGGTAAGGCATTCAGTAATTGTACGATCAGACCATCACCCGTACCTCCGTGATCAGAATCAAGATTTAGGCCACCAGTATTGCTGGATGCATTGATGGTACGAACGTTGCTAAAACCGCTGGATAATGTCAAATCAAGCGTATGATCGCCTGTCACGTTAATAGTTTGTACTTGGGAGTTGGTTCCTACTAGCGACAGAGAATTATCAAAGTCACCGGTACCACCGGAGGCTATGTTTACCGTAGCAAGGGCGGTGCCCAACAACGCACTGCTGCTGCTGTTAAGGCTTATTGAACCAGCATTAATATCTGTATTACTCGTCGCGGTGAAGGAAATATCGAATTTGTTGGTAGCGTTCTGTACGAAGGTGAAGTCCAAATTGCTTGCGGTTGTAGCATCACCTGTGACTTCAAGTTGTGCTGCGCTACCACCTGCGGCGTTAATGACTTTAACCGCATCTGCCAAGCCAGACAGAACAAAGCCTTGGGTACCTAGTGCAGTAGGTACGTTAGCTTGTGTAATCGTACCGCCAGCGGTACCTTCAACTGTTGCGCTACCGTTCAGCAAACCGAAATCGAATGTATTTGCTGCGGTGGTCACTGCGGCGCCATTCAATGTGCCTACTGATTTACCAATATAGCCGGCCAAGTCAACTTTCTCAAAGCTGGTGAAATTATTGGCATTACTGGTGATTGTACTGCTACGGATACCAAGCACGTTTGAGGTCGTGGCGACTGATTTCGTAATAAAGTTAGCAGAAATAATATCGGTGCCCTGACCACCGTTACCACTAATGCCTGCGCCGACAGTGTTGGCGCCAGTTGTTGCATTGCCAGCCCATTTTAGCGTGTCATTACCCGCACCTAAGTTGAAATCAGCGGAACCGCCAGCGATGTTAGCTGCCGATGTTACTGTGGCGATATCGGCTCCAGAGCTACCGTTAAGAACCACGTTGCTGTTGTTGACCGTAATCGCTACACCGTCATTGACCCCGTTGTCCGATAAGTTAACCGTCGCCGCGCTGGTACCATTAATTGTAAGGTTATCCAGGTTATCGGCAAATTTAAGGTTAACATTACTGGCAGCATTGGCATCCAATATGACGTTAGTTAAAACGGCAGTTTCAGCATTACTCAATACATGGCTTGAACCGGTATTTACCGTGCCTGTTGCATTGCCGCCAACTGCAGTTGCCGTCAAACTGGCCGCTGTTTTATACAGTAGGCTGGTGCCGATATCTGCTTCAAATGCATGCTGTTGTGTAACGGTTGCATTATCTGTTGCTACAGAATTGCGCAGATCTTGAATGATCGCACTGGTGATTGCTTCTTTTGATCCGAGAGATGAATAAGCTGCTAACTGGGTTGTATCTGCTGCAATTCCGTTAACTGCGGTGAATACGTGTTGAATAAACGCGTCGCCAGTTAACTGTGCGCCTTTGTTTTGGAATTCAGCAGAAGCCAGCAGCTTTGCGTTAAGCGCGGTGAAACTTTTACCTGCGGCGAGTTCCTTACCCCATGTATCCAGCGCTCTGGCATCGATACCACGTTCTGGTACGGCAAGATAGATAGAGGCTGCTTGCTCTTGGAAATTCAAGTCAGGCAACTCGCCTGGCTGGTACACTTTGGTTGCCGCATTGAAATTAGTTTGCGCTGCAGTATCACCTGTAGCAACACTGCCACGGATGGCGGTAATGATATCGACCAACACATCACCGCGGCTTGAACCACCAGTCAATGCATTGACATACTGATCCACTTCAGTAGTGGTGGCGGCTCTGCTATAGGTATTTTGGAAAACAAAATTAACAAAATCGTCGTTTGAAAGGGCTTTGAGCGCTGTTGTCGACGTTGCAAAGGCATTTGCGACTTCAGAGAAGGTCTTACTACCGTTTGCTAAAACTGTTCCCCAATAATTAATCCCTGATTGAGCTTGGGATTTGCCAAGAGAATAATACAACGCCTGTACGTCAGCAGAACCTGCTGTCGCAGAGGTTTGTGTTACTGGGAACAAAATGGTATCAATGGTAGCTTCAAACGAAGCCTGCGTCGCTAAAGTGCCTTCATCAAATCCATTATAATTCAGCAAATCATCAACTAGTTTAGCTAATGCTGCAGAGGTTGTTCCCTCGGAAATCAATTCAGACAAAGGAGTTGCTGCCGGGGCTGAACCGTACACGCTAGTATAAACTTGGGTAATGATTTGTTCTAGAGTTTTACCCGAGAAACGTGCGCTTGCCTCACTGGAAGCTAAAAGTGATTCTGTTAATGTGATTAGTGTTTTACTTCCGCCTTCCAATTGTTGACCAAAGAAATCATAGGCGTCTGCGGTTGCATTTTTACCAATGACCGCAAAGTAAAGTGCTGCTGCCTTTTGCTGTGCTGCTAGAGAAGCCATAAATTACCCCTTGAGATACTGGTTAAATTATCCACTTAAAAATAAGAGGTGGAGACAAAAAATGTGCCTGAAAGTAGCACTCGGTAATGAGGGTCGTGTAAAAAAGTGAAAAATAGACCCAACAGTGTCTAATAAATAAAGAAGCTGTCCCTTAAAAAGTCAAGCTAGGCTGGTTTATATTTGCTTTTTTTGCAGGTAAAAAGAACAATGCATGAATAAATATAGTAATAACAGATAGATGTGTAAAATGCATAACTTCTGTGTTTTCATTGCTGATGAAATAATGACTGTTCTAATTTGTTGTGGTCTTTTTTACAAGCCAATATCTAAGTTTATGAAATTAAACTATTTTTAAGTTTTCGGGTTTTTTTTAAGATTTCATCTTGCCGAAAATCAGTGTGTTTGCCTATAGTTAGAAGAAAGCTAAGATAGCAAAAAATATACATGAAAACTTTCTATTGATTTTTGGTTTTCTGGTTTTATTCTGAAAATTTATCTTGTAATGATAAAAGTATTAGTAAGGAAGAAAAGTGAACCAATTCATACCGCGTAATGAGATTGCGGATGTTATTCGAACACGTAGTAAAGTTTTTTGGACCGTTGGCATATTCACTGCATTTATTAATTTATTGATGCTCGTCCCCTCCGTTTATATGTTGCAGGTTTATGACCGTGTACTTCCTTCGGGCAACGAAATTACCCTACTAATGTTAACGCTAATTATGCTAGGACTATTTAGCATGATGGGGTTATTAGAGTATGTTCGCAGCATGGTTGTCATCCGTATAGGAAGCCAATTGGATATGCGTTTAAATACGCGTGTTTATACCGCAGCCTATGAGGCGAATCTGAAAAATGGCTCATCCGATGCCGGTCAAATGTTGGGTGATTTAACGACATTACGTCAATTTCTAACGGGTAACGCATTATTTGCTTTTTTTGATGCGCCCTGGTTCCCGATATATTTGCTGGTAATCTTCCTGTTCAATCCGTGGTTAGGGTTATTCGCGTTAGTGGGGTCACTGCTGCTGATTGCACTCGCAATAATCAATGAAATGGTGTCGAAGAAACCACTAGGCGAAGCCAGTAAGCTATCGATCATGTCTGGAAACTTAGCGAGTACTAATTTACGCAATGCTGAAGTGATTGAAGCATTGGGCATGCTACCGAATTTAAAGCGTCGTTGGTTTGGCTTACATCAGAGGTTTCTGAATAGTCAACGTGTTGCCAGTGAACGTGCGGCGACGGTTACGTCCATCACCAAAGTGGTTCGTCTCTCGTTGCAATCTCTGGTGCTTGGGCTAGGGGGATGGTTGGCTATCGATGGGTTGATCACGCCAGGCATGATGATTGCGGGATCGATTCTGATGGGGCGCACGTTGGCACCGATTGAACAGGTGATTAACGTTTGGAAAAGTTGGAGCGCTGCCAAGCTGTCTTATGGCCGTTTGGTCAAGTTGTTAGATGAGCACCCGCAACGTGGCACAGGTATGTCGCTTCCACGGCCGGAAGGCATTTTGGCTGTTGAGGGGGTTACTGCTACGCCTCCTGGCTCTAAAGCTGATGCAGTCTTGCACAATGTCAGCTTTGCTTTGCTGCCGGGTGATGTATTGGGGATTATTGGTCCTAGCGCCTCAGGAAAATCTACGTTGGCACGTTTATTGGTTGGTATTTGGCCGGTCAGTGAAGGCATTGTTCGTTTGGATAACGCTGATATTTATCAATGGAACAAAGACGAACTGGGGCCGTTTATCGGTTACCTGCCGCAGGATATTGAATTATTCGCAGGTACCATCGCTGAGAATATTGCACGCTTCAACGATGTGGACTCTGAAAAGGTGATCGAAGCCGCCAAATTGGCCGGCGTACATGAACTGATTCTGCGTTTTCCTAAAGGTTATGATTCGATTATTGGTAACGGCGGTGCTGGCTTGTCCGGGGGGCAGAAGCAACGCATCGGGCTAGCTCGCGCATTGTATGGCGATCCTTCACTGATCGTGCTCGATGAGCCGAATTCAAACTTGGATGATGCCGGTGAGAAAGCGCTGAATCAGGCCATTCAATTCCTCAAGCAACGTAATAAAACCGTAATACTGATTACGCACCGCACTAATCTGCTGTCGATGACCAGCAAGTTGTTGCTGTTGACCAATGGTGTGGTCAATGCATTTGGTCCGACGCAACAGGTACTACAAGCGCTGGCGAATGCGCAAAAAGCCCAAGCCAGCCAACAAGCGGTGCGTGCAGTCAATACACCGACGGATGAAGGCAACTTCCCAAAAACTCAAACTAATTAGTTGTGAACTTGCCTGGCGGCACTGCGATGGCCGCCCGCAGTTAAAGGAGTTGGTATGTCTATGCAGATTGGCGAGCCGCAAGACTCGTATTCACAGCAGATTCCACAGGATGAAAAGCGTTTTACCCGTATGGGATGGTTGGTCGTTGGTATTGGGTTGTTTGGTTTCTTTGCCTGGGCTGCTTTTGCACCATTAGATAAAGGCGTGGCATCTCAGGGGTCGGTGATCGTTTCCGGGAACCGTAAAACTGTGCAGGCACCTGCCAGCGGCATAATCAAAAATATTTTGGTAAAAGAAGGGGACAAAGTAAAAGCAGGTGAGGTGCTGGTACAACTGAGCCAGGTTCAAGCCCAGGCTCAGGTGGATTCCCTGCGTGACCAATATTATACCACGCTGGCGACCGAAGGACGGTTGCTGGCGGAGCGAGATGGTCTCAGTGCTATTGCTTTCTCCCCGGTTTTAGAACAAGTTCAGACTCAGCCTCGTGTGGCGGAAATTATTGCGTTACAAAATCAGTTGTTCTCATCGAGGCGTCTTGGCTTGCAAAGTGAAATTGATGGTTATAAGCAATCGATGGAGGGGATGCGCTTTCAGTTAAAAGGTCTGCAAGACTCTAAAGCCAACAAGCGCATCCAGCTTTCTAGTCTGCGTGAGCAAATGAACAGCA
This sequence comes from Serratia sp. NPDC078593, assembly GCF_050268245.1. Classification (NCBI taxonomy): domain Bacteria; kingdom Pseudomonadati; phylum Pseudomonadota; class Gammaproteobacteria; order Enterobacterales; family Yersiniaceae; genus Serratia; species Serratia sp. NPDC078593. Next base: position 46,014 of record NZ_JBNNGK010000021.1, on the reverse strand, counting down.
TGAAGCAATTGGCTGCGGAGGGATATTTGCCGCGTAACCGTTATTTGGAGGTTCAGCGTCAGTTTGCTGAGGTTAATGGCAGCATTGATGAAACGGTCGGGCGCATTGGTCAATTACAAAAGCAGTTATTGGAATCGCAACAGAGAATTGATCAACGTTTTGCCGATTATCAACGCGAGGTAAGAACCCAACTGGCGCAAACGCAGATGGACGCAAGTGAGTTTAGAAACAAATTGGAAATGGCCAATTTCGATCTTGGCAATACCGCCATCACGTCACCGGTCGATGGTAGCGTAGTGGGGTTGAGCATTTTTACTCAAGGGGGCGTCGTGGGAGCGGGTGACCACCTGATGGACGTGGTACCAAGTCAGGCTACGTTAGTGGTGGATGCGCGTCTAAGAGTCGATTTGATTGATAAAGTTTATCAGGGGTTACCTGTTGATCTGATGTTTACGGCTTTCAATCAAAATAAAACCCCAAAAGTTGCGGGCACAGTGACGCTGATTTCCGCTGACCGCTTGGTGGATAAAGCCAACGGTGAACCTTATTTTCAAATGCAGGTTACAGTCTCTCCCGAAGGCATGAAAATGCTCAATGCGGAAGAAATCAAGCCTGGCATGCCGGTTGAGGTGTTCGTCAAAACCGGTTCGCGTTCGCTGTTGAGTTATCTCTTTAAACCTATTTTGGATCGCGCTTATACTTCATTGGCAGAGGAATAATTTTGAATCGATTTAAGCGGCGGGCTGCTGGCCTGGTGGTCAGCTCCCTTATGTTTGCGGTGTCTGCGCCGGTTTATTCGATAGGTATTTTGGACGCATACTCGCTTGCACTGGATAAAGACCCCACCTTTCAGGCGGCGTTAAAAGAAAAAGAAGCCGGTGATGAAAATAAGAATATTGGTCGTGCAGGATTGCTGCCCAAAGTCGCGCTTAGCTATCAAAATGCGCCGAAAAACTGGCAAACGGTAAAGCAGCCGCAAAGCAATATCTTCACTGGCGAAACCATCCAAACAACCAATAGTCAGCAGTATCGGAGTTATTCCGGCTCTGTGACGTTGACTCAGCCATTGTTTGATTATGCCGCCTATGCCCGTTATAAAGCGGGCGTGGCGCAAACGCTGATGTCTGATGAGCGTTATCGTGCCAAGTTTATGGATTTAGCTGTGCGGGTAGTGGGTGCTTATGTTGAAGTGGCCTATGCTAAAGATCAGATTGCATTAGCACAGGCACAAAAAACGGCCTATAAGGAGCAGCTAGCGTTAAACGATCGTTTACTAGCCGCTGGAGAAGGTACGGTGACCGATCTCTCAGAAACCCAGGCTCGTTATAGCTTAGCTGAAGCGCAAGAAATAGAGGCGCGCGATACCTTAGATGCAGCACAGCGTGAGCTGGAAGTGATCATCGGTATGCCGCTAAATCAGTTTGATGAGTTACAGATTTTGCGACCGGGTAAATTTGAGGTTGTACCACTCATCCCTTCCAAGTTCGAGGAATGGCAAAAAATCGCCATAAAAAATAATCCTGAACTTGCGGCCTCGCGCCACGGTGTTGATGCGGCAAAGTATGATGTAGAACGTAATCGCGCCGGTTTCATGCCTCAGGTGCAACTTTATGCAAGCCATTCAGAAAACGATTCTAGCAGTGATAACACTGTCAACCAGAAGTACCGTACTGACAGCATCGGAGTGCAGGTTAGTATGCCGATATATTCAGGCGGTGGTGTAGCAGCTTCAACTCGACAAGCTGCTGCGCGCTACGGGCAAGCGATGTATGAGATGGATGCGCAGGTTGGTTCTACAATTAATGAGTTGCGCAAACAGTTTAATCTATGTGTGAGTAGCCGTGCTAAACTTGCGGCCTATGAATTAGCGGTTAAATCGGCGACCACTCAGGTAGAAGCCACGCGCAAAAGTGTGCTTGCCGGACAGCGTGTTAACGTTGATGTGCTGAATGCGGAACAGCAGCTTTACAGTGCGCAGCGTGACTTGGCTTCGGCTAAATATACCTACATCAAATCCTGGATTTCGTTGCTAAGTGATTCGGGTACTCTGGATGAAAATGACGTGAAGCGAGTTGCACAGTACTTTACCTCTTTGAGATGAACATTAAATCATCGACACTTCCCTACTCCCTGAGTATTAATCTGAAAGAGCAGCAGTTCGCTGCTCTTTTGACGTTCAATACGTTATGTTAGAAAGCTTATGTAAGTTACACATTTTCCGTAATCTTTACAGATTGTTAGTTTTTTTCTGAAATCGAGGAAGCATGGAGCAACTGGAGTTATGGAACAGGTTAATTATCAACTTGATTTATAAGGTTTTTACTTGAGATTTTTATGACAATACAATGAGATCTCATGTTTATAGAATGAACAACTCAGTACAAAGGGTAATTTAATGCCTAAGCTAATTCCTGTGATTATGGCTGGCGGAACAGGCAGTCGTCTTTGGCCTATGTCACGTGAGTCTTTTCCCAAGCAGTTTTTATCTATTGATGATAGTGGGTTAAGCTTGCTGCAGCAAACGTTACAGCGCTTGGCTGGTTTGAAGGGTATTGCTGCGCCTTTGGTGATTTGCAATGAAAATCATCGTTTTCTGGTTGCCGAGCAACTACGTGAGATCGATCAACTCGCCACCAATATCATTCTTGAGCCTGTAGGGCGTAATACGGCACCAGCTGTAGCCCTCGCCGCACATTTAGCCGCCGAGGAGGAGCCTGGCAGCATGCTGCTGGTGTTGGCTGCAGATCATCTCATTAAGAAAGTGGATAACTTTCATGACGCGATCACTAGCGCCATGCAATTCGCAGCGCAGGAACAGTTGGTTACGTTCGGCATTATTCCGCAGCATCCAGAAACGGGGTATGGATATATCAAACGGGGTGCCGCCCTATCCGATGATTGCTTCAAAGTCGATTCTTTTGTTGAAAAACCAAGCCTTGATAAAGCCGTTGAATATCTCGAGTCGAGTGAGTACAGCTGGAATAGCGGCATGTTTATGTTTAAGACCGCTAAGTTTTTGTCGGAGCTGAAACGCTTCAGTCCTGAAATTTTTGCTGCCACTTACCAGTCTGTCACAGAAAGTAAGCGTGATATGAACTTTATCAGGGTTGAGCAAGATACGTTCAAAGATTGCCCTAGTGATTCCATTGATTATGCCGTAATGGAAAAGACCCAGGATGCGGTTGTTATTCCGATCGACGCTGGCTGGAGTGATGTTGGATCCTGGTCTTCACTTTGGGATGTCTCTGAAAAAGATCATCTTGGCAACGTTTACAGGGGAGAAATCATCTCGATCGACTCTAGCAACAATTACATTTCCTCCCATTCTGCTCTGGTTGCCACCATTGGTTTAGATAATCTGATCGTGATCAATACGAATGATGCTCTATTGATCTCAACGAAAGATAAAGTACAGGATGTTAAGAAAGTGGTTAATGAGTTGAAGTTGCGTAATCTTCACCATTTCCGTCAGCATTCTTCCTCTTATCGACCATGGGGCAATATTTCAGATGTTGATAGTGGCCCTCGTTATCAAGTTAAAAAAATTATCGTCCGTCCTGGCCAAGGATTATCGGTACAGCGTCATGTGCATCGTGCCGAACATTGGGTTGTTGTTAGAGGGACGGCCAAGGTCAACGTTGATGAACGTGAGTTTTACCTCTCCGAAAACCAGTCAACTTTCATACCTGCGGGGAGTGTGCATACATTAGAAAACCCCGGAAAGATAGATCTGGAGATGATTGAAGTTAGGTCTGGCTCTTATCTTGAAGAAGATGATATTGAACGATTGCATGACCGGTATGGACGGATTTGATGGTGGATAAGTTGACGTGTTTTAAGGCATATGACGTACGTGGGAAACTGGGTACTGAGTTAAATGACGATGTAGCTTATCGTATTGGCCGTGCTTATGGCGAATTTCTAAAACCCAAGACAATCGTGTTGGGGAGTGATGTGCGGCTGACTAGCGAAAGCTTGAAACTGGCGTTGGCGAAAGGATTGCAAGACGCGGGTACGGACGTAATTGATATAGGTATGACGGGCACCGAAGAAGTCTATTTTGCCACATCCTATTTGCAGGCTGATGGTGGGGTAGAAGTGACTGCCAGTCATAACCCTATTGATTATAATGGTATGAAACTTGTTCGCGAAGATTCTCGCCCCATTAGCGGTGATACAGGATTACGCGATATCCAAGAGTTGGCTGAAAACAACTTGTTTGCGCCAGTGGCTTCTGTTCGTGGCAATTACATTCGCAAAGATGTGCTCGCTGAGTATGTACAGCATATTCTTTCATATATAACCATCAATAATTTTACGCCGCTGAAGTTGGTAATTAACTCGGGTAATGGTGCCGCGGGGCATGTGATTGACGCCATTGAGGCTCAGTTGAAAGCTCAGGATGCTCCTCTTGAGTTCATTAAGGTGCATCATAAGCCGGATGGCACATTTCCGAACGGTATTCCTAACCCACTTTTGCCAGATTGTCGTGCTGATACCGCCAATGCGGTGCGTGAGCATAAAGCAGATATGGGAATTGCCTTTGATGGTGATTTTGACCGTTGCTTCTTGTTTGATGAGCGTGGTGAATTTATTGAAGGCTACTATATTGTCGGTCTGTTGGCGGAGGCATTTTTGCAGAAGCAACCTGGTGCAAAAATCATTCACGACCCTCGGCTTAGCTGGAACACCGTTGATGTAGTGACCGCGTCCGGCGGCAAACCGGTAATGTCTAAAACCGGTCACGCATTTATTAAAGAGCGTATGCGTGCAGAGGATGCCATTTATGGTGGGGAAATGAGTGCCCATCACTATTTTCGTGATTTTGCCTATTGCGATAGTGGCATGATTCCCTGGCTATTGGTGGCTGAGCTGATTTGCGTGAAAGGTAACTCCTTAGGAGAGTTGGTTCGTGATCGTATTGCGGCCTATCCCTCCTCGGGAGAAATCAACATCATATTGACACAACCGATGGTAGCTATTGAGTTCGTGAAGCAACACTATCTTGCCTTAGGCGCTGAGGCGGATTATACCGATGGGATCAGTATGGCATTCCCTGATTGGCGGTTCAATTTGCGTACTTCCAATACTGAACCAGTTGTACGGCTTAATGTGGAGTCGCGGGGAAAACCAGAGTTGATGAATGAAAAAACCACGGAGATACTCAACCTGTTAAAGCAAGTGTAAGTCTATCGGGCCAGTTACAGGGGAGTCTCTGGCTCGTTAATATCTCACTAGTTCATTGAGGCTGCAAATAACTGGGGGAGGATCAGCTTTGATACTGACGAATATTTTTGAATTGGCGTTGTATTACATTTAGCCCACTCAATGCTGGCCTTTCTTGTTCTGGTTGCGAACTTAAGCATCGGTACTTGGCTATAAGAGCATATTCGGTAGTCTTAATCCTAAAAGGCCATTGTATTACCACGTTTGACTTGTATCACTCTACCAATAGTATAAAAATCTGTGACACATATTGTTAAAAACTTGCACTGTTCTCTTAGGACGGCATTTTAGTGACTCACGTAACTAACGTAGGTGAAGCCAGTTAACAGTCGAGCTTGGTGCTTATAGGCACCTTGTAAATGTAGATAGGTGCACGTTGGTAGCCTAAAAGCCAAGGGCGGTAGCGTGCGTGAACATCGCTATTGCATTGTTTGAGGCCTACATAGCCTCATTGACAATGGATATTGTCCTGTCTGACACTTTTCACGTAAGTCACTATACCCGCATGGAATATTATGCCAATATCATCGCACGCATTAGGTAAGATGCTGCATTTTCGCATAATATAATGTGTTGATGTTGACCCAAAATGGCTTTGAGGTTAGAGAAAGTGTCAATTCATAAATGGGCGAACGATGTCAGTAGCAGCATTGTAACGTATAGGCACTCAGTACTTGGTTGCTAAAGCGTTGTCTCCAGGCAAAACTGATGTAGAAAATAGATGGAGCAAGTCACCGCCGTATCCCACTTTCTGATGGGAAGGCAATCTGCCACATTGACTGCGATATGGCGTAAGGAGATAGTGGCTAGTCACGCTGCCGCTTTACAAATACATTGACTTTGAAAGTGATGATAACTTGATGAAAAGAAAACAGTTGAAAATGGTATCTCTTTTGATATCACTCAGCATTCTAAGTGGTTGTACGGTGTTTCCAGGCTCTCATCTTTCAACATCGGGAAAAGATGTGGTGAAGCAGGATGATGCGGACTTCAATATTGATAAGTTGGTTAATGTTTATCCAATGACGCCAAAGTTGCTGGATAGACTGCGTCCGCCAAAAGTAGTAGCTCAACCTAACAACCAACTGGATGCGGCGTTACAAAAATATGAGTACCGTATTGGTGTTGGTGATGTGCTGAATGTTACGATTTGGGATCACCCTGAGTTGACAACGCCAGCCGGACAATATCGTAGCGCTAGCGATACTGGCAACTGGGTTCATTCTGATGGCACTATTTTTTATCCTTATATTGGTCAGGTAAAAGTTGTTGGCAAGACGGTAACTCAAGTTCGTACTGAAATTTCCCGCCGCTTGGTTAAATATATTGAGAGTCCACAGGTCGATGTGAGCATTGCTGCATTTCGGTCGCAAAAGGCGTATGTTACTGGCGAAATAGTTAAGTCAGGGCAGCAGCCTATTACTAACGTGCCATTAACTGTTATGGATGCGATCAATGCTGCTGGTGGGCTTACGGAAAATGCGGACTGGCGTAATATTGTGCTTACGCATAATGGTCAGGAGCAGCGTATTTCGCTGCAAAAACTGATGCAAAATGGTGATCTGACTCAGAATCGCCTGCTATATCCTGGTGATATTCTTTATATACCACGTAACGATGATCTTAAGGTTTTTGTTATGGGTGAAGTTAAGTCACCAGCAACCTTAAAGATGGATCGCAGCGGGATGACGCTGACCGAAGCGTTAGGCAGTAGCCAGGGGATTTCTCAAACTGCAGCCGATGCAACTGGCATATTTGTCATAAGGCCGTTGCATGGTACCCAAGGTAGTAAGCTTGCAGATATTTATCAACTTGATATGTCTGATGCGACTGCATTGGTTATGGGGGCAGAGTTCCAGCTTCAACCGTATGATGTCGTCTATGTTACCGCGGCTCCTGTTGCTCGCTGGAACCGTTTGATTCTTCAGCTTGCGCCAACCATTGACAGCTTCAATAATTTGACAGAAGGTTCATTGCGTATTCGTAATTGGCCGTAGTAGGTTTTAATTATTGAAACGGCTGGTAAAATTTATCTAGCATTAGGGGCGGGCAGAACTTTTAAGTTCTGCTCGGCTGTTTATACACGTTGAATCATATCTACATTACTAATAATTTAATAGTCATAAAAATATTAAATTATTATGTATCGAACCTTCTTAAAAAAATCAAATAGCGACTATATGTGCTTTTGCTAGCCTATTGTGTTATAGCCTCATAGGGTAAACAGGCATTATGAATATATTGATTGTTAACACACTATATGCCCCTTTCAAAGTCGGTGGCGCAGAAGTCTCAGTTCAATTACTCGCTGAAAGGCTTGTCACTAGTGGGCATCAAGTTCGCGTTGTTTGTCTTCATGATGAAAAAGAGAGAAAACAAACCATAATAAATGGTGTTGAGGTCGTATATTTACACCTTAAGAATCTATACTGGCCTTTTTCTGATGTGAAAAAAGGTAAGTTTCAAAAGATCATCTGGCATCTTATTGATAGTTATAATCCTTTAATGAAAAAACCTTTAGAAAAGGAAATTGACGATTTTAAACCTGATGTTGTACATACAAATAATGTAAGTGGTTTCTCTGTTTCAGTATGGGATGCAGTAAAGAAAAAGAATATTCGGTTAGTGCATACGACACGTGATTATTATTTGTTTCACCATAATTGCACTTTATTTAAAGAAGGCATGAATATGGATGTTTCTTCGAATAAATTGAGGATGCTGTCTGCGATAAAACGGTGGAAAAGTAAGAATGTTGATTCTTTTGTTGGTATTAGTAAATATATATCTGAGCTTCATCGTTCTAATGGCTATGCACCGAGTTCGGTACACTCGCATATATATAATCCGATAAAAAGTTACGTGGTTGCTAACATCCCCGCGGAGGTTATCCGCATTGGATTTATTGGTCGTCTGACAGCGGATAAAGGGTTTGCAGAGTTTTGTGAAATTGCCAAGAGTACCACGCATGCTAAAGACGTAGTCTATTTTGCCGCGGGGCGGTTAGCCAATACCCATGAGGGTGAAAAACTTAAGGATATGGCAAAACAGGCGGGTGTAAACCTCGTAGGTTTTGTCCCTGCTGATGAATTCTTGGCGAGTATAGATATGCTCTTACTCCCGATTAAATGGAATGAGCCTTTTGGGCGGGTAGTAGCCGAAGGGGCATCAGCAGGTAAATATGTTTTTACATCGTTTTCCGGCGGTATCAAAGAGATTGCAGATTTTTACGAGAATGTGTTTGAATTGGACGAATTTACGTTAGAGCGAGTTCGCGAACTTAAAAAGCAAGAACCATTATTGCCCGCAAAGAACCCATTTGATGTCATGGTGTTAGCAGATTCCTATCAAAAAATTTACCAAGGTTAAATACGTTTAGTACCAGTTGTGTAACATGTTATATCGTTTAAATTGTGTTTTGGTTGAGCTTATTGCGTTCATTTTCTTGTTGAAAACGGGAGGTTTCTATGAAAATCCGTATCGGTAAGCGAAAAAAAAAACCTCTGTTATCGTCCTTATCTAAAACTTTATTAACTGCTGGGTTGCTGGTGACGAGTTGTTTATCGTATGCTCAAGATTTTGAAGTAGGTATCAACGTTCATTTAAGAAAATATCCTAAACCAACCAATAATTATCTGTCGCTTATTGAGAAAGCCGGTTTTACTTCATATAGAGATGGGTTTCTATGGGGGATGATTGAACCGGAACCTGGAAAATTCAGTGTGATGGGCGATACTCTTAAAGAAGATAAAGCCTATCAGAATGGAAAGTCAAAATATAACTTGGATGGCTTGCTTGTTCTTGGTAATGGTAATGGGCGAGCGGGTTACACTGCGGATGGTGGTTATCCTAGAACGCCAGAAGCTATTGATGCTTTTGCTAAGTATGCTTATTGGACTGCGCGTCGTTTTAATGGGAAAGTAAAATACTACGAAGTTTGGAATGAATGGACGGTGAGAACAGGAATCCGCAATAAAGAAACTGTTCCTTCCCCGGAGGTTTATGCACTTTTAGTCAAGAAAACATCTGAAGCGGTTAAACGTGCAGATCCTAATGCTATTATTATGGCTGGCTCTTTAAATCCGTTAACGCCTAAAGGCCTTCATTGGTTTGATAGCCTTATGAAACTTGGAATTCTTGATAGTATTGATGGTATATCATTACACCCTTACTCTTATAAAGATAATGATTTAACCCTACGTAATCCTGAAGATAATCTAGCCGCGATAGATAAATTTGAGGCAAGGGTTAAAAAATTTAGTAATAGAACCGTTCCCATGTATATCACTGAAATCGGCGTGCCAACATATAATGGTGTTGGTGGAATGACGGATGATGAAGCCGCGCAATACGCGGTGAAATATACCATGCTGGCCAAGTCTCGTGATTATATTCGCGGTGTTTGGTGGTATGATTTAATTGATGATGGTGACAATCCAAGGATAAACGAGCATCGTTTTGGTTTTTATAATAGAAAGGAAGAACCGAAATCAGCTGCGTTGGCGTTTGGAAAAATAGCTCGTGTTGTAACAAGTTATAAAGTAAGTAACTATAATACCTCTTCTGAGGACGTTATCAGTATCACTTTGACTGATTCAATGAATAACCATGCGATGATATATTGGAAAAAAACGGCGGTTACTCAAGCCAAAAGCGATGATGGCGTGATAAAATCGTTGCTGAAGCGATTTATAGGTACGGAAAATCGTAATACGGCGATTCATCCTATAGAGGAAATGAATGCCAATGATTATGTATTGAAGGGGGGAACGCCGATTCTGGTTTTCTCCGATAAACCTATAAGTCAGAAAGATATTAAAGGCACCCAATAAAACGTTTGATGTGTAGAGCTAATTAGTAGAAGGGGCTAAAACCGCTTTTGAATTTTTTATTCATCATTAATATTATGATGGTTTTATTTTTTTATTAGGTGATAGATTAAATATGGGGATGCTTTCTCGAGCTTCTAAAAATAACTCGATATTGAATATGCTATGGCTTTCGGGGGATAGCATATTACGAATGGGGTTGGGTTTTATTCTTAATGTTTGGTTAGCCAGGTACATGGGACCCGATAAGTTTGGCATATTCAACTATGCCATGGCAATGATCGCAATTTATACCTCAGTTGCGTCATTGGGGATGAATGGTGTTGTCGTCAGAGAGCTAGTGCGTAATTCAGAATCTACTGACAGAATTATGGGAACCTCCTTTCTTCTTCAAGTATCTGGAAGTTTTCTAGCTGCATTGTTGGTTGTGCTAAGTACTATATTACTAAGGCCCGGTGAATGGGATATTTTACTCATAACGCTTGTAATGCTGCCATCTATTTTATTCAGATCAAGCGATATTATTAAGTATTGGTTTGAGTCAATTATAGCAGCAAAATACACCGTAATTGCACAGAATGTCGCATTCCTTATCAGTGCGGGCATTAAAATGTTGATCATGCTTCAGGGGGGCTCCTATGTCGCGATTGCGGCGACGGTAAGTTTGGAGGCGTTGCTTGTAGCCATTATTTTGATCTATCTTTATCGGCGTAAAACTAAGAATTACGCATGGTGTGTTGAGCGACAAGAGATTGGACGATTGCTTTCGCAAAGTTGGCCACTCATCATTTCAGGATTGGCGCTCATGTTATATATGCGCGTTGATCAAATAATGATCGGAAATATGATTAATAATACCTCAGTGGGTATATACTCAGTTGCGGTTAAAATGACAGAGGTTTGGTATTTCTTTCCCGTTGCTATAGTTTCCTCTCTATTTCCTAAAATAATAAAAGAAAAGGAAAAGTGTGAAAAAAGTTACAATAAAAAAATGCAATTTTTATATGACCTGATGGTTGCTACCGGTGTCGTTTTAGCGATTATTGTTACTTTATTGTCGGATTACATTATTGCTTTCTTCTATGGTGAACAGTATTTTGAGGCATCACGCCTAATAAAGATATATGCTTGGGTGAGCGTATTTTATTTTCTGAGCTCTGCTAGTGGGCGATGGTATATCAACGAAGGGTTGCAAAAATATGCTCTGAATAGAAATGTGTTGGGATTAGCTATAGGTATATTGCTAAATTATTTACTGATCCCAATCTATGGTGCTGAAGGTTCTGCTTATGCAACATTAATTGCTTATGGCTGTGCAGCTTATCTATTTGATATTTTGAGTCCAAAGACGAGAGTTGCGTTCTGGCAGAAAACTCGAGCATTATGGATCCCGAGTGCAATTTTAAGAATTAAAAACACTATTTCAAGGTAGTTATAAATGGAAACTCATTCTTCTGAACAACGTCAGGTTGTGTTATACGGTGCATTTGATCGATACAATTACGGTGATAATTTAATGCCGATCCTGTTGGAGATGTATTTAACTCAAAAACACCCAGATAAGATTAAAGATATAGAGTTTGTTTTCTCTTCGATTAAAAATAGCGATCTTACACATTATGACTGTAAACCTACGATTGCAATGAAAGATCTGTTAAACATCAAGGATGATTCGACGGTAATTGTCGTGGGAGGCGAGGTTCTTGGTGCTGATATCGGTATCTTATATATCCACGTACAAGATAACCCCTTGGCGGTGAAAGCACTGAGATTTATTCGTAGATTTTCTCCCAGCCTTTTGAAGGCGATTGCCAAAAGAAAATATGACTCTATCTGGGATTATCCGTATATTCCTAATAAAGAAGCATTCAAGAACAATGTTAAGGTTGTTTATAATACCGTTGGGGCTGTGCCTAATGCCTCACAGCGAAAAACTATTAGTCAGGCCGATTATATTTCTGTCCGAGATCAACGAACTTTCAATGCAGTCTCGAAGATATGTAATACACATTTAATACCTGACTCTGTATTAATGATGTCAGCACTTGTTGATGACAATTTTTTTGAAAAAAAAATTCGTAAAGAATTAATACATCAATTGGAAGGTAAGCGTTATATTTCGGTACAGGCTTGTCCTTATAAAGTACAGTTTAGTCCAAAAGAGCTGGCAGATGAACTAAGCCTTGTTAAGCGTGATTTTGGCCTGGATACAGTGTTACTGCCTATTGGTTATGCAAGTGGTCATGACGATGTCGTATTCCTTGAAAAGGTAAAAAATTGCTCTACTTCATCTCCTTTATTACTGAATGAGTTGAATGTTTGGGAAATTATGTACGTCATTGCGAAATCCAATGGTTTTTATGGTACCAGTCTACATGGCGTTATTACTGCGATGTCATTTGGTATCCCCCATTTTTGCATAAATAATGAAATAGAAAAACTAGTGTCGTTTTTGGAAACTTGGAGTGTTGCACCGTATTATTCACCTATTACCGTTCGCGAAATTTCATCCACAATTACTCTAACCACTGAAAAACAACGGGAAGAATTGAGCCTTGCTGTGGAAAAGGCACAGGAGATCATCTTTAAGAGTATAGATGAAGTTGCCTCAATCCTTTAATTATCATTATCTAGCCGCTCTGATTTTTAACGAGTGAGTGAAATGCTAATTTTAACTTTTAAATTATAGGATAAGGTGTGGATAAATATAACGCAATTGTAATTGTTGTTTATAATAAAAAAGTTTCCGAATCGACTACAATTAATACTCTTTCGAAATATGTTCTTAAAAACTCTGTTTTAGTTATTTATAATAATGGGCCAAAGGAAGTGGCCTTGGATAAAACTATAGAGAGTGAACTCCAAGAAAAATTCATGGGTGTAAAGGTTGTTAACAACCTTTCTAATTCACCATTGAGTATATTGTATAATGAATTTATCGCTGGTTATGCTGATGCCGATAAGTATGTGATTCTTGATGATGATTCAACTATTACAGACTCATTTATTAAGGCGCTGGATGATGACGATTATGATATTGAATTGCCAAAAATTATATCCAGAACAGATCAAGTAACCTATTATCCTATTTCTTCGGGGGAGGTTGTTTCCTTCGATGGTTTCTTGAAGACTCAAGGAACTTTTTCTATAGGCTCGGGTCTGATCATTAAGCGCAGCATGGTGGATATTTTCAATAAACATAAAATCACTCTTTTTGACGAAAATTTTGCCTTATATGGTGTTGATGTTAGCTTGTTTAGACGGATGTATAAATTAGATAAACAAGGTGAAAGCTTTAAAATAAGAACTAAAAGTAATATTCTTCACTCACTTTCTCGTGTGGAGGGAGAGGAATCCGCTTTTAGAAAGAAAGAAAGGTTGATTGATGTTGCCATTAGTACCAGACGATATCCGACCCTCAGAATGCATGTGCATTTATTTAAGAAGCTATTGATGAGTCTATTCGGTGGTGATTTTGCCGGTTTTTACGCGATTTTGAATGCCTATTGTTATGGCATGCATCCGAGGTGTCGCCCGCGTTAATATGCTCGCTGCCTTATCCTATCCTGCCAATCGACATGGCTTGCTGTAAAACTATGCTAGGCATGTTTTTTCGTACTTGATATCTTTGAGCAGGGTACCCCTTTTGTGATTTCAGCGTGCAACTTGGAATTAATTAGCTAAACATACGCGACACAGTGGGAGTTAATGGAAGGGCTATTAAATTAGTGGCATTTGGCGGTGGCTATCCAACTGAACATGACATATGGGGGCGTGATTACACTCATACCATGCATTTGGCTGATGGCTGTGGATCATTTAAAAGAGCCTAAGGGATTTAAAGCTTATAATCCGGGGGCAGGGAGGGCTATTCGGTGCTTGAGATACTTATAACGGTCGGATAGGTATCGGGGGGCACCATTACTTACCAGTTACGGCCACGCAGAAGAGCCGATTTGCCGGCATTCTTGGCAGTAGCCTAGCTTGCAAAAAAGTGATTGGCTGGACCACACATCGTGGCATCGAAAAAATGATGCGTGATACTTGGAACTGGCAAAGCAAGAATCCAAACGGTTATCGCAAGTAATGCTCTTGATGAAAACATCATTGGTCATGGCGAGCCTATGATATTTCGCGTAACATACAGAAATTATTAGATATACGTTATGTGAAAATACGACTATCGTTTTCTTGCAGATGAATACGGTTGTAGCAAGTATGTAAAATACGCGACCTGATTCAGGTCGCATAGTGTTGTATAGAGGGGTTTATGAAAATTATAGTTACCGGCGGTGCCGGTTTCATTGGCTCGGCTGTTGCTCGACATATTATCAGTGATACTCGCGATCAGATTTTAGTCTTGGATAGTCTGACATATGCTGGGAACCTTGATTCTTTAAAGGAAATTGCCGGCAGTGAGCGCTTTACTTTTGAACAAGTGGATATCTGTAACGGTAGTGAACTTGAACGCGTTTTTACCGCATTCAAGCCTGATGCAGTAATGCACCTTGCAGCGGAAAGCCATGTAGATCGTTCAATTGATGGTCCATCGGCGTTCATTGAAACTAATATTGTTGGTACCTACACCCTCCTTGAAGTGGCGCGTAAATATTGGTTAGCGCTGACTGAGCAAGAAAAGCACGCTTTTCGTTTTCATCATATCTCCACTGATGAAGTTTATGGCGATCTGCATGGAACGGATGATTTATTCACGGAAACAACACCGTATGCCCCAAGCAGTCCATACTCAGCGTCTAAAGCAGCAAGTGACCATTTGGTTCGCGCATGGCTGAGAACCTATGGTTTGCCGACGATTGTCACGAACTGTTCTAATAATTATGGTCCTTATCATTTTCCTGAGAAACTGATACCGCTGACCATTCTCAACGCGTTAGAAGGGAAAGCTTTGCCGGTTTACGGTAACGGTGCGCAGATTCGTGACTGGTTATATGTAGAAGATCATGCACGTGCCTTATATAAAGTGGTGACTGAAGGCACTGTAGGCGAAACATATAATATCGGTGGGCATAACGAACGTAAAAATATCGAAGTTGTACAAACGATTTGTTGTCTTTTGGATGAGCTTGCACCAACTAAACCCAATAATATTAAAAACTACGAAGAGCTGATCACTTTTGTGAGCGATCGTCCTGGGCATGACATGCGCTATGCGATCGATGCTTCAAAAATTGATGTAGAACTCGGTTGGAAACCGCTTGAGACTTTCGAAAGCGGGATTCGTAAGACTGTAGAATGGTACTTGGCGAACGAAGCTTGGTGGAGCCGAGTCAAAGATGGCTCATATGCAGGTGAACGTTTAGGCCTAAGCCGTTAATTAATTTTTAGGAGTCGGTCATGAAAGGTATTGTATTGGCGGGTGGTTCAGGCACACGTTTATATCCAATTACGCGTGGTATCTCAAAGCAGCTGTTGCCAGTCTATGATAAGCCGATGGTTTATTATCCTTTGTCAGTACTGATGCTGGCAGGTATCCGCGATATTCTTATTATTTCGACGCCAGAAGACATGCCTTCGTTCCAGCGTTTGTTAGGGGATGGAAGCCGATTTGGTATTTCATTGAGCTATGAAATTCAGCCTAGCCCCGATGGTTTGGCCCAAGCATTTTTGATAGGTGAAGAGTTCATTAATGGAGATAGTTGTGCGCTAGTGCTGGGTGATAATATCTTCTTTGGTCAAAGCTTTGCTAAAAAACTGGAGTCCGTAGCTGAACGTAACCAAGGCGCGACAGTCTTTGGCTATCAGGTTATGGATCCGGAACGTTTTGGTGTAGTGGAGTTCGATGATAAGTTCCGTGCTCTTTCATTAGAAGAGAAACCGCTGGTACCGAAGTCAAACTGGGCAGTAACCGGCCTATATTTCTATGATCGAGATGTCGTTGAGATGGCGAAGCAAGTTAAGCCATCAGCACGCGGTGAACTTGAGATTACTACGCTAAATCAAATGTATTTGGATAAAGGTAACCTCAATGTTGAGTTACTTGGCCGTGGATTTGCATGGTTAGATACCGGCACGCACGATAGCCTCGTTGAGGCTTCCCAGTTTGTGCATACCATAGAAAAGCGTCAAGGCTTTAAAATTGCCTGTCTTGAGGAGATTGCTTTCCGTAACGGTTGGTTAACGCGTGAAGAGGTCGAAGCTGAAGCAAAACTGCTCAGTAAAACCCTCTATGGTCAATATTTGTCACATTTGATCGGAGAGAAATAAAATGCAAGTCACTGACACTAAGATTGACGGCGTAAAAATCATTCAGCCGAAAGTCTTTGGCGACGCACGCGGTTTCTTCCTGGAAACGTTTGAGAATAAACGTTATAAGGAAATGCTGAATATTGATTTGGATTTTGTACAAGATAACCATTCGCGCTCCTCTAAAGGTGTGTTGCGTGGGTTGCATTTTCAGAGAAAAAATCCTCAGGGCAAGTTAGTACGCGTCGTGCGCGGTGAAGTTTTTGACGTGGCTGTAGATATCCGGCCTGATTCACCAACCTATGGTGCCTGGCAAGGCGTGCTACTTTCTGAAGAAAATAAAACCCAGTTTTGGGTTCCGCCAGGTCTGGCCCACGGGTTTGTTGTTCTATCGGATATTGCTGATTTTGAATATAAATGTACGGATTATTATAATCCAGCTCACGAGGGATGCCTGTTGTGGAATGACCCGGCAGTCGGTATCGAGTGGCCGGTAACTGAACCTTTATTATCTGAAAAAGATAAGTTAGGAAAATTACTGGCGGAGTTGGCGCTATGAGAGTTTTATTGACGGGCTCAAAAGGGCAACTGGGTAATTGCTTTCAAGATCGTTTACCAGCAGGCTGGGTCGTTTTGGCTACCGATAGTGAACTCCTTGACATTACCTTATTAGATAACATTAGGAGCACAGTTGCTGATTTCAAGCCTGACGTCATTGTGAATGCTGCCGCGTATACTGCGGTAGACAAGGCTGAAACTGAACAAGAATTGGCTAAATCAATTAATGAGCAGGGCCCCAAAAACTTGGCGATGGTAGCGAAGGATACCGGCTGTCGTCTGGTTCATGTCTCCACTGATTATGTTTTCGATGGCGACGGGCGTGTTCCTTACAGCGAAAATGATAAAACCAATCCATTAGGGGTCTATGGTAAGACCAAGCTTGACGGTGAAATTGCCGTGATGAATGCGCAACCTGAGGCCATTATTATTCGGACCGCTTGGGTATTCAGTGAACATGGTAATAATTTCGTAAAAACCATGCTAAGGTTAGCAAAAGAACGTGATGTGCTGGGTATTGTTGCTGACCAGCGTGGTTGTCCTACTTATGCAGGTGATATTGCTCAAGCGATTATTGATTTGTTGCAAAAAGGCGCTAAAGGAGGGATTTATCATTTCTGTGGCGATAAAGAAGTCGCATGGAGTGAATTTGCCGAGGCAATTTTTTCTTCCGCCATCAAAACGGGGATTTTGGATAAGTCACCGATAATCAATGGCATTAGCACCGAACAGTATCCGACCCCCGCTAAGCGTCCAAAGTACTCTAGTTTAAACTGCGGTAAGATTATGGCCAATCAGGTTAAACCTTCTGATTGGCTTCGAGCATTAGATAATATTATGCCTGTATTACGCTAAGGTTAGTAGCATCGTACTGAGGTTATTGTATAAAAAAGCATGCCTGAAATGGCATGCTTTTTTGTGATTATTGCTCGCGTATTTTCTCATGCCTGAAAATTTTCAAAGACATACCTACGATCAATACCGTCGCCAATAGTTCGGTAATCAGAAGTGAGTATGATGCGCCGAAGGCACCAAATAATTTGATCATAATATATATGTGAAGGCAGTGGGTGGCCGAGCAGAGCAGATATATTTTCTGCAATACTCTGTCGTGGCTATTGGCTAGCAAGTAGAGTTGGGCCAGTACAATTGCAGGTGGAATAATCAATAACATTGCTGAAAGGATCGCCAATATTGGCGCGGACTCTATGAACTTCTCACCAAAAAGTAAGATTATGATTTGCGATGAGAAAATATTTAAAGTCAAGAAGGCGCCGATACCAAATGCAAGGCTTAGTGCCAAAACCAATTTAATGATTTTATTGCGTTTGGCGGTTTCTTTCGATCCGTAGCTGCAAATTATTGGATAAGCAGCTTGGCAGAGTGGTGCCATGACGGCCAAACCTGAACGCACTAGTCGCTCAGCCGCACCATAAAGCCCGGCGATGACTGGTCCGGACATTAGGCCCAACAATATTGTGTTACTGGCAGAATAGACCATAGTAATTGAATTTGCTATGAAGATTGGCCAGCCTTCCTTTAAGTTAGCAAATACGTCCGAATTAGAATAAAAAGGTAAGCCTATATTGTATCTTTTTATTACCCAGTAAAGCATAAAGATAGCGGCAAGGAAATTAGGGAGGGATAGTAACAAAGCTGCACTTACGCTGGTAATAGGAAATAATAAGAAAGCTGCAAGTGTAACTAGCCGTGCACAGAGCGTTATCATCGCTCCTGCAGCCATTTTCCCCACCCCCTGTAATAGCCAATAAGGTGATATCATGGACGCAAAAATCAAAAGGGATGATATGATCATGTAATCACTGAGCTTAGCCAATTTTTCCCAAAAAAGGGTCATCAGTAATAGCATTAAGAGTGTTGTAATGGCTAATATCATCTTGGAGAAGGTGATGTTGTAAAAAGTTTTACCTATCTGGCTATGGTTGGTCATTTTTGAAACTGTTCTTACTGCCGAAAAATTAAAGCCATAATCGACGAAGATAGAGAAGTAGAAGGCAACCATGTAACAGAAAAGAATATTACCAAACTCGCTTACTCCAATATTTCGCCCAATAATCGGGAATACGAGTAGTGGGAATATGAAATTCCCACCTTGCACTAACAACAAAGAAACATAGTTCTTTACAAGCGGTTGATTGAGATATTTAATCATAAGACTAAATATCCACGCGCGACTTTTTTATAGGCTTTGATATTAATGATAACCAGTCTTTTTTCATAAACCATTTGAATAATAGTAGTAAAGTGATGTTAACAATAATGGTAGAGTTATAAAATTGGTTATCACAAATCATGAAAAGAGTTACCATTCCAATATAGCTATATAAGATCATGCTTAAAGTATCTTTTTTCCTCTGAAGTCTATAATAGAGAAACATACTTAACGAAGTAAAGAATAACATAAAACCAATTAGGCCGTAAGAACCAAAGTCCATATATGGCTTTTGCATGAAGCTTAAAATATTAACCCAGTTGTACGTATCCATCTTTGATAAATCTAATGTTTCATCAGGTAAGAAGTGTTTTGTTATGAAGTGGAATGTTCCTGTAAGTAAAACCCTCCCGTCTCTAAAATCATTTGTTTTATTGAAGTAGATGACCATATTGTTGAAAGCATGAAGTTCTGTGCTCAAATTAACCCATATAGGCATCAACTGTGGGGGGAGTTCCATCGTTGGTTTAAATTCTTCGTATGAAGACGAATTTATGGAGTCAGGGGTTAAATCCTGCGAGATTGGCTGTGGGGTGCTATATATATCAGAATAATAATCTGCACCACTTTCTACCTTAGAGTCGTTTGTTACGGCATAATACTTATCTTGAGTATAAATTTGTGCGCGTATCAATGGTATTGTTGTCATTAAAAATGCAACAGAAGAAAAAATTAGAAAACCAGTGATGAAGGTACTTCTTCTATCATTTTTATTAAAATAAAAATAAATTGTTATATAGAATAAGCTGGTAAATATAGGGATGAATATGTTTGTTCTACCGCCAAGAAGAACTAGCATAAGCAGAAAAATAGTACTAAATATCATATAACCATATTTTTTTGTATGCGTAACATAAATAGAATTAAAGATAATTAGATATATAGGCATGACGAGTATGTTCATTAAGTAATTGCTTATTACATTTGGCATGATATTAGCTCGTGCATTATCATTAAATAAAGGAATGCTACCTATTTTATTAAATGCATAACAGTATAAAGCAATCTCAACAATAATACCTATTATATTTGAGGCAAATAGAGTCCGTGATGATATTTCGTAGTTACCATGTTTATTTTTAGTAATGTTCTTTTTTTTATTTGATAAGATAAACCCGATGCAAACTGTGTAGAAAGTAATAATGACAGCTGAGATAGCGAGCCAAGTGTCGTAACTGAAATCATTTTGTTCAATTGCTGTAAGTTTTGCTTGGCTACAACCAATCATGAATAAAAACATGCTCATGAAAATTGATGCAGGGTTGTAAAAGTTTCTAAATAAGTAAGTAAAAACGACAAAGTTGGCAATTGCGGCAATAGCAAAGCCTTTACTAACCCAGTTGACAGGGAGTATTAATATGAAAATTAACCCTATTAACCCTAGTAGACCTGGGGAATGTTTTCCCAATATTCCATTTTTCATTTCATTTCTCCTCGCTATGCTTTGTGATCTTGGATAATTCATTTATGCATTTTTTATTGAAGCTACGGCGTTCCAAATCGAAGAACCAGCCCCATTTATTGAAATAGCTTATGGCTGAACTGACATGGTAACGCATTAGTTTAAAGCTTTTGTACGAACCTTTGGCGAATGCATGCGTTACCGTGGCTTCTGAGCAAAATATAGGTATTTCATAGCGAAGCACTTTTCGGCATAGATCGACGTCTTCCAAATACATAAAGTATCTCGGGTCGAACCCTTTAATTTTTTTCAGAAGGGTGGATTCAACAAACATAAAACAACCAGAAATGGCTGGCGCAAAAAAGTTTTTATTATAATCCGCAAACTGCAACTCGTAGTTTTTATCAAGGAACCGCGAAAAAAATGGCATAAACCTGCGCAAGAATAAATGTGCTGGTGTAGGCAATAGTCGGCAAACTCGCTGTTCATCACCGTTCGGGTAAATAATGCGAGGAGCGATAAAACGATGGTTACCTCGTTCAGCAAAATCAAAGAGTGTTTTTACTGTCCCTAGCTCGAATTCGATATCTGGATTACAGATAATAAAGTATCTGCACTTATCGAGATAACGGGCCATCGCTTGATTATGTCCGTGACCGAATCCTTGGTTTCGGTCGGATTTGATATAGGTAATACGCGGATTATCTAATTTATTTGCCCACTTGCAATCAGCATTGTCCACAAGAACAATAGTTTCAACTAAGTCTTCAGCTAAAAGAGAGTCCAAAGTTGGCATGATCTCTTCTTTACTATGTTTATATAAAACGATAGAAGCGATGACTTGCTGTTTTGATTCTACGGCATTCATTTTAAACTAATTCCATCTTTAAGCGCACGATACCAAGTGGTTAGATGCGTTTTTTTGTTCGGCTGTGTAACTATTAGCAATATCTGATGAAGTGTATTAAAGAGGTTCTCGCGCATTTTTACCAAAAGAGGTACGTGAGGCATCCGTAGTAAATATATACCGTTACGCAAACGATAATACCTGCGGAAAGCTGAGTGCATCGGTACATGCCATGCCAATACTTTAATCGCTCGGTCACCGATTGCATGAGACATTTTTGCCGACGTCGCGGCAAAAATTTTATAACCCTTCCCGACCGCGCGTAAGCACCACTCTGTATCGACATAATCAATAAACAGAGTTTCGTTCATAACACCTACATCTTTCAGCACGGCAGCTGGTATAAGCGAACCTGAAGAGATAATCATACTGACTTCAAAAGGATGTTGTTGAAATTGGGGTTTGATTTTGGTACGCCAGCCCCATTTGTTCACTTTTATTAATGGGTAATAAAATCCATAACGAGAATCTGTAAAGATAGGCCCAATAGCTGCGACCTTATTTGTTGCAGCAACGAGATGATAATCATTTAACAAACCTGAAATAAACGTTGCCTCTACATGACTGTCTTGGTCAAAGAACACTAGCAATTCAGCTTGATAGCTTGCAGATGCCTGTTCAATACCAATATTTTGAGCTTTGGCGATGCCTACATTATCATCCAGGCGAATTACGGTCGCTATTTGTTTCAATTCATCGACAACCGCAGGTGATAATGAACCGTTATCGACGAGCACGCTAGGTACGTGCTGGCGATTCAACTCTTGGATTAAGGTTTTCAGATTATCCAAGTCAGGATGGTACGAAACAATCACCGCAGCGATTTTATCATCCACTGACGACACGACGGGCTCGGCTGAAGCAGAACCGATAGCTTGATGCTCAGACACTACGCTCTCCATTAGAATGCGGTATTAATGCACTTTCGGCGGTTTGCATCTTTCAATAAAGAAGAACCCTCTGCATTAATCAAGCTGACAATTCTAACAGCCAACGTAAATCACGCAAACAGGAAAACTCTAATTAAGTTGTGATGCGTTAAAAGTGGACAACCAATTGAAATTTAATTTTATTAACTTTTTCTGCTCTCCATCGCTACGACATTATAGGAAGAAAGGTTAAATTGGCGGCTTGTCGTATGGCCTATCGCACCAATCACTACCCACCAGCCTCAAACCTGAGTTAACATGTGTGCCACATCACAAAACCTGTTAGCCGAGAGCAGTTAGCAGGGGTCATCCTCAGACAGGAGTTCTTCAATGTCCAAGCAACAAATCGGCGTTGTCGGCATGGCGGTAATGGGCCGCAATCTGGCACTTAACATCGAAAGCCGCGGTTACACGGTTTCCATTTTTAACCGTTCGGGCGACAAGACTGATGAAGTCATTGCTGAAAACCCAGGTAAAAATCTGGCGCCATTCTACACCGTTGAAGAGTTTGTTGAGTCCTTAGAGAAGCCACGTCGCATTTTGCTGATGGTAAAAGCAGGCGAAGCCACAGACAAAACCATCGCTTCCCTGACTCCGCATCTGGATAAAGGCGACATTCTGATTGACGGTGGCAACACCTACTACCAAGATACAATTCGCCGTAACCGCGAATTGTCAGACCAGGGTTTCAACTTCATCGGCACCGGTGTTTCCGGCGGTGAGGAGGGCGCGCTGAAAGGGCCATCGATTATGCCTGGTGGCCAGAAAGAAGCCTATGAGCTGGTTGCGCCCATCTTGCAGAAAATTGCAGCGGTAGCTGAAGGCGAGCCTTGCGTGACTTATATTGGTGCGGACGGCGCCGGTCATTACGTGAAAATGGTTCACAATGGCATCGAATACGGTGATATGCAGCTGATTGCAGAAGCTTACTCTCTGCTGAAACAAGCGTTGAATCTGAATAACGAAGAATTGGCATCGACCTTTGCCGAATGGAACAAAGGTGAGCTTAACAGCTATCTGATCGACATCACCAAAGACATCTTCACTAAAAAAGATGAAGAAGGTAAATACTTAGTTGATGTGATTCTGGATGAAGCGGCGAACAAAGGCACGGGTAAGTGGACGAGCCAAAGCTCGTTGGATCTCGGTGAGCCGTTGTCGCTGATTACCGAATCCGTGTTCGCGCGTTATCTGTCCTCCTTGAAAGACCAACGTGTTGCGGCATCTAAAGTACTCACTGGGCCAAAAGTTGCAGCATTTACCGGCGATAAAGCAGAATTTATCGAAAAAGTGCGTCGCGCGCTTTATTTGGGCAAAATTGTTTCTTATGCGCAAGGCTTCTCTCAATTGAAAGCTGCGTCTAAAGAAAACAACTGGGATCTGAATTATGGTGAGATTGCTAAAATCTTCCGCGCAGGTTGCATCATTCGCGCCCAGTTCTTGCAGAAAATTACCGATGCCTATGCTGAAAATGCTGACATCGCTAATCTATTGCTGGCGCCTTACTTCAAGCAAATTGCTGATGAGTATCAACAAGCTTTGCGCGATGTCGTTTCTTATGCTGTTCAGAACGGCATTCCAACGCCGACTTTCTCTGCGGCTATTGCCTACTACGACAGCTACCGTTCAGCGGTGCTGCCAGCTAACCTGATTCAGGCACAGCGCGATTACTTCGGTGCGCACACCTATAAACGCATCGATAAAGATGGCGTGTTCCATACTGAGTGGATGGAATAACCTAAAACCTGAGTTTTAACATGATAAAAAGCCGCTGGATTAATCCTCAGCGGCTTTTTCTTTATCCAGAATAATTACTTCGTATGCCGTTCTCGCAGGCGGTTGATTACCGCGCTCAGATCCAGCTCCTGATCCTGTAATAGGACCATAAGGTGATAAATCAAGTCAGAAGCTTCGTTGGTGAGTTCTTCACGATCGTTGACCGTAGCGGCGAGGGCGGTTTCTACACCTTCCTCCCCGACTTTCTGCGCGATACGCTTGGTGCCGCTGGCGTAAAGGCTGG
This sequence comes from Serratia sp. NPDC078593, assembly GCF_050268245.1. Lineage (NCBI taxonomy): Bacteria > Pseudomonadati > Pseudomonadota > Gammaproteobacteria > Enterobacterales > Yersiniaceae > Serratia > Serratia sp. NPDC078593. The sequence goes on along the minus strand of NZ_JBNNGK010000021.1, from coordinate 21,706 downwards.
CGGTGTAAGAGCTGGTCGGATCGGCGTGTTTACGTTCTGCCAACAGCTGCTCCAACTGATAGAGGAAAGCCCAATCGCTCGTTGCCGGATGGAAACAACTGCTGTTACCTAAATGGCAGGTAGGGCCGATGGGCTTGGCCAGAATCAGCAGGGTATCGTTGTCGCAGTCAGGGGTGATGCTGACTACGTTGAGGAAGTGGCCAGAGCTTTCGCCCTTGGTCCATAGGCGTTGTTTCGTGCGTGAGAAAAAGGTGACCTTGCCGCGTTGTTCCGTGACCGCAAGCGCTTCCTGATTCATATAACCCAGCATGAGCACTTCGCCGGAAACGGCATGCTGAACGATTACTGGCAATAGATTGCCGGTTTTTTCCCAATCAAGCTGGGCCTTTTGTTGCGTGGTTAACACAGGCGAATCTCCACGTTGTGATCGGCCAAGAACGTTTTCAGTTCGCCAATATTGATAATTTGCTTGTGGAACACGGAAGCAGCCAAGGCACCATCTACGTTGGCGTCACGGAAGGCATCCAGAAAATGTTGCGGAGTGCCAGCACCACCAGAGGCGATCAGCGGGACATGGCATATTTCGCGCACGCGTTTTAACTGTGCCAAGTCGTAGCCGTTGCGTACGCCGTCCTGGTTCATCATGTTCAGTACGATTTCGCCAGCGCCCAGTTTTTGCACCTCTTTTACCCAATCGAGCGTTTCCCACTGCGTGACGCGCGTGCGGGTTTCATCGCCGGTATATTGATTGACGTGATATTTACCGCTTTCATTGTCGTACCAAGTATCGATCCCGATGACGATGCATTGAACGCCAAAGCGATCGGCCAGACGACTAATGAGCGTGGGGTCTGCCAACGCTGGGGAGTTAATAGAGATTTTATCCGCACCAAAAGACAGGATCTGGCTAGCATCATCGGCACTTTTGATGCCACCCGCCACGCAGAAGGGGATGTCGATCACTTCTGCAACGCGCGATACCCAGCTTTTGTCGACGACACGGCCATCGCTGGAGGCGGTAATATCATAGAACACCAATTCATCAGCACCTTCCTGCGCATAGCGCTGTGCCAGCGGCACAATGTCACCGATGATTTCGTGGTTGCGGAACTGCACGCCTTTCACCACTTGCCCGTCTTTCACGTCCAGACATGGGATTATCCGTTTTGCCAGCATGCAATAGCCTCCTCAACGCTAAATTTACCTTCGAGCAATGCGCGCCCGACAATCACGCCCTCTACGCCGCTGCCGCGAAGCTGAGCAATGTCTTCCAGACCGCCAATTCCCCCGGAAGCCTGAAAGGCGATTTGGGGATAGCGGGCGCAGATTTCACGATACAGTGCCACGTTGGAGCCGGCCAATGTACCGTCACGCGAGATATCAGTGCACAGTACATGTTTCAGGCCATAAGGCAGGAACTGTTCCACCACCTGTTCCAATTGGGCATCGGAATCCTCTTGCCAGCCGCTGATCGCGACCTGTTTGGCACCATCGGCGTGAATGCGAACATCCAGTGCCAGCACTAACGCATCGGCACCGTAGCGTTCAAACCAACGTTGAACCAACGCGGGTTGTTTTACCGCGGTCGAACCAATCACTACGCGGCTGGCACCGGCGTCTAACAGTGCCGTCACGTCTTGTTCGGTGCGAATGCCGCCGCCAACTTGTACCGGTACGCTTACGCCTGCCAGCAGCGTCTGTAGCAGTGGAATCTGCCGCGCGGCCGGATCTTTGGCACCGGTGAGATCGACCAAATGCAGTACCTGAGCGCCTTGCCGTTGGTAATCCTGCAGGCGTAGCAGCGGGTCGTTGCCGTAGTCACGTTGTTGACCGTAGTCCCCTTGATGCAAACGCACCACGTTGCCGTCGATCAAATCTAAAGCGGGAATAATCATGCTGCCTACATCTCCAGAAAGTTTTTCAACAGTTGTGCGCCGGCTGCGCCAGAACGCTCTGGGTGAAACTGCACGCCGAAGAAATTGTCTTTTTGTACGGCGGCGGAGAAGGGCTCGCCGTAGTTCGCCTGAGCGATGGTGCTTGGGCATATTGGCATCGCATAGCCGTGAACAAAATAGAAGTAAGCGCCGTCGTCGATGTTGCGGAACAGAGGGTTGCCAGCCTGTGCGGAAACCTGGTTCCAGCCCATATGTGGTAGCGGCAGGCCGCAATCGGTCATCTGTTTGACTGGCGTATCGATGATGCCAAGCGTTGTTATGCCACCGCTTTCTTCGCTGCCGCTTGCCAGTAACTGCATGCCGAGGCAAATACCTAAAACTGGCTGGTTGCAGACTTTGATCAAATCGATCAGTTCACGCTGCTCTAACTGTGCCATCGCCGCTTGTGCGGTGCCGACGCCGGGTAGAAACAGTTTGTCGGCACGCAGAACGCGTTCCGGATCGCGGCTGATGGTGGGTTGATAACCCAACCGTTGTACCGCGTAAGTGACGGAAGAGAGGTTGGCACACCCGGTATCGAGAATCACCACGTTCATTACAGCACTCCTTTTGAACTCGGCAGGATGTTACCCTCAACGCGAATCGCTTGGCGTAGCGTGCGACCAAACACTTTGAACAGACTTTCCACTCGGTGATGGTCATTTTTGCCTTTGGTTTTCAAGTGCAAAGTGCAGCCCATGGTATAGGACAATGAACGGAAGAAGTGCTCGACCATTTCAGTGCTCAAATCACCGACGCGTTGATAGTTGAACTCGGCTTTGTATTCCAGATGCGGGCGACCGGAAATATCCATAGCGCAGCGCGCCAAACACTCGTCCATCGGTAATACAAAGCCGAAACGAGCAATACCGCGTTTGTCACCTAGCGCTTTGTTTAGTGCTTCACCTAATGCCAGCGCGGTGTCTTCTACCGTATGGTGATCGTCGATATACAAATCGCCATTCACCTGAATATCCATGCGGAAGCCGCCGTGAGTGGCGATCTGATCCAGCATGTGATCGAAGAAGCCGACGCCGGTTTTGATCTTGCTGCTGCCCTCTCGATCCAACCAGACATTGACGTCAATTTGCGTTTCTTTCGTGACGCGGTTGACATGCGCATGACGATCGCGCTGCGTCAACTGACGGGTGATCTCTTGCCAGCCAAGCGTATCACGTTGATACAGTAACCCTTGAATGCCCATATTGGCAGCCAATTGGACATCCGTTTGCCGATCGCCGATCACGTAGCTATTGGCGATGTTGATCGCCCCTGGAGCCAAATAAGCCTCCACTAGCGCAGTTTTCGGTTTACGACAATCGCAGTTGTCTGCTGGCAGATGAGGGCAAATCAGAATGTCTTCAAATTCAATACCCTGAGAACTGAGGATCTGCATCATCAGATTATGCGGCGGATCAAAGGTTTCTTGCGGAAAACTAGACGTGCCCAGCCCGTCCTGATTCGTAATCATCACCAAGGTATAGCCCGCAGCCTGTAATGCGAGCAGGGAAGGGATAACATCCGGTTCCAGTGCCAGTTTATCCAGGCGATCAACCTGGAAATCTTCGGGTGGCTCGGCAATTAATGTACCGTCACGATCGATAAAGAGATATTTCTGGCTCACATTGGCTCCTGGCGAGTCTCGGTAGCACCGGGCAAGGTCTTGAGTGCGTCAATAACGCGCTGACATTCGTCGCGGGTGCCTATGGTGATACGCAGGCAGCCGGACAACCCTGGCTGTTTGTTTTGGTCTCGTAAAATAATGCCCTGATCCCACAAGCTTTTAAACACATTACTGGAGGCAGTAAAGCGTACAAGCAAATAATTACTGTCGCTGGGGAACACCTGTTCGACACAGTCGCAGTTTGCCAGAGCCTGTTGCAGCCAGTTGCGATTGCTGGCGATCTCGGTAACACGTTGGCGCATCACACGTAGCCCCTCAGTGCTCAGTGCTTGGGCGGCGATATCAGCTACCGGCGTGGAGAGCGGATAGGGGGCAATCACTTTCAGCAGCAAGGCAATCAGATCTTCATTGGCTAAGGTGAAGCCGCAACGCAGCCCCGCCAGTGCAAACGCTTTGGAAAGCGTACGCAAAATGGCCAGGTGCGGATAATCACTGAGCCAAGTGCTTACGCTGGCTTGTGGACAGAACTCGATATAGGCCTCATCAATCGCCACGACTGCCTTGCCTTTAGCCATGTCCAACAGTGCGCGTAAGTCGTCTGGATCGATCAGGTTACCGGTGGGGTTATTTGGGCTACAAACATAAATCAGTTTTACGTTGTCCAAACTTTCGGCTATCGCTGGCAGGTCGAGCTGCCAGTTTTCTTGGGCTTGCACCGTACGCTGTTCGATACCAAAGGTTTCCGCACTGACGGCATACATACCGTAGGTTGGCGGGCAAAACAGAATGGCATCTTTACCCGGTTCGCAGAAAGCACGAATCAGCAGTTCGATGCCTTCATCTGCACCGCGGCTAACCAGCACTTGCTCTTTTTTCACCCCCGCATACTCGGCATAGCGCTCAATCACCTGCGCAGGTTGGCATTCCGGATAACGGTTAAGGGTCTGCGCCGTCAGTTGGAATTCGGTTGCCAATGGGTATTCGTTGGCGTTTAGCCAAACGTCGCCCTTGCCGCCGAGCCGCCGAGCGGATTGGTAAGGGGTCAGCTCGCGCACATTCTGGCGTGCCAGTTGTTCAATGCTCATGCTTGCTCCTTTAACGCGGCCACGCGTAGGGTAACGGCATTTTTGTGGGCGGTTAATTGCTCAGCGGCGGCTAATGTCTCAATGGTCGCCGCCAAGTTGATAAAACCTTGCGGAGACAGTTCCTGCACCGTCATGCGCTTTTGGAAATCCGCCAGTCCCAGACTGGAGCAGGTGGCGGTGTAACCGTAGGTCGGCAGCACGTGGTTAGTACCCGATGCATAATCGCCGGCGGATTCCGGCGACCAGTCGCCAAGAAAAACGGAACCGGCGCTGGTGATTTCATCGACTAAATCACGGGCGTTGCGGGTCTGAATAATTAAGTGTTCGGGGCCGTACTGATTGCTGATACGAATGCATTCTGCCAAGTCCTGCGTCACGATCAATCGGCTGCTGTTGAGCGCCTGTCGGGCCGTCTCGGCGCGCGGTAACGCGGCTAACTGTTGTTCCACCGCGTCAGCAACGGCTTGTGCCATCGCTGCGTCCGGCGTCAACAAAATGACTTGGGAATCCGGACCGTGTTCGGCTTGTGATAACAAATCCGATGCCACGAACGCGGGGGTCGCACCGCTATCGGCGATCACCAACACTTCTGAGGGGCCGGCTGGCATATCGATTGCGGCGCCGTCGAGACGTTGACTGATCTGACGCTTGGCTTCGGTGACAAATGCGTTACCGGGGCCGAAGATTTTGTCTACGCGTGGTACAGACGCGGTACCGAATGCCATGGCTGCGATCGCCTGAGCGCCGCCGACTTGAAACACTTCCTGTACGCCACACAACTGTGCGGCATAAAGGATCTCATTGGCAATCGGCGGTGGCGAACACAGCACTACGCGTCGACAGCCCGCAATGCGTGCGGGGGTGGCCAACATCAATACGGTGGAAAGCAACGGCGCGGAACCACCCGGAATGTATAGACCAACTGAATCGATTGGACGCGTTACCTGTTGGCAACGCACGCCCGGCTGGGTTTCGATGTCTACCGGCGGCAGTTTTTGCGCATTATGGAAGGTTTCCACATTCCGCACCGCCACGGCCATCGCTTGTTTCACCTCATCGCTCAGTGATGCGGCGGCAGCGGCGATTTGCTCGGCGCTGACACGCAACGCAGCGACGTCGGTTTTATCAAATTTTGCGCTGTATTCACGCAGTGCGCGATCGCCATGGTTTTTCACGTTATCGAGAATATCGCGCACCGTTTGCGCGATGCTGTCTTCGGCGGCGATGGCCGGGCGCATTAACAGCGCGGCTCGCTGCTCAACGCTGCATTCGCCCCAATTGACCAGAGTATTGAATGTTGACATGGGATTACTCCATCATCTTCTCGATCGGTAGCACCAGAATGGAGCTGGCGCCCAGCGCTTTCAGCTTTTCCATGGTTTCCCAGAACAGGGTTTCGCTGCTGACCATGTGCATAGCAACGCGGTTTTGCGCGCCAGCCAGTGGCAGAATCGTTGGGCGTTCTGCGCCGGGCAGCAAGGCGATGATTTCGTCCAGTCGTTCGCTGGGCGCGTGCAACATGATGTATTTAGACTCCCGTGCCTGAATGACGCCCTGAATACGTGTCATCAAGCGATCGATCAATTGCTGTTTAGCTTCTGGCATTTCGCCATCACGTTGAATCAGACAGGCTTTCGAGCGGTAGATAATTTCCACTTCGCGCAGGCCATTGGCCTCTAAGGTTGCGCCGGTGGAAACCAAATCGCAGATGGCGTCGGCCAGACCCGCGCGCGGGGCTACTTCTACCGAACCGTTTAGCAGGCATGATTTAAAACGGACGCCTTGTTTATCGAGGTATTGTTTGAGCAGGTGTGGATAAGAGGTGGCGATGCGGGCATCTTGCAGACTTTGCGGGCCGGTATATTCTCGATCCAGTGAGGTAGCCAGCGACAGACGACAAGCGCCAAAATCTAACCGGCGCAGGGTCAGATAACGGGGATCTTCGCCTTGGGCGCGGCGGTTGAGCAACTCTTCTTCCAAGACGTTTTCACCAATGATACCCAGATCGACCACGCCGTCCATCACCAACCCCGGAATATCGTCATCACGTACGCGCAGGATATCGATAGGCATGTTTTCTGCGAAAGCGATCAGCCGTTGCTGTTGCAGGTTAATTTTAATACCGCAGCGCGCCAGCAGTTCTTGCGACTCCTCGCTCAGGCGGCCTGATTTCTGCATTGCTATCCGTAAACGTGTTTTGTCCAACATGGTAACCTCTGTATTTTCTGTAATCTTATGAAATAATTATAAATTTTGTATTCTGTCTGTCCGAAGCCAAAAAAAAACCCTCGGAAGAAATCTTCCGAGGGCTCTCTGTTACATTTCGCGCGCCACTGGAAGAGTCTAAAACCGTCTCCCAGCACACATCGCCTGAAAGACTAGTCAGGATGATGGTGATGATGGTGGCTGAACTGAATACGCGTCATGTGTAATCTCTTAATCATGGTAATTGATAACTGCATTGCTAATTAACCTAAACTATAGGCTATCCCTCGTGCAACACTTTTTTACGGTCATAAATTTAATTTATTGAAACAGGTATAATTATTAGCTAAATACCACTTTACGTAACCATACAGGATGTCGATTGTCACGCTTGTCAGAGTGGCGTAGCCTTAATCGATAAGCGCTGCGATCTTCAAGAGAGGAACAGATGAAAAAAGTCGCCATTGTTGGCCTGGGTTGGCTCGGCATGCCGTTAGCAATGTCATTGATGAACCACGGGTTTGAAGTGGTTGGCACTAAAACCACCTCGGATGGGGTGGAAGCCGCGCGGATGAGCGGCATTGAATGCTACCAACTGGAACTGACGCCAGAGTTGATTTGCGATCCTGACGATCTCGAGGTGTTGTTACAGGTAGATGCGCTGGTCGTCACGCTACCGGCGCGTCGAACCGTGGCAGGCAGTGAGAACTATTTTAATGCGGTACGCATATTAATTGATAGCGCGATGGCGAATAACGTTCCGCGTATTATTTTCACCAGCTCTACGTCGGTGTACGGTGATTATCCCGGCATGCTTGATGAAGATTCGCCCATCAAACCGGTGACCGCTTCCGGTCGTGTCTTGGCTGAGTTGGAACGTTGGCTGCATGAATTACCTAATACGTCAGTGGATATTTTGCGTCTGGCGGGGTTAGTCGGTGCCGAACGGCATCCGGGGCGATTCTTGGCGGGTAAGGTGGATGTGAAAGGCGGCTCGTTAGGCGTTAACTTAGTGCACCAAGACGATGTGATTGCGGCTATTCAACGGTTGTTGCAACAGTCAAAAGGCGGCCATGTTTACAATCTGTGTGCGCCACACCATCCGATCAAACGTGAATTTTATCCTGCGCTGGCGGAACAGCTGCAATTGACGCCGCCGCAGTTTGCTGAAGAAGCGGAAGAGGAAGGACGGCTGGTGGATGGCAGCCGCATTTGCAAAGAGCTGGGTTTTGCATACCAATATCCTGATCCTGCGCGGATGCCGGTCAGTTAATCTATTGACGGCACGAATGACTTTGCCATCGTGCCGTCGCTAATCGTTTTTTCTTCCCGCAGCCGTTCGCCACTAACCGGTATTTTTGCGCCTTATTTAACCTCTCCCCCTGCTTTTACTTCCGCTGTTCGACGGGCTAATCAGTGAGTTTTTTGGTCAGAAAATAACACTCGTGTTCGATCGGATAATTTTGCAGTGTCATTTGCAACTGATAACCCAGTTTTTCGTAAAAGGGGCGCGCCTGAAAACTAAACGTATCCAGGCGTGAATAGCGGCAACCTCGCGCCATGGCTGCTTGCTCAGCAGCCAGTATGACCTGCTTACCTATCCCGCCCCCACGCTGCGATTCCGCCACCCATAACCAGTCGATACTCAGCCAATTCCCCCAGGTGATGGCGGTCAATCCGGCGACAATCTCTCCGGTTGCGTCGCGAACAAAAACGCCGAGCGGCTTGCGTTGACGGGGATCGATAAAGGGGCGGTTATGCGCCATTAACCCTTGACGAATGGCATCGAGGGCTTCTTCGTTGAGCGTATCGGTTACGGTGATATTCATGCTGCCTCCTTGATTATCCACTAACCTAAGCACTGTGCAGTTAAAAAGCAACGTATTGAAAATAGGATTAAACCGTGAACTCGCCGGGCTGGGCTACACTCAATGAGCACGCTTTTTAATCAGGAGGTTGCATGCCCAGAGTACTTTCGATCGTCGGAATGCTGTTATTCAGCGGTTGGTTGCAGGCCGCGCCCGCCGTCACCTTATTGCAGGATAAACTAGAACACCCGTGGTCGCTGGCTTTCTTGCCAAACTCGCAAGGTATGTTGATTACGGAACGCCCTGGGCGCTTGCGTTTATGGCATCAAGATCACGGCCTGTCAGCCCCCATTGAAGGTGCCCCTTCTGTTTATGCGCAAGGCCAAGGTGGATTGTTAGAGGTTGTACTGTCGCCAGACTTTGCCGTCAACCGGCGGGTGTACCTGAGCTTTGCCGAAAGTGATAATGAAGGGAAAGCGGGCACCGCCGTTGGTTACGGCCGCTTAAGTGACGATCTGACTCGTTTGGAGGATTTTCGGGTGATCTTCCGCCAACTGCCAAAATTGTCCGTGGGAAACCACTTTGGCGGCAAGTTGGTATTTGATCGGCATGGCGATCTGTTCATTGCGTTGGGCGAAAACGACCAACGACCAACAGCGCAGGCGTTAGATAAACTGCAAGGAAAAATTGTTCGGCTGACGGCAGTGGGCAAAATACCGGCTGATAATCCGTTTGTCGATCAACAGGGTAAGCGATCGGAGATTTGGTCATATGGCATCCGCAATCCGCAGGGGTTAGCGCTGAATCCGTGGAGCGGTGTGGTGTGGGAACATGAGCATGGCCCGCGCGGTGGCGATGAAATTAATATTCCGCGTGCCGGCAAAAATTACGGTTGGCCGCATGCAACCCATGGCATTAACTATTCTGGTTTGCCGATACCTGAAGCGAAAGGGCAACATGCGGAAGGCACCGAAGCGCCGTTGTACCATTGGGAAGTGTCTCCGGGCATCAGTGGCATGGCGTTCTACGATGCCGCTCGTTTTCCCGCTTGGCAACATTCGCTATTTATCGGGGCATTGGCACAAAAAGAGTTGATTCGCCTGACATTGGACGGTGATAACGTGGTCGCGGAGGAGCGTTTGTTGAGCGATCGCGGTGAGCGCATCCGTGAGGTGCGAGTAGGGCCAGACGGCTATCTGTATCTGTTAACGGATGACGCTGATGGCAAATTGCTACGGGTAGGGGAATCATGACGCCCCGCTGGGCGTCATGAGACATTATGTCAGGGCTGTCATCACTGTACTCTGGTAGGCTGGTCGCGCGCGAAGTTGCTGGTACCAACGTTCGATAGACGGACGCGGTTGGCGCGCGATCGGCATTTCAAACCAGGCGTACATAAAACTGCCTAGAGGGATATCACCGATACCGAATGCATCACCGGACAGATACGGTTGCTGACTGAGCGTGTGTTCGATGATATCGAGGCACGTCTCCATTTCGGTGATTGCGGCTTCAATTTTTGGCATGTCGCGTTGATCGGGCTGAGTCCGTACCAGTCCCCAAAATACGCTGCGGTAAGGTGGCACCAAGGTGGCGGTGGTCCAGTCCATCCATTTTTCGGCGGCAGCACGTTGTTGCACGTCTTGTCGGTAGAACGGTTCCTTACCGTATTTGGCCGCCAGATAACGCACGATAGTGTTAGATTCCCACAGCACAAAATCATCATCTTGCAGCAGCGGCACCAAACCGTTCGGGTTCAACGCGCGATAAGCGGTTTCGTTCACTTTACCGTATGCGCCCCCGGCGGGAATATGGGTGTAGTCCAATGCCAATTCTGCGGCGCACCAGCGTACTTTCCTGACGTTGTTTGAATTTTCACGGCCCCATAGGGTTAACATAAACGATCTCCTCAGCGGGTTCACGGATAGGTTAATTCCTACGCCACAATCAGTCCGTTGTCACCGTTAAAATGATATTTTGTTACTTCAACGTCAGTACTGCCAGCCACACACTTCCCAACCGTGTTGAATGGCGAGAGCATGTAAATCGGCTTTTGGATTGATCACCGTGGCGCTATCGGCATATTCCAGTCTCGGCGACCGTCAATGGCGTCGCTGTAGCGATGAATATGTGTAAAGTATTGGTCAGAGTGTGGTGCAAGCCACTGCTTACTTGGTTGACTAGTTTTTAATCCAAAGCGTACAGTTATGTAAAAATGTAGAAAATTCAGGCTAAACCCTGCAAAAATAAGATGAATCTAATAAACTCACTACAAAGACCGTGACGGGTTTGGCCGAAAATCGGCATCAGATCGCAGGGCGCTTGCGGTTAGTAAACGTGCAATGAGTACTTCTCGCTGGTTGGCTGAAAACTTATCAGGTTTGACAGTTAACGTTATTTCAATGGGTTGAATGGACATTCTGGCGACGACATGATGAAAAAAAAGTTATCTTCTTCTGTTAAAAAACTGACCATAAGCGTCGGTATTCTCGTGTTGGCAACACCGGCCGTACTGGCCGCGGCACCGCCAGCGCCTCCTCAAGTTGATGCCAAAGCGTTTGTTTTGATGGACTACAACAGCGGCAAAATTCTCGCTGAAGGCAATCCCGATGAGCGGCTTGATCCGGCAAGCCTGACCAAAATTATGTCGAGTTATGTCATTGGTCAGGCAATTAAAGCGGGCAAAATTAAGCCGACCGATAACGTAACCGTGGGTAAAGATGCTTGGGCCACTGGGAATCCGGTGCTGCGCGGTTCATCGTTGATGTTCATCAAACCGGGCGATCTGATTCCGGTGATGGAATTGAACAAAGGTGTTGTTATTCAATCAGGCAACGATGCCAGTATTGCTTTGGCTGACTATGTTGCAGGCAGCCAGGATTCGTTCGTTAGCCTGATGAACAGTTATGCCAAAAACTTAGGCTTGCAAAATACCCACTTTTTAACGGTGCATGGGTTGGATGCGGAAGGCCAATACAGCACCGCGCGTGATATGGCATTGCTGAGTCAAGCGATGATCCGTGATGTGCCTGACGAGTATGCACTACATAAAGAGAAAGAGTTCACGTTTAACAAGATCCGGCAGGTGAACCGTAACCGCTTGCTGTGGAGCAGTAACCTGTCGGTTGATGGAATCAAGACGGGTTACACCAGCGGAGCAGGGCACAACTTAGTCGCCTCGGCGACGGATGGCCCAATGCGCTTGATTTCGGTGGTGCTGGGCGCGCCAAGCAATCGCGTGCGTTTTAGTGAAAGTGAGAAACTGCTGACTTGGGGGTTTCGTTTTTATGAAACCCATACGCCGATAAAAGCAGATAAGCCATTTATCACTCAACGCGTATGGTTTGGAGATGTCAGCGAAGTTCCGCTAGGCGTCGCGAAAGATGCATCGATCACGATTCCTAAAGGGCAGATGAAAAATCTGAAGGCCAGTTATAAATTGAATAGTGATGCTTTGCAGGCGCCGTTAGCCAAAAACCAAGTGGTTGGTACCATTGATTTCCAACTGGACGGTAAAGTTATCGACCAACGCCCACTGGTGGCGATGCAAGAAGTGAAGGAGGGTAACTTCTTTAGCCGCATTTGGGATCGGATCGTGATGCAGTTTACCCAGTGGTTCGGCGGAATCTTCGGTTAACGCGTAACGCTCAGGGCGCTGACAAATGGATGGCGCCCTGAGTGATTATAGTTACCGCACGGCGTAATCAGTGACAGGCCACCACTTTGATTGCCAGCCCACCCTGCGAGGTTTCACGGTATTTGGCGTTCATATCTTTGCCGGTTTCATACATAGTTTCGATAACTTTATCCAGACAGACACGAGGTTCACTGGTGCGGCGTAATGCCATCCTTGCGGCATTCACCGCTTTGACGGCGGAAATGGCGTTACGTTCGATGCAAGGTACTTGAACCTGGCCGGCCAAAGGATCACAGGTTAGCCCTAGGTGATGTTCCATCGCGATCTCCGCCGCAATGCAAACCTGTGCTGGGCTACCGCCCATCAGCTCAGCCAATCCTGCCGCGGCCATTGAACAGGCGACACCCACTTCACCTTGGCAACCTACTTCAGCGCCTGAAATCGAAGCATTCATTTTGTACAATGCGCCAATGACGCCGGCAGACAAGAAGAAACGGCTGTAGGAGTTTGCGTTCACGGGGCGGATGAACCGATCGTAATAGGCCAGCACCGCCGGAATGATGCCGCACGCGCCATTGGTGGGTGCGGTCACGACGCGACCGCCTGCGGCATTTTCTTCATTCACCGCGAAGGCGAACATATTAATCCAATCCACCACGTTCATCGGATCGATATTATTCTTGTCGCCGGTCACCAAGAGACGGCGTAATGCGGCGGCACGACGTTGTATCTTCATGGGGCCGGGGAGCAGCCCTTCGGTATTCATGCCGCGCTTAATGCCAGTACGCATCACCTGCCAAATTGCCGCAAAATGTGCGTCAATCTCTTCTTTACTGCGTAGCGCCAGTTCATTGCGCATCACTAACCCAGATAGCGACAGGCCGACGTCTTTACAGTGTTGTTGCAGGTCGCGTGCGGTTTTGAACGGATAAGGCACAGATGCGGTGTTGTGGGTAGGTTGACCGAAATGAGCCTCATCGACAATGAAACCACCACCGATTGAATAGTAAGTTTTGCTGTGTAGCAGGTGCTCACCGTTGAATGCGCGGATTCGCATGCCGTTTTCATGCAGCGGCAGATTATCACTGTGGAAATTCATGCTGCGGGATAGAGGGAATTCAACGTCATGGCGACCGTTGGCAATCATCAAGCGACCGCTTTGCTCCACATGACGGATAAATCCAGGAATGCTATCGATGTCGACATCGTGCGGCAAGTTGCCTGCTAGCCCCATAATAATTGCAATATCCGTGTGGTGGCCTTTCCCCGTCAGTGACAATGAGCCGTAGACGTCAACCACTATGCGTTGGGTTTGCTCAAGGCTGCCTGCGGTAATTAAATCATCGGTGAATTCTTTACCGGCTTTCATTGGGCCGACGGTATGGGAACTGGACGGGCCGATACCAATTTTGAAAATATCGAAAACGCTAACCATGGCTTCGCCTCCTTATTGTGAATAAAGGCGTAAATCTAGGTGGAAATAAGGTAGGTAGTGCTGAGTCGCCGGCGCGAAAAGCGCCGGCGGTGTGGGCTTAGCTAAACAGGGTGTACAGGATGGCCGACATGGCAATCAGCCCCATCAGCACCACAAAAGCGTTACTGATATGGCCACTGTATTTACGCATTGCAGGGACTTTGCGGATGGCATACATAGGCATCAGGAACAGTAGCATGGCGATGATTGGGCCACCCAGCGTTTCAATCATTCCCAAAATGCTTGGGTTCAGCGTTGCAACAACCCAAGTCGTGACCAGCATGAAGAGCGTCGTAATACGGTTCAGCTTGTTAGCGCTGATGGTTTTACCACGGGTCTTCAAAGACTTATGTACTATACCGTTGAAACCTTCACGGGCGCCTAAGTAGTGGCCCAAGAATGACTTGGTGATAGCGACGAAGGCGATAACCGGTGCGATGTACTCAATCATCGGGTTATGGAAGTGGTTCGCCAGATAAGACAATATCGAAATGTTTTGTGCTTTGGCCTCAGCCAGATTGGCTGGAGACAGACTCAATACGCAGCTAAATACAAAGAACATGACGGTCAGCACCATCATAATGTGCGCGTAACCTAAAATGCGTGAGCATTTTTTTTCTGCATCTGGGCCGTATTCTTCGCGTTTAGCCACGGCAAACGCAGAGATGATGGGGGAGTGGTTGAATGAGAACACCATCACAGGGATGGCCAGCCACAGCGTCATAATCAGGCCGTGCCCCATGCCGGCACCGGTGCCTGACAGTGAGACGTTTTCAAAGATGGCGCCCGTCCAGTTTGGGATCAAATAGAGCGCTAACAGCATCAGCACTGCCACAAATGGAAATACCAGAATGCTCATGGTTTTTACGATGGCTTGCTCGCCAAAACGCACAATGCCCATCAATCCGAGGATCAGAATTAGCGATAAAATTGCGCGCGGTGGCGACGTCATACCTAACTGATGCGTGATGAAACTGTCGACGGTGTTGGTGATGGCTACGCTGTAAACCAGCAGAATCGGATAGATCGCGAAGAAGTAAAGCAGAGTAATCAGTTTACCGGCACTGATGCCGAAGTGTTCTTCGACGACTTCAGTGATGTCTTCCCCAGGATTTTTACCGGACAGAACGAAACGGCATAGGCCACGGTGGGCGAAGAACGTCATTGGGAAAGCAATGATAGCCATGATGATGAGCGGAATCAGGCCACCAATGCCCGCGTTAATAGGCAGGAACAGCACCCCAGCGCCGATAGCCGTGCCGTAGAGGCCCAGCATCCACATGGTATCTGTTTTACGCCAGGTACTGCTCGAATCCGAAGCCGCAGAAGTAATTGTGCCGGTCTGTGTAGTGTCCATAAATGTCTCCGAAGTGAACACGTTAATTTAAAATTAAAGGCAAAACTAAAGCTAAAACCAGAGGTGTCATCAGATAGATACACCGCTGGTAAAATTGGGCGTTACTTGCGGGGATAATGATCTCCCCCTGGTTGTTTATTGCGCTAATTACCGCAGCCGGTTAACTCACTCAAAATGTTCTACCGTAGGCAGGCAGATAAAATAGTCATTTATCGGATAATTCTGTGTCTTCCGATTTTGTTGGCGGCAAGATAACGATTTACAGTGGAAACAACCGTGATCATGCTCCCAAATGCGTAATGTGTGTGGAAAATGACGAATAAGGTGAGTTTTTATGCATATGTTGCGCGATTGTGTAATATTTTATGCTAAAAATGGTTTTTGACATGTTTAATGAGATTATCTGCCTTGTTTGAATTTTAACCACACAAATTGCTGCAGTTGATAATAAGCCGAGCAATATATTTTAAGCGAATGGCCGGATCTAGTTAAAAACCGTTATTAAGCTATTTTAGTGACGCAGATCACATTAGTGTCATGCTCGATTTTTATTTAATGTATTGATATTTATGGGTTACTTTTATATGAAGTAATAGATAAGCTATCTAAACAGATGGAATGAATCCGAACTCCAACTTCTAAGTATTCATATTGTGAATGCTTTTTATTGCCTATTTTTTCCTCATTTACGTTATATCACCCTCGCGTTTTGTTGCTGTTTTATCCCGACACTGAGGCGATAAAAAATCGGTTCATTTACGTTAAGCGCTGGTTATTACGCCACTTTGTTTTGTATGGAAATAATCACAATGGTGATTTTTTGCAATTTATTAACTGAGTGTTGGGGGTTTTTGGTATTTTAGATTATTTGATTGCGCAAAATTCACGCAAAATAAGTGAGGGTGAGGAAGCGAAGCCGCGCCGGTAAGCTTACCGGCGGGAGAATAATATTAATGGATTAGTAGCGGATGGAAATCGCATTTTTGTTAAAATAATCAGAGAAGGTACTATCGGGTTGACGATCGGTAATCACGCGATCAAATTCGGTCAGAGAGCTGATACAGGCCGGTTTTACCTTACCAAATTTGCTGTGGTCGGCGACCAAGATTTTTTGCTGTGCCATCGCGATGGCCCGATGCTTCATTTCTAACTCGTTGAAGTTAAAACAGGTAGCTCCCTGCTCCAGACTGAGGCCCGCTGCGGAAATAAAGGCAATATTTGGGCAAATGTAATCCATCTCATTATGTTTGCCGACGCCACTAAAGATGTAGTTGTTAGGTTGGAACTCGCCGCCACACAGGATCACGGTACAATGTGGTTTGTCCTGCAGTGCTAGAAACGTGTTCAATGAATGACAAACTGCGGTGAATGGCAGATCGTCAGCGATGGCGTCGATGATCGCTGGTGTAGTGGTACCGCAATCAAAAAATACGGTATCGTTTTCATTGATTAACGGGGCGGCAAGTAGCCCGATACGCCGTTTCTCATTAACCTGCTTGGCTTTTTGATCGGATACAAAATAATGTGTGACGCCATTATTACGTGGATCGGACACGACATAACCGCCGAGGAGTACCACCGAACTGGGTTCTGCGCTGAGATCGCGACGAATCGTCATTTCCGATACGCCCAGTAGTGCAGCAGCCTCCTTCAAGTGAATCTTGTCAGAGCGCTTTAAAGCCTGGACTAACCGGTTGATACGTTCTTCGCGCCGCGTTTCCATCGAGAATTCCCATTAATTTAGAGATAAAAGAGTCACCAACTGCTATTTGCGGATCTGTTCAACGACAGAAATCAAGAATTATAAAAATTCGGGGCAGTGCGAATTGACACCTTACCCCGAGTTATTTTCGCTTTATTGCTGGCGGCCTGACGGAGCGCTAGCGATTAATAGCTGCCAGCGGCAGCCTGATCGCCGGAAACGATTGCGACGCCAGAGCTGGTACCGATACGGGTGGCGCCGGCTGCGATCATCTTCTCCGCCGTTGCGCGATCGCGAACGGCACCGGAAGCTTTCACGCCCATTTTGCTACCTACGGTTTCACGCATCAGTTTAACGTGTTCTTCACGTGCGCCCCCGGTGCTAAAGCCGGTAGAGGTTTTAACAAAGGCAACATCAAGTTCGCGACACATTTCGCAAACCTGAACGATTTGCGCATCACTGAGCAGACAAGTTTCCAATATTACCTTCAACGGGATCGCTGCGCAAACTTCGCGCACTGCGGCAATATCTTCTTTAACCTGTTCCAGCAAGCCGCTTTTCAGCCAACCGACATTGATCACCATATCAATTTCTTGTGCGCCAGCGGCGATGGCGGCTTTGGCTTCAAAGGCTTTCGTTACGGTCAAACCAGCACCTAATGGAAAACCGATAACTGAACATACCTGTACTTCGCTGTCTTGTAACAAATGCGCGGCCAGTGGTACATAACCAGAATTTACGCATACCGCATAGAAATTATGCTGCTTTGCTTCTTCGCACAATGTGGTGATCTGGGCTTCGGTCGCATCCATCGCCAGCAGGGTATGATCAATATAACGGGCGTAGTTAATGTTTTCGGTCGTCATCGCAGTTCCTTAATTAGTCTGAATGTTAGCATTGTTATAATAATAACATTAAAGAGGCTAATGACATAGACTGGTTTAAGAAAAATCGAGACTTTATCCTTCTGTTTTGTTCTATAAACGGTGGTGTTTTGTTTTGATGTTACTTTTGTAACATTGCAGGGTGATAAAAGTCACACATGATCATTTGGCTGAATGGGGTGAAGAGAGCATGGAGTGATGCTGTGCGGCTCAATGTACCTGAGCCGATTGTGCTAAACAGTGAACGCGTTGACTGAACTTCAATCGGCAGGGATATCATTACGTTGTGGGGATCGCAGAAGACTACCACGATCAGGTGGATGAGGGGCGCTAGCGCCCCAAACAGATTATTCTTTTATCCAGCCTTTACGAATGGGGAAAGCAAAGAGGAAGCGATACAAACGCGCCAATTTGTGAGCAATCAAGTCACCAAACAGATTCCACACCAATTGGGCGAACAGACAACCAACTAACCCCAGCATAAAACCGCCGACCATATCCAATGGCCAGTGCACGCCAAGGTAAACACGTGACCAAGCAATGCCTAAGGCGATAATCAAAAGCGTGATGCCGGACCAGACGCGGTGCCAACAGAGGAAAGCAATAGCAAAGGTGAAAATAGCGGTACCGTGATCGCTTGGAAACGAACTGTCTGGTGCATGATACAAGAAGGTATAACCGATACCGGCGACAAATGGCCTTTCATGCGGCAGCAGCATGCCGATTGAAGCGGAGGCTAACAGCGAGAAACCGAGAGCAATGGTCGTCTTGGCGACCACTTCACGTTGCGATACTAAACTCTTCTTTGATCCCCAAAACCAAAGCCCGACGATCAGTAACGGAACAATAGCGATCACATCGCGAGCTAAAAACATCGCGAGATCGATAGACCATTCAGGCGAGGATGGAGTCGCATTCATCCAGGCGAAAAGAAGATAATTCAACTGCTCCATTATATTTACCTCGTTTTGCGGCGTAATTAACCGCGAACCCACCAATAAACAACCAACTGGCTGAACCAAATTCACTAATCTGCCTCTTGATTAAGGTAGGCAGCGTTGCACTAAAGATTGCCGATCGCAGTGCCAGTAAAAAACAGCAACAGCAACTTACTGATCAACAAAACAAAAAAACGTACTTAAGGTAAACTGATGTTGGTGAAGAGTAAATGGTATATGTCCTAATCTGCAGTATCGTTGAGGGTTGATTTAATCAAGATTACGAATGTTTTGGCGAGTCCAGGTATTTTGGATATAGCGCAGCAATACAGCGGGATGGGCATCATGGAAAGCAAGTATTGTTTACCTCACTTGGCTAATCAGCGGTTTTATCATTAATCCACATCGGGCGACGTGCCAGAGACGAGGCACGCCATACATGCCGAATGATAGCCAAGTCACGGTTAAATCTTGGCGCAGATAAAAGAGGGAATATTATCAACCATGAAGACATAGCCCTTGTTCCCTTGGCGATAGATATGAATGCGCAGCCCTCGATCGGGGTACAGATAGAAGTCCGGAACGAGATTCGTCATAATTTTAGCCAGGCTATCTGGTAATGTGGATTGTGTGGAAATCAAAAACATATCATCGCCCGTACGGGTATAGTTAAATTTCAGCGATTGCGAAATTTTCTGGCTCTTCTCACCCTGTTCTAGGAACTCTCCCAGCGAGCTCACTTCGCCTTTCCCGCCATTAAACATAAATTTCAGGTGGGCTGTGAATTGGGCATCATCCTTGAAGTAATGCACGCTGCCCCGGCAGGAGAAGTGATTGGCACGATATTGGGATACCATGTGAATCACCAGAGAGGATAGTGTAATTATAATAAATAGAATAATTAGGAATCTAAATTTATTACTTTTCATTTTTTGGCTCAAAATAAAATTTTGTTAAACATGATGCGGAGTTATTGATGCTTTTGTCACAAATGTGAATCAGCACCCGTATCGCTTCAGGATTTATCGCTATGTAAGCAACCTGTCCGGGTTCGCAGGTGATGTTTTTTTTCACAAAAAAATTAACGTATTCATGTTTCGCACGCAGAACATATTTTTTATTGCTATAAACAGTGCACTGATTAACATCGCCGATGGCGACGTAGTCGGCGAAAAAATCCGTATCTCTTTTAATGTCCTGATAGGCCATAAATGATGAAAGTATCGCCACCATCAACAAGCCAGCCAAGGCTATTTTTTTTAGAGGATAACGCGTTTTCCAGGCAATAAATTTCTTCGGCGTCGAGTTCGCGGGCTTCTCCGGCAAAACTGAATGGGCGGGAGAGGCTAAGGTGCTGGTGCTTAAATTCACATCAGCGTTTTCATTCAGCGGCTCCGGACCATCTTCCTCAATCAATGCGCACTTACCGATGAACATAAGCCCTTCTTTAGGTATCGTTTTGATCATTATTTCTTCGATACCGGCGATCTTTAATGCCCTACGCAACAAATAAATGTTTTGGAAGTAGGTATTTGCATTCGCAAATTGACCTTTGCTTTCCCATACCTCGTACAAAAATTCTTTCTGGCTAATTACTTCGCCTTGCCGTTGTAGTAACAGTAATAGACAGCGACTGGCCGGTACGTTGAGCGCGATGGGAGGCCCTTGATCATCTACGGGTTCCAACCTGTGTTGGTCAGAAATAAAACGAACTTTCTCATTTAAAAGATAGATGTTATTCACTTTAGGTATCCCGGTTAAAACTCACTGATGCAGAACCACTTAGCTCAATTCACCTAGTTTAAACTAATTTTAATCTCAACGAGAAAAATCTTAATAAGCATTTTTAGTTATTTAAATTCAATACGTTGCCTTTCTTCAATCCGAGTTGTTCAACAATGCGGTAAGCAAAGCTTTTCCTTATGCCGGAATCTTTATAAGTTATTTACTATCAATCAAATAGGATGAGAATCATGAGTGCTCAGACTCCGTGGATCCTGTAGGTCGTGAAGGCATTTTGCGTTCTGATTAAGATTGATCTGCGATAACTGAAGGACGAAGAATAAGCCGGAACATTGCCTATAGGCGCATCACGTGAAAAAAAATTGGCTGGAGTGCAGCCAGACAGTGCGCTATGCGTGCCCGCTATTGAGCAAATCTATTAAAACACATCCCAACGGATATTTCCCACCGTGATACTCAGCCTATCTCAAAGAAGCCTATCCGGTGATGTGGTCGATGAGTATATTAGCTGAGATTAACGCCATTTAGGTGGCTGATTTCCCTGAAAACAAAATTAAACATAGTATTAACATCGTTTTATTTTCTTTTGTAAAGAATATTAAACTACTGGTGTGATGGGAAGGAGTGTATTAATTTATAGTGGAGCTTCAGATAAATAATAGGGAAAGTACATGAAAAAGATCTCTTTGTTGATTGCCAGTATGCTGATGGCAAGCACTGCTGGCGCCGCGACACCTCCTGCTGAAAAGGGTGATGTTAGCAAACAGCCTTTGGAAAAAATCGCACCTTATCCGCAGGCGGAGAAGGACATGACACGGCAGGTGATTTATTTACCTAAGCAGGAAAACGAAGAAAACCTTAAGGTAGAGCTGCTGATCGGTAAAGTGTTAGAAGTGGATTGCAATCGCCATATGATGGGCGGCAACTTGGAAAGTAAAACGCTGTCTGGTTGGGGCTACAGCTATCTGGTGCTGGATAAATTGTCAGCTCCGGCCTCTACGATGATGGCGTGCCCGGACAATACTAAGCATGAGCAGTTTGTTGCAGCGAATTTGGGCGACGCTGCGATGCAGCGTTATAACAGTCGCCTGCCAATCGTGGTCTATGTACCGAAAGATGTGGAAGTTAAATATCGGGTATGGCAGGCCAGCGAGACGGTTAACAGCGCGGTAGAGAAATAACGTTTTCGACGTGATTTAACGGTATGAGGCGGTATTTATGAGACTGTAATTTAAATTGTGTAATTGCCTGTTTTTGATATGTTCTTCCTGACAATGGAGACAGGCAAATTATGGACGAAAAGAAACTTAAAGCA
>NZ_JBNNGK010000020.1:0-64899 GCF_050268245.1 Serratia sp. NPDC078593 | reverse complement strand
AAGGTCAAAAGCGAGCGCAATCCATTCACTAGCGGGCATGACACGGTATCGTTAGGCGTTCGTCTTAACCGTAAACTCAGACAATTGCCTATTGCGGTAAGTGTAAAAACATTAGGATATCATTTAGAAACGCAAAGATGTAACTAAATATTACAATAAAAATTGCCAAGCAAAAATACAACACAAAACTGATTTATAAGAAGTTTCTTAAAACATCCCTTCAAAGCTTATGGGATAAGGGCTAACTCAAAAACATCAACTAACTTTACCTTTTCAGTGTGTGCAAAATACGAGCAAAAAGCCGAAATATCCGCCATGAAATTTTTATCTGAAAATGCGACGTTGGTGCAACGTTCGGCTCTCATTATTTAAATAACCTAAAGAAGTTATTATGAGTGATTGTTACTGGAACAGATTATTGAAGTGCGCTTTCTCTACTTTTACCAAGGTAACGCTAAATCACTAATGCCACGCAGTAACCTCACTCTAAATATATGGTTACTTTACCCTTGTTGCAGTGCCGCCAATAGAACACGACTCATAAAGGTGACAGTTGGAGGTGTTTTCGCCACAAGGTTGCCGACCCCGTCACGCGATGCCAGCAGGAATAGTGTGCCAAATTGCACGTTACCCATGACGAGCGCGCGCAAGGTTTTGGTGTTTGAGTAAGATAATGAGGCGAACTGACAGAGGTATGCTGGGTAAAGAGCTTGGCGCACCGAGGTTGAAATGTGCGTAGTTAGAATAATACGGATGGTTAGTGAAAACGAAAAACCCCAAGCTTGTAACAAGCTTGGGGTTAGAATAGATGGCGGAGGAGCAGAGATTCGAACTCTGGAACGGTTTCCCGTCGACGGTTTTCAAGACCGTTGCCTTCAGCCACTCGGCCACCCCTCCGCAACGAAGCGAACTATAAACACAGTCGATTCGCTTGTAAAGCCCGCCCCCACTCAACCGCGCGAAAAATCAGCATGGCACGTTTAAGTGCCGAATAAAACAGCAATCCGCGCGCTGTTGCAACAATGATAACTCACGGTAAAGATTGGTAAACAAACTTTAATCAAACGCTTGCGCTGCCTATCATCGTGATTAATTTTGTGATGACCTGATAAGAGAGATCATTTATGGACCGCATTGTCGTCTCATCCTCGCGCGATTCGTTGCTCAGCACACATAAAGTGTTGCGCAATACCTATTTCCTGCTGTCGCTCACCCTCGGTTTTTCTGCACTGACGGCAACAGCCAGTACGATGCTTGGGTTACCTGCGCCGGGCTTGCTACTCATGCTAGTTGGCTTTTATGGTCTGATGTTTTTAACCCATAAGCTCGCTAACAGTCCTGCAGGTATTTTGGCCGCATTCGCGTTGACCGGCTTTATGGGTTACACCCTGGGGCCTATCCTCAGTTCGTTCCTCAATGCCGGTGCGGGTGATTTAATTATGCTGGCTCTGGGCGGCACCGCATTGGTATTTTTCTGCTGTTCAGCATATGTACTCACCACCCGCAAAGATATGTCATTCCTTTCAGGCATGATGATGGCGGGCTTTGTCGTGCTACTGGTGGCAGTGATCGCTAACTTGTTCCTGCAAATACCGGCTCTGCATCTGGCTATCAGCGCGCTGTTTATTCTGTTCTCCGCGGGCGCGATCCTGTGGGAAACCAGTAATATTATTCACGGCGGTGAAACCAACTACATTCGTGCCACCGTCGGTTTGTATGTATCACTCTACAATATGTTCATCAGCCTGCTGAGTATTCTGGGCTTTGCCCGCAGCAACTGATTAACCGTGATTTTGCTTTGCCCAAGCCCCGCTCATCATGCGGGGCTTTGTTTTAGCTAATGACAAAGTTTGCTAAACTGCGCAGCGTGATAAATTAGCGATTATCGAGGCAGTATGTTGCAGTTTGCAGGTCAAACCATCGACACGGATGCGCAAGGTTATTTAAAAAACAGTACCGATTGGCATGAAGATTTAGCACCGCTACTGGCCGCACAAGAAGACATAGTGCTGACAGAGGCACATTGGGAAGTCGTGCGTTTTGTACGTAATTTTTATCAAGAGTTTAATACGTCGCCAGCCATACGCATGCTGGTGAAAGCCATGGCGCAAAAATACGGTGAAGAGAAAGGTAATAGCCGCTATCTGTATCGCTTGTTCCCGAAAGGCCCAGCAAAGCAAGCCACCAAAATTGCCGGCTTGCCTAAACCAGTCAAGTGCATCTGATTATTTAATAGCGGATGCCAAATCCATTGAATGTTTCAACACTTCGGGGCTCAACGAGTACACGATCGACGCGCGCACTATGAGGGCCACCGCCTTTTAACCATGCGATCAGCGCGTCGACGTGTTGTTGTTCCCCGCACGCTAACACCTCCACACTTCCATCATCCAGATTACGGGCATATCCGTTCAGCCCCAAAGCACTCGCTTTACTCTGAGTGTGATAGCGAAAGCCAACGCCCTGCACCACACCATAGACATACGCGGCAATGCAAACTTGTGTCATAATCGCTCCTTATCGTATTCATGATGGCATTTGCTGTGTTTCACGCAGACAGTGTCACTTCCACCTATCTAGCTGGCAACCTATTTAATATTATGACCGTACGCCTGTTTCTCGCCAAAGGACGTGAAAAGTCCTTACTTCGTCGCCATCCGTGGGTTTTCTCCGGTGCTGTTCAACGTATTGAAGGAAAACCACTTTCTGGTGAAACTATCGATATCCATGACTGCCAAGGGAAATGGCTGGCGCGCGGCGCTTACTCACCGGAATCGCAAATTCGCGCCCGTGTCTGGAGCTTTCAACAAGATGAAGAAATTGATATCGCTTTCTTTATTCGCCGGTTACAACAGGCGCAAAACTGGCGCGATTGGGTTGCAAAACGCGATGGTTTGGATGGTTATCGCCTGATTGCTGGCGAATCTGACGGCATGCCGGGCATCACCATCGATCGTTTCCAAAACTTTTTGGTCTTGCAATTACTCTCCGCTGGCGCTGAATATCAACGTGCCGCGCTGGTTGCTGCACTGCAACATTGCTACCCAGAATGCGCCATTTATGATCGTTCAGACGTGGCTGTTCGTAAAAAAGAAGGTCTGCCTTTGACGCAAGGCTCCGTGCTCGGCGATTTACCACCAGCGCTGCTGCCCATCACTGAACACGGTATGAAACTGTTGGTTGATATTCAACAGGGTCATAAAACCGGTTTCTATCTCGACCAACGTGATAGCCGCCTGGCTGCACGCCACTTTGCCTCTGGCCGTCGCGTTCTAAACTGTTTCTCCTACACCGGAGCTTTTGCAGTGAGCGCGTTGATGGGGAACTGTGAGCAAGTCATCAGCGTGGATACCTCACAAGCCGCGTTGGATATTGCCAAGCAGAACGTTGAATTGAACCAACTCGATCTCAATAAGGCAGAGTTTATTCGCGACGATGTATTCCAGCTACTGCGTAATTACCGAGCGCAAGGCGAAAAGTTTGACATGATCATCATGGATCCGCCGAAGTTCGTCGAGAATAAAAATCAACTGGCTAGCGCTTGCCGGGGCTATAAAGATATCAACATGTTGGCCATACAGCTGCTAAACCCTGGCGGCATATTACTGAGTTTCTCTTGCTCAGGTTTAATGCCAACTGATTTGTTCCAAAAAGTTTTAGCTGATGCCGCTGTTGATGCGGGTTGTGATGTACAATTTATAGAGCAGTACCGGCAGGCTGCAGATCATCCGGTCATTGCCACCTACCCAGAAGGTCTGTACCTGAAAGGGTTCGCGTGTCGGGTGATGTAACTTGAAATACGCTGTTTTGCCCTCATATCTCGCTTTATTGGGCTAAGCACGGTTTCTCAGGAGGTCATCATGATTGCCAGCAAATTTGGTATCGGACAACAGGTTCGTCATAAACTGCTGGGATATTTAGGTGTGGTTATTGATATCGACCCTGAATATTCTTTGGATCAACCTAAAGCTGACGAGATAGCCGCGAACGATGAATTACGTTTCGCGCCTTGGTATCACGTGGTGATGGAAGATGAAGAAGGTCAACCGGTTCACACCTATCTGGCGGAAGTGCAGCTAGCCGGTGAGGAACAAGACGCTCATCCTGAACAACCCTCGCTGGATGAACTGGCGGAATCTATCCGCCAGCAACTACAGGCACCACGTCTGCGCAATTAAGCGCCAAGACCCGAGAAACCCAACGCAAGGGCTTAGCATAATGCTAAGCCCTGCTTTTTTAACGCTCTAATCCTAAACGCGGAATATCGATTTTTGGGCAACGATCCATGATCACTTTCATTCCAGCGTCAATCGCCAACTCCGCTGCCTGTGTATTAACCACGCCTATCTGTAACCATAACACCTTCGCCCCGATAGTAATGGCTTCTTGTGCAACGTGGTAAGCAGCCTCAGCATTACGGAATACATCCACCATATCGATAGGATGTGGAATATCTTCCAAACTCGCGTAGACCTGCTGCCCAAGCAGCGTTTGGCCCACTAATTTTGGGCTAACTGGCGTCACTTGATAGCCTTGCGATAACAAATAAGCCATAACGGCATAGCTGGCTCGGGAAGGTTTATCACTCGCCCCCACTAACGCTATCGATTTTACTTGCTGTAATACGGCCTTAATTTCACTGTCTTGCATCTTGCCCCCTGATTCTTTTGAGCAAAGTCTGTTGTATTGAGTGTAACTGAAGCGCAATTAACCTGCTAAACTGAATGTTTTGTTTCAAAAGACTAAAAATATGTCCAAGTGTAAATTCCACGCCGACTAAAACCATTCTGACACACGAAGCTCCGCACGATATTGATGTGCGATTATAAGGAGATAACAATGAAATTTGGTCTGATGGTGACGGGGCTACTCTGTGCTTGCCTGAGCCCATCCATCTTGGCGACGACCCTGATACTTTCTCCGGATATCGACTTACTGGTTGTTGACGGTAAAAAAATGACGGGTTCCTTGTTGAAAGGCGCTGATAGTCTTGAATTGGATGGCGGGCAACATCAATTGCTATTCAGGGTCACTAAATCTTTACCTAACGGCAAACAGATGATTTATCGCTCTTCTATACTTATCGCTGCCTTTAACACGCAAAATGTCACCGCGGTATCAATTCAATTACCCCCCATAAGTTCCCAACAGGACGGCCAGCGCTTCGAGCAGCGATTGAACTACCAAATAATTGATAATAAAGAAAAACCACTCTTCGTCACTAAAGACAAATTACCCCTTAGCGCGCACATCGCAGACCACCAATTAGAGCAAGCCGTCGCCGATTATAATGTGCAAAGTCGCCCCGCCTCTGTACTAACCTTCGCCCATCAGCACCATAGCCGCCCCGCCGCAACCTCTTCTGTCAATACGCGTCCCCAGCGGGCTGTACCGGTAAAAGAGGCGGATGTTGCACTGCGCATGCTGCAATACTGGTTTAAGCAGGCAGACAGTGAAACTCAGCAGAGTTTTTTACAATGGGCAAACCAACATCGCGACCGCCAGACTCAATAACGTTAACACAGCTATTTTATGAGTATTTTCCCGCGTAAGTGCTATGCAGTGAAAAGCAGTTTCAGTAATCTGTTGTGTATCACCCGCTTAGCTAAGGATCTGAAATGGAAATGACCACCCGCGTCATCGCGGAACGTAAACATATTGCTCTGGTTGCCCATGACCACTGCAAGCAGTCGCTACTGCAATGGGTTGAAGACAATAAGGTGTTGCTGTCTCAGCATCAACTTTACGCAACCGGAACGACCGGGAACCTGATCCAGCGCGCCAGTGGTATTCCTGTACAAAGCATGTTGAGCGGGCCGATGGGGGGCGACCAGCAGGTTGGTGCCATGATTGCCGAAGGCAAAATTGATATGCTGATTTTCTTTTGGGATCCGCTCAACGCTGTGCCGCACGATCCCGATGTCAAAGCGTTGCTGCGACTGGCAACAGTGTGGAATATTCCGGTTGCGACCAACCGCTCTACCGCCGATTTTCTGGTTGATTCTGCGCTATTTAAAAGCGAAGTAGAAATCACGATTCCTGATTATCAACATTATTTGCAGGATCGACTCAAGTAATCCTCGCGGCCTGACAACAATGCCAGGCCCCCTGATATCACGGTTTCTTCTGCAACGGCACACCAAGCTCACGCAGTTGTTCGACAAACACGGATGGGCGCTGAACATCCTGTAATAACCAAACCTGATGTTTCGCGCGAGTCAGTGCAACGTATAATAGTCGACGCTCTTCCGCATCGGGGAAATCTTCAGGTTGCGGTAACAGGACTTCTTCGAGAACCGACTCACGCGCCCGCGCAGGAAAACCGTCACTGCCCTCATGTAAACCAACGATGATCACATATTCAGCCTGCTGCCCTTTGCTGGCATGAATAGTCATAAATTCAAGATTAAGCTTCGGCCAACGGGTCGCTGCCTTTTGCAAGGCACTCGGCTTGAGGTGATGGTAGCGTGCCAGGATCAAGATGCGTTCATCGGGCTTCGCATAACCGCTGATTTTATCGAGCAGGTTCTCTATGTGTTCCTGTGCGAGAATGACAACTGATTTTTTATTGCCTTTACTTAAACTGTTCAGCGGTTTTTTCAGTTGATGCGGGTTTTGTTGAACAAAGCGGTTGGCAATCTCACCAATACGTTCATTGAAACGGTACGTGGTATCCAGCGCACATTGCGCACCTTCACCAAAATTATCAGCAAAGGCGGTCGTTAACCCTAGCTCCGCGCCGCTAAAGCGGTATATCGCCTGCCAATCATCGCCAACGGCAAACAGACAGGTTTGTTTATTCTGCCTGCGCAATGCGGCCAGCAATTGTGCCCGTTGCGGTGAGATATCCTGAAACTCATCCACTAAGATGTGTTTCCATGGGCTGACAAATCGCCCTTTGTCTAAAATATTCACCGCCTGATGAATCAGACCGGAGAAATCCACCGCCCCTTCTTCTTTCAGGGTGCTTTTCCAGGCTTTGAGCAACGGAGCCATTAAACGAATACGTTTCGCAAACAGATCGCGGATCTCTTCGTCGGCCTGCTCAATCATTTCCGCCTGACTGCCGCCATGCATACGCATCAAACCTAACCATCGCTCCAACCGCCCGGCCAGCCGCTCTGCCAGCCGCTCTGCCAGAGCGTTATCCTGCCAGAAGTCACCTTCCGGCACCTCCCATTCCAGCTCATCAATCAACCACTGACGCCAGCCCTTTGCCTGCGCTTTTTTCTCGCCGCATTGCTGTCGCCAATGTTTAATCAACAGTGCTCGCCGCGCTTTGCTGTCTGTTTCAAGCTTACTGATGGCCGGCGTTTTACGGATACCCTGTTGGATAATTTGCAATGCCAACGCATGAAATGTTTTCGCCTGAATGGCGCTGTCACCGAGGCGTTCCTTGATACGCTGATTCATTTCTTCAGCCGCCTGCCTGCCAAAAGCCAGCAACAGAATCTGCTCAGACTCTGCCTCTTGACGCCGCAGCAACCAGCCAGCACGCGCTACCAACACCGATGTTTTGCCACTGCCCGCACCTGCCAATACCAACACGGAATCTTCGCCGTTGACGACCGCGCGGCTTTGCGACGCATTTAACGGTTGTGTCTCTACACGCTGGAAAAAATCGGCATGTTGCTCAAGCATCAACTCCGTCCACTGTTGATTACGGGCGGCAACGCTGTGCTCACCCCGCTGCAACCATTGCTGACATAAGCGATAATCTTCACGACAGTTGTCAAACGTCTCAAGGCGAACGACAGGCATCGGTAACGCATCAAACGACTGGCGAATCTGCTGTTGTAGCTTGCTCAATTCCGAACGTTTGAACCATTTATTCTGATGTTCAATACGTTGAATATCGCTCACCTGTTGCTGTAAAACGCCGGCGCTGACCTCGCTCATTTCAGCGCTCCACTGCTGCCAGGCATGCTGCAAGTAATGGTAGAAACGCTGGGTTTCCTGCCATTCGGTGCCGTGCAAGCGCACGACTTTCTCATCCGGCAGTTCGAACTCCAGTTCGCCCCAGACGATGCCGCGCTTACAGCGGACTTCGATTAGCTGGTTAAAAGGAATTAAATATTCGTGTTTTTCACCGCTCACCTCAACTCCGGCATGCAACAACCGCACACGGTTGTAGGGATGCTGAGCCAAGTGTTTTCCCAGCGATGTCGCTTTAAGTTCCATATCGGCGTGCCATGACTATGTTGATCGTGGATAATTGCCAGTTTACCTGTGATAAGCAGTGGCACTCTAGCGCTAAAAAAAGGGTAGAATAGCATTGGCGTTTTGATAACAAACGCAACGGCTTAGCGGTTCGACCATCATTAGAACGGATGACAACTATGCGCACAGTACTGAATATTCTTAATTTCGTGTTAGGTGGCTTTTTTACCACCTTCGCCTGGCTATTGGCCACCGTGGTTAGCGTAGTGTTGATTTTTACGCTACCACTGACCCGCTCATGCTGGGAAATTACCAAGCTGTCGTTTCTACCTTATGGTAACGAAGCAATCCATATTGATGAATTATACCCAGAAAAAAGTAACGCGCTGCTTTCTGCCGGCGGTTCATTACTGAATATTGTCTGGTTGATTCTATTTGGCTGGTGGCTATGCCTGTCACACATCGTTGCAGGTATTGCGCAATGTATCACCCTGATCGGTATCCCAGTGGGTATCGCCAACTTTAAAATCGCCGCCATTGCGCTGTGGCCCGTTGGCCGTCGCGTGGTTTCGGTTGAGATGGCGCAACAGGCGCGTGACGAGAACGCCCGTCGCCAGTATCAACAGCGTTAATTTTTTCTCCGCCCAAGGAGTTTTTTGTGCTCACTTTTGCACCGGCAATCCGGCGTTATACCTATAACAGCAATTTACTTTATAACCTGCGCATTTTTATTGCACTCGCCGGTGCAACGGCTGTGCCATGGTGGTTAGGCGTTCCTAAACTAACCATTCCACTGACGCTTGGCGTTGTAGCCGCCGCGTTAACCGATTTAGATGACAGATTAGCTGGCCGATTGCGCAACCTGCTGATCACGCTGGTGTGCTTTTTCGTTGCCTCTACCTCGATCGAGCTGTTGTTCCCTTATCCGTGGTTGTTCGCACTCGGCCTAACCGGTTCCACCTGCCTATTTATCCTGCTGGGTGCTCTGGGACAGCGCTACGCCACCATTGCTTTTGGTGCGTTACTGATCGCGGTGTACACCATGCTTGGTACTTCAATGTACGATGCCTGGTATCAACAACCGATGCTGCTGATCCTCGGAGCCGTGTGGTACAACCTGTTGACGCTTATTGGTCACTTGGTGTTCCCAATACGCCCTCTGCAAGAGAATCTGGCACGTTGCTATGATCAACTGGCGCAATATCTGGATGCAAAAGCCAACCTGTTTGATCCCGATGCAGAGCATGAGGCTGACTTGCCATGGATGGATGTTGCCATGGCTAACAGTACGCTGGTGAGCACGCTTAACCAGACTAAGGTTTCGCTGCTAACCCGGCTTAAGGGCGATCGCGGCCAGCGGGGCACACGCCGCACTTTACATTATTACTTCGTGGAGCAAGACATTCATGAGCGTGCGAGTTCATCGCATGTGCAGTACCAGGCACTGAGCAAACAGTTTCGCCACAGTGATATTCTCTTTCGTTTCCAACGCTTGTTGAGCATGCAGGCACGCGCCTGCCAACAGTTGGCGCAATCGATCCTGCTGAGGCAAAAATACCAGCATAACAATCGGTTCGAACCGGCATTCGACCGCATAGACGAAGCGTTGACACACCTCGCGATCACGGCCGATAATCGCGATCTCGCCAAAGCCCTGTCTCATCTGCTAAAAAACCTACGCGCTATCGATGCGCAATTAGCTAACATCGAGTCGGAACAGGCTCTAGCGAATGGCCAAGCGGAAGAAAACAGCCTAGCGGACGATCGGCTGACTGGCTGGAGCGATATCCGCCTGCGTATCAGCCGCCATCTGACGCCACAATCGGCGCTGTTTCGCCATGCAATTCGTATGTCAATCGTGCTATGTGTGGGCTACGCGCTTATCCAAGTGACAGGTATGCAACACGGTTATTGGATATTGCTGACGAGTTTGTTTGTTTGCCAGCCAAACTATAATGCTACGCGGCGACGACTGGCATTACGTGTTGTGGGCACCTTAGCAGGCATAATAGTCGGCCTCCCCATCCTGTATTTTGTGCCCTCAGTTGAAGGGCAGTTGATTCTCATCGTGATCAGCGGCGTGCTGTTTTTTGCTTTCCGCACGGTACAGTACGCCCACGCCACGCTGTTTATTACCTTGCTTGTGTTGTTGTGCTTTAATCTGTTAGGGGAAGGATTTGAAGTCGCCGCGCCACGCGTGTATGACACATTGTTAGGTTGTGCCATTGCCTGGGCCGCAGTGACATTTATCTGGCCGGACTGGCAGTTTCGCCAGCTCCCTTCCATTGTAAGCAAGACCTTAAACGCAGATTGCCGTTATCTGGATGCCATATTAATCCAATACCATCAAGGCAAAGACAATAGCTTGCCTTACCGCATCGCACGTCGTGATGCGCATAACTGCGATGCCGAATTAGCCTCTGTCATCTCGAATATGTCGGCCGATCCCAAAGCGGATAAAGCTGCCCAGGAAGCGGCCTTTCGGCTACTTTGTCTCAATCACACATTGCTAAGTTATATTTCTGCATTAGGCGCTCATCGCGAGCAACTCACCAATACCGAAGTGCTCGATCTGCTGAACGATGCTGTTTGCTATGTCGATGGCGCACTGCATCACGAATTGCACGACAGCGAACGCATCACTGCTGCGTTGGAAACACTTTCTACGCGAATTAATCAGTTGACGCCGGAACCCGAAAGCAAAGAACAACTGGTGTTGCAGCAAATAGGATTGGTCATTGAGTTATTACCTGAATTGACGGCACTCAATACGCTCATTGGTCAATCACACTGATTATTCAGCACTGCTATAACGATAAGGCGGAGGGCTCTCCGCCGCAGCCTGCGGAATGACCTCATCGAACCAGTTGATCAGCTCCCCCCGTAACTCCTTGGGCAAGGCGGCATGATGATAACCTGCCAATGCACCCGCCAAAGACAACAACACTTTATGCCCGAGATTTTTTTGTTGGTAGAAAAGCTTTAAGAATGAACGTCTGGGTCCTTGCAAACGAAGGTCGTACACACCGCAAATACCGACACGCCAAAGTAAGCGTTCCATGGCAGCATCAATATTCGGCAAATTCTTCAATCTTTCATCGCTGTTCTTTTTCACCTGCGCTTCTTTGTTCGCTTCGCGCATTGCCTGCCAAGCAAGACAAACCAGTTCGTTGCGATCTCGCCATAAGTCATCATCAACCCAGTAATAACGCATGACAATCGGCGCACCACGTTTTGAATAAATCATATTCGCCATCCCGCGAGCACGAAACTCGGACTCGATGCGATGAGTCGCTCGCAGATACATTTCGCCTTCGGTGACAACGGCAAACATAACGCCATCGGCCAAAAGGCCGTAGCCACCAAACTGTGAACGGGTAGTAATCCGACCTAAAGCAGAAAAACAGGCTTTAGCCTGCGCGACTCTTGCGAGTGTTATCCTTTTCATAAGCCTCTCCATTGGTAATTTGCTAGGGATTTATTTCTTACATCAATGAAATAAAACTAAGTGGAACAATTAATTAGAAAAATACGCATTAAGCACTTACCTGCCAATCACAAAATCTTCTAGCTTAAAAAATGATCGTAAATCTGCGAGACGTTACGAAAAATTGAGTTGATCTTCTGTTATGTCGCATGTACTGTATATACATACAGTGCATCTACAGGCGGGATACTTATGCGTACTCAATCACTCTGCAAACCTCATTTTAGCCACACGCCGTTGGCGATGAATAATTCTGCGGGGGCATTCGGCTCTCACGAAGAAAAAGGTCTTATCAGTGAACTTGTTTACAATGAGCATCAACCCGCCATTGCCCAGCTGTTGGTTCCGTTGCTACAACAATTGGGTATGCAGTCACGTTGGCTTTTGTGGTTAACCCCGCAGCAAAAACTCAGCAAACTGTGGCTGCAGCAATCGGGTTTACCGCTCGAAAAAGTGGTCCAGCTGAGCCAAATCACACCGCAGAATACGGTAGAGGCAATGGAAAAAGCGTTATTGACAGGGAATTACAGCGTGGTTTTAGGGTGGCTACCTGACCTAACAGACGATGATCGGCTAAAATTACGTCGTGCAGCTGAATTAGGTAACGCCTATGGATTTATTATGCGCCCACAACGTGACATAAACCCGAGCAAGGGACAGTGTTCGACGTTAAAAATTCACTCTTCTTTGTATCATTGAGTAAATTTAGGACTTTTCCCATCATTTTTTCTTCCCGATGACGGAACCTTCATGGGATCAGGTAGAAAACGAGCACGGATGCGGCTTGGCGCGACATTTCACACCCAAGAAAGCTTAAAAAATAAGCTAAGAGTGTTAGCAAATATGTACAATTCTACGTTTTTTTTTAGAGGTTTATCACATCACACTTGTAACTTTCGCACCACGTTGTAGACTTTACATCGCCAAGGTTGCTCTATAACGCCAGAAAAACTGGCAGAGTAACAAACGAGGGCATAAACCTTGGCGAAGGAATTTAACCAAGGGCTTAAAAATTAGCTTTAAAGCTCATTGCCTATTTGGATGATAACGAGGCGCAAAATGAAAAAGACAGCTATCGCATTAGCAGTGGCACTGGCTGGTTTCGCTACCGTAGCGCAAGCCGCCCCAAAAGATAACACCTGGTACACCGGTGCGAAACTGGGCTGGTCCCAGTATCATGACGTAGGCTTCTACGGCAACGGTTACGAACATGGTATCGGCAATGGCCCTACCCATGAAAGTCAACTGGGTGCTGGTGCGTTCTTGGGTTACCAAGCGAACCAATACCTGGGCTTCGAGCTGGGCTATGACTGGCTTGGCCGTATGCCTTACAAAGGCAACGTGAACAACGGTGCTTTCAAAGCACAGGGCGTTCAACTGGCAGCTAAACTGAGCTACCCAATTGCTGACGATCTGGACATCTACACCCGTCTGGGTGGTATGGTATGGCGTGCAGACTCTAAAGCTAACTACGGTGCTACTGGCGAGCGTCTGAGCAACCACGACACCGGCGTTTCTCCGCTGGCTGCTGTTGGTGTTGAATACGCACTGACCAAAAACTGGGCTACCCGCTTGGATTACCAATTCGTTAGCAACATCGGCGATGCAGGTACCGTTGGCGCGCGTCCAGACAACACCATGTTGAGCCTGGGTGTTTCTTACCGTTTCGGTCAGGATGATGTTGTTGTTGCTCCAGCTCCAGCACCAGCTCCAGTTGTTGAAACCAAGCGTTTCACTCTGAAGTCTGACGTTCTGTTCAACTTCGGTAAAGCATCTCTGAAATCCGAAGGCCAGCAGGCTCTGGATCAGCTGTACACCCAACTGAGCTCTATGGATCCTAAAGACGGTTCTGTCGTGGTTCTGGGCTACACTGACCTGGTAGGTTCAGAAGCTTCTAACCAGAAACTGTCTGAAAGCCGCGCTCACAGCGTCGTTGATTACCTGGTATCTAAGGGTATCCCAGCAGACAAAATCTCTGCACGTGGTATGGGTGAAGCTAACCCAGTTACCGACAACTGCGGTTACAAAGCTGGCCGTGCTAACAAAGCACAGATCGAATGCCTGGCTCCAAACCGTCGTGTAGAAATCGAAGTTAAAGGTATCAAAGACGTTGTAACTCAGCCACAGGCTTAAGTTACCGCTTCTTAATAAAAAACCCCGCGTTGCGGGGTTTTTTTCGTTGTGAGGCAGAGAAGTTTAGAGCAAAAACGATAGCTAGAATAGGTAAGTGATTTTATCTTCCACTATTCTTGATCTTTACCCAAAATAGCCTTCAAATCTTGTTTCAGAGTTGACATCTGACTGGCGTATTTTTCTTTGCGTTCAGCATCTTCAATCAACTGCACGACGGTTTCTGATAGTGTGGCACCCCGTCGGTGTGCCAGCGCCGCCAGACGCTGCCAGACGAGATATTCTAAATCGATCGATTTCTTACGCGTATGCTGATGTTCGGCATTAAAATGGCGCTTACGCCGGGCGCGGATAGTTTGCTTCATGCGGTTATCCAACGCGGGGTTCATATGGTTATTAATCCAAGCTAATACTTTAACTGGATTGTTTTCCAATTTTAGCAGTTCATCAACGGCCTCCTGCGCAGCGCTGTTTTCAATATAACGGGTTATCGCTTCCCCTTCTCGGTGTTTTTTCACCAAGTATTTCCATTTCCAGCCGCTCTCCAGATTTTCCAGTTGCTGATATTTCATTGTGAGCTCTACAGTGACCGCGTAACTTTGTTTAAGCATAACAGTTTTGTGCTAAATTTCCCGGCAATTAAACGGCCTTTCAGGCTATTTTTTGCACAACTATCGTTCGCCGTCAAACTCCCAGACATCATCTGCTACTCTGTCTGTATCAAGCTGGCGTTATTCTTGTATAATCGCCTTTTCCCATTTTGACAATTGCATCTAACACTTTGACCAATAACCGACTTGAATGGCAATCTTTGTTGCCTGCCGTTACGCCTTATCAGGCGATATTCGATTCCGCCGCTCAGTTGGCATCCGTCACCTTTGCCTCTATCCAGCCTCGGTTGGAAAACGCGCTGACGCTGTTTTGCCATCCGCGATCTCAACCCCACTT
The DNA here is from genome assembly GCF_050268245.1 of Serratia sp. NPDC078593. Lineage (NCBI taxonomy): Bacteria > Pseudomonadati > Pseudomonadota > Gammaproteobacteria > Enterobacterales > Yersiniaceae > Serratia > Serratia sp. NPDC078593. The sequence continues at coordinate 50,174 of NZ_JBNNGK010000020.1, read as the reverse complement.
CATGCTAGTGAAAGCGCAAGAAACCCGTGAGTACCTAGCCTTGATTGCTAATGCGGTCAAACAGCTGACGCCGCAAACGACTGACGCTGGCAGCAACTACATCGTGCAAAAAGGCCGAGTCCATGTGGAACCTGCGCTCAGTGGCGATGAGCCGTTTGCCGCCGCAGGCGCCTGCGTATTCCGTGAATGGGTCGAGCAGGAGCAACTTTTCGGCTGTGTTCGCATTCACCAGGGCGATATCGCCCTCGAACCCGGTTTGGTGCACCAAGCCAACGGTGGTGTACTGATCTTGTCAGCGCGGACGTTGCTGGCACAACCGCTGATGTGGCTGCGCTTGAAACAGATGATTACTCAACGCCAGTTCCAGTGGATTTCGCCCGACGAAACGCGACCATTACCCGTCAGTATTCCTCCTATTCCCTTAGCGCTACGGCTGATTATCGTGGGCGATCGTCATGGGCTGGCGGATTTCAGCGATATGGAGCCAGAAGTTTGTGAGCAGGCGGTATACGGCGAATACGAAGACGAGCTGCAGCTTACCGATACCGACGATCTGGCCCAATGGTGTGGTTATGTCAATACGCTGGTCGCTGAACAGCAGTTACCACCGCTAGCGACCGATGCTTGGCCACCATTGATGATGCAGGCAGTACGCTACAGTGGCGATCAGGGCAGTTTACCGCTCTCCCCAACCTGGCTTAGCCAACAATTGGCTGAAGCGTCACTGTATGCCGAGCAAGGCCAGATCACCGCCAAAGCGCTGGAAGCGGCACTTACTTCGCGTGAATGGCGTGAAAGCTATTTAGCGGAGCGCATGCAGGATGAGATCGAGCTGGGTCAGATCCTGATCCAAACTGAAGGCGATGTGATCGGCCAGATCAATGGCTTGTCGGTGCTAGATTATCCAGGCCACCCGCGTGGTTTTGGTGAACCTTCTCGTATTAGCTGTGTCGTACACCTCGGCGACGGCGAATTTACCGACGTTGAACGAAAAGCAGAGCTTGGCGGTAATCTACATGCCAAAGGCATGATGATTATGCAAGCCTTCCTGATTTCCGAGCTGGAGCTGGATCAACCGCTACCGTTCTCCGCATCGATTGTTTTTGAGCAATCTTACGGTGAAGTCGATGGTGACAGCGCCTCACTGGCTGAGCTGTGCGCCCTGATCAGTGCACTATCAATGCAGCCAATTACCCAACAGATCGCCGTTACCGGCTCCGTCGATCAATTCGGTAACGTACAACCTATCGGTGGCGTTAACGAAAAGATCGAAGGTTTCTTTGAGGTCTGTCTGCGCCGTGGGCTGACCGGCAAGCAAGGCGTGATTCTGCCAGCGACCAACGTGCGCCACCTGTGTCTGCGGCAAGACGTGGTTGATGCGGTACGTGAGGGTCAGTTCCACCTTTGGGCGGTGGATAATGCCGCAGAAGCCTTGCCATTATTGACAGGTTACCCCTACTCCGATGAACAGCAGCCGAATTTACTGGCTGCAATTCAGGAACGGATTAGCCAAGTTAACCAGACGGAACGCCGCCGACCATGGCCGTTACGCTGGCTTAACTGGTTTAACCACGGCTGATCGGACTTGTTCAGCGTACACGTGTAAGCTAATCTGCGTCCTTCATTAAAATAAGGTTTACTAAGAACATGGTAGATAAACGCGATTCCTATACGAAAGAAGACCTCGAAGCATCCGGCCGTGGCGAGCTGTTCGGCGCCGGCGGTCCGCCGTTGCCGGCAGGTAACATGTTGATGATGGACCGCGTGGTCAAAATGTCAGAAGACGGTGGCACACATGGCAAAGGCTATGTCGAAGCAGAACTGGATATCAATCCAGACCTTTGGTTCTTCGGCTGCCATTTCATTGGCGATCCGGTAATGCCAGGTTGCCTGGGGCTGGATGCCATGTGGCAGTTAGTCGGCTTCTATCTCGGCTGGCTGGGTGGCGAAGGTAAAGGCCGTGCGCTGGGCGTGGGTGAAGTTAAGTTCACCGGGCAGGTACTGCCAACCGCGAAGAAAGTAACCTATCGCATTAACTTTAAACGCGTCATTACCCGTAAACTGATCATGGGTGTGGCCGACGGTGAAGTGCTGGTCGACGGCGAAGTGATCTACACGGCCAGCGATCTGAAAGTGGGTCTGTTCAAGGACACGACTGCCTTCTAATAGCAGCCACGACGGTCGGCTTGGCCGTCGTGAACTCCCTCCCCCTATTTTCATAGCGCACGATTGATCTTGCGCTAGTACGTCTTTCCTAGTTACTACAATTATTGTAGTGAAGGAGGTGCGATGAAAAAGACTCGCTTTGACAAGCAACCCTGCCCCATCGCCCGTTCTCTCGATCGCATTGGCGAATGGTGGAGCATGTTAATTATTCGCGATGCATTTCATGGCCTGTCGAAATTTGATGAGTTTCAGCAAAGTCTTGGGCTCTCACCGACGATCCTTAGTCGTCGCCTCAAATTTTTAGTCGAGAGCGGCATCTTTTATAAACGTTCTTATCAACAGCAGCCGCTGCGTTATGAATATCTGCTGACAGAAAGCGGTGAGGACCTCTTTCCCGTATTAGCCACCCTTCTGCAGTGGGGGAATACTCACCTGGCTCCTGAGGGCATCGCCGCGCAATTAGTCGATCGTGCAAGTGGCCAGCCAATTCACGCGTTATTGATTGACGAAATCACTCAACAACCGATCAATCGGCAGAATATCACACTGGCCGCGGGTCCTGCCGCGTCATCCGTCATGCGGCAACGTGCCGCTCGGATGCAGCAGTCATCAACAAATGTAATCAATGAATCTTCTAAGGAGTCGTTATGAACAGTCGCCGTATCGTTATTACGGGTATGGGTGCCGTTTCACCGCTTGGCAGTGGCGTAGAGATTATCTGGCAGCGTCTGCTGGCTGGGCAAAGTGGCATTCGTCCACTGCCGGAAGAAATTGTTTCCGATTTATCCGTTAAAGTCGGTGGCCAAGTCCCTACGCTGGAGCAAGACAGCGAAGCCGGTTTTGATCCCGACCGCTCGGTCGCACCTAAAGATCAAAAGAAGATGGACCGTTTTATTCTGTTTGCGATGGTCGCGGCCGATGAGGCGATTCGTCAGGCTGGCTGGATAGCCGACACGGTTGAAAAACAAGAACGAACCGCAACCGTAATCGCTTCCGGTATTGGCGGGTTCCCAGCGATTGCCAATGCGGTACGTACTTCTGACCAACGCGGCCCCAAACGTTTGTCCCCTTTCACCATCCCGTCATTTCTGGTCAACCTAGCGGCTGGCCATGTTTCTATCAAACACGCGTTCAAAGGCCCGATCGGCGCACCAGTTACCGCCTGTGCGGCCGGTGTGCAGGCGATTGGTGACGCAGTGCGTATGATTCGCAATGACGAGGCCGATATCGCCGTATGCGGTGGCGCTGAAGCCGCTATTGATACCGTCAGTCTCGGCGGCTTTGCCGCTGCGCGCGCCATGTCCACCGCAACAAGGGAAGACGCCACCATTGCATCTCGGCCATTCGATAGCGCACGCAACGGTTTTGTCATGGGGGAAGGCGCGGGCATGCTGGTCATTGAAACGTTAGAGCATGCATTAGCACGTGGCGCTACGCCGTTGGCAGAAATTGTCGGTTACGGTACCAGCGCCGATGCCTACCATATGACTTCTGGCGCCGAAGATGGCGACGGCGCCTATCGCGCGATGAAAATAGCGCTTAAACAAGCGGGCATAACACCGGAACACATTCAGCACCTGAATGCACACGCAACTTCAACGCCGGTCGGCGATTTAGGCGAAATCAACGCCATTTGCCATCTGTTTGGTGATAACAACAAACTGGCAGTGACATCCACAAAATCGGCAACCGGTCACCTGCTGGGTGCCGCAGGCGGATTGGAAACCATCTTCACAGCGCTGGCTTTGCGCGATCAAATCGCCCCGGCAACGCTGAATTTGGATAATCCTGACCCGGCGGCGGCGGGGTTGCACCTAGTGGCAAATAAGGCAGAACCGATGATGATCGATTATGCATTGTCTAATGGTTTTGGCTTTGGTGGCGTCAATGCCAGTATCTTGTTGAAACGTTGGCAGGCGTAAGCCAATGCCATAAACGAAAACCTCCGCACACTGGCGGAGGTCATTCCTTCTTCATGACAGAGAGCCGCTTAAGCGGTCACAGCCCTGTCTTCCATGGCTTGTCGCCAACCTCCCAGCCAATTAGCCCGGGCGTCTAAAGATTGATAGGGACAATTTTCCCTGGAGCGCCCTGAAATACCTGCTTGATAACCACGGGATTGTGCCCGTTCCAGACGATCTCGCTTCTGTCTCTTCATGCCTCGTTTCCCTCATTTCTTGGTCTGCTGGAAAGAAAACAGTGGCCATTTCTTGTACGACCACCTTTAATCAATAGCGCTAATCGCAGCCAAGATCAATGCGCAAAATTCACGCCAATGTCATATTTGTGAGCTACGCACGCAAAAAAACTTAAGTGACTGATAACGTGAGAAACAAGATAATGCACTGAAATATTTGAATAAAAAATGCCGGTGAACAATATTGCTATTGCTCACCGGCATAAGTTTAGCGTGTATTAAGACGGACGAATCCTAGAGCTGGCTCGCCTGAACGGCAATCGCCTGTGCTTCTTGCTGCCAGCCAACCGCCATCGCACGGACTAACGCATCATAACCGTCTTCATCCTGTTTTAGCTCCAAATTGAACGGCCGCTTGATCAAACGATCCTGATGTTTCAACACCCACTCGCCACGGATGATAGCTTTGCCATCATAACGCCCATGAAAGCCCGTAATGGTGACATTCAGTACATCCTGATCGCTGCTCATTGGCTGCGAAGATACCAGCCAACCCGGCAATGCATTGCTAAGATTGGTTACCAAAGACTGCTGCAACTGCTGATCAAGCGGGCTAGCCCACAGGTTATTCTTACCAATGACATACTGCACATCGTTGGTTTGATAAACCACGCCACTTTGCGCCAAATAATCCGCCACGCTAACGTGCTCAAGCCAGAGCTGGCGTGAGGCTGAGGTCGCACTAACCTGTGCCGACGTATTTAGCGCCGGTAACTGATAGTAAGTCTTCTGCGGCTGACTGCTACAGGCACTGAGTATCAGTGCCAAGGCTACGGGTATCCATTTCATCATTTTCTGGCCTTCTTCGGCTGAGGATCATCGCTCGTCGCGGCTTCAAATACCAGCGCGTTGCTCTTTTCATTCAGGGTACGCAGCACCGGTTGCAACTCACGCAACACTTGGTCCAGACGCTGCATATCACCAACCATCTTATTGTAAGCCGGTGAGCCCGGTTGGAATCCTTTCATGCTGCGGTTCAGTTCCTGCAACGTTTTCTGCATATCCTGCGGCAGATCTTTCATTGCTTTACTGGCAATAATGTCATTCAGCGATTTCATGGTCTGCTGCGTTTCGCGCATCGTGCGCTGACTTTCAGACAGCGTTTTCGTCGCTTCATTGAGCATTGGATTCAACGGCATCGAATTGATCTTATCCAGCGTCTGCATCAGTTTCTGCTGAATTTGCGCTAACCCGCCACTGGTCGTCGGCAACAGCGGATAACCGAACAGTTCGCGCGGCCCTTTCCACACTTTCTCCTGAGGATAGAAATCCAGATCGATGTACAACGAGCCGGTGAGCAAGTTGGCAGATTTCAGTGCCGCACGCAAACCACGCGCTTTAGCATCTTTCAGGTGCTGTTCCATATCAAAGTTTTTACCCAGTTGTTTCTGGAAACGATCGGGTTCGATACGGATCAATACGGGAATACGGTAATCGCTGTCGAGACGTTGCTCCATGCCCTCTTTATAGAACGGTACTTGCGCGACGGTACCCAAACGGATGCCACGGAACTCTACAGGTGCGCCCGGTTGCAAACCGCGAACGGAATCAGAGAAGAACATCAAATAGTCTTTGTGTACGGTATACAGCGAATCCTGAATGCCACGCTGGTTTTCGTAGAGCTGGTATTCTGCTTTCTCTGCCGCTTTTTCACCACGATCCCAACCTTCTGGAACATCGAAGCTGACGCCGCCGCTAAATAACGTTGCCAGCGAGCCCATCTCAACCCGCATACCCTGCGCCGACATATCAAACGCTACGCCACTGTCTTTCCAGAAACGCACATTGGTGGTCACCAGTTGATCGTAAGGCGCAGTGATAAACAGCTGATAACGCATGGCACGCAGCTTAGGATCAAAGTAGCTTGTTTCGACCGATCCCACACGATAACCCCGGAACAGCACCGGATCGCCCGCATTTAGCTGACCTGATTTATCGCTGTCCAACACAATACGTAACCCTTTGGCATCAGGTGAAGCCAACGGCGGCGCATCCAGTAACTGATATTCATCTTTACTGTCTTTCCCTTTATTGCCCGGTTGCAGTTCAATATAAGCGCCGGACAGTAAGGTTCCCAACCCGGAAACGCCTTCACGACCGATTTGCGGCTTCACGACCCAAAAGGCAGAATCCTCACGCAACAGCTTTCCCATGCCGGAATTCAATCGAGCTTGAACCAGCACCTTGCTCAGGTCTTCACTCAGCGTCACGCTTTCTACCGTCCCCACGTCAACGCTGCGACTTTTGATTTTGGTTTTTCCGGCTTCCAAGCCTTCCGCCGTCGTGGTGTACAGCGTTACCACCGGCCCTTGATGGCTGAAATGATAAAACAGGATCCAGACGCCGATCAGCGCGGTCACGATAGGAATAATCCACACCGGTGACCAGCGTTTGATCTTCTCAACATTCGCGACGCTATGATTATTTTCCGTCACCTTGCGGCTCCTTCTTTATTGTTTCATTTACGCGATCCCAGGTCAGACGGGGATCAAACGTCATGGCTGCAAACATAGTGAGGATCACCACCATGGCGAACAGCAGCGCGCCAGTAGCAGGATAAATACTCATTAATTGTCCCATACGCACCAGTGCCGAAAGAACGGCAATCACAAACACATCAATCATTGACCAACGGCCTACAAACTCAACGACTTCATAAATAAGATGCATACGTTCACTATCAGCGCGGGGTTTCTTACGGTTATTGGCATCCCAACATAACCAACCAATGGCTAACATTTTCAGCGATGGCACCATAATGCTGGCAATGAAAATCACCATCGCCACCGGATACGATCCTTCTCCCCAAAGCAAGATGACCCCTGCCATCACGGTCGACGGCATTTTATTGCCCAATGCTTCGGTAATCATGATGGGTAAAACCATGGCCGGAATGTATAAAATCAACGACGTGATCAGCAACGCCATCGTCCATTGCAGGCTGTAACGCCGCCGTAGATGCCCGAATGTGTGGCACCGTGGGCACTGCACCTGCTCGGCTGGCAGAATAGCCGTACAGCACAGACACGATCTCACCCCTTGCACAATACCCGCGCGGCCAGGGCTTATCGGCTGCAACAGACGCGGCGCCGGTTCGAGATCCTGCCATAACCAACGACGATCGACGCACTGGAAAGCGCGTACCTGTAACAAACAAAACAGGCAATACGGCACAAAACTGGTACCGACACCGATATCACCATAGGCCATCAGCTTGACGAAACTGACCAATACGCCAGCAAGAAAAATCTCTACCATGCACCAGGTTTTGAACTGGAACAGCCTCTTCGCCATCCAGATTTTTAGACGTTGGGGCAATTGCACTTTCGCACACAGTAGAATAATCACCACCATGCAGAACGCCGGGATCAACTGCACCAACACCATAAATAGCGTGGCCATACTGGCGTAGTCTTCGGCCACCATCACCTGTGGGATCTGGATCAGTTTGATTTCATTAGCAATACCGGCAACACGCATATTGACGAACGGAAAAAGGTTCGCCAATAACAACATAAATAAGGCGCTAAGGGCATAGCCTATAGGCCGTTTACGCGGCTCATTCCAACGCGCACTGAGCGTCGTTTTGCAACGGGGGCATACCGCCTTACTGCCATATGACAATGAAGGCAGTGCCACCAGCATGTCACACTGCGGGCACAGCATCAGGTCTTCCTGTCGCTGTTCGTCATGATTTGAATGACGATGCTGCTTATTATTCTCGTGGGAACACACCCTATTCCTCCTCGGCCATCTCCTTAACACGGGAAGCAGCACCGTTGTTAACGGCTTACGTGTATCTCGCTCACATCGTGATTGAGATTCCCAAGCATTCACGCCTTTGCCGTCTTGATGCTCCCCCCCATCTCTTGGAAACTTATTGCCGGTAACACAAAAATAGCCCGCCGCAGCGTGCGGGCAGTTTGTACTCAATCAGCCGTTTTTCATCGCTTCCAATTCTTCCCAACGGGCAAACGCCTCTTCCAGACGCATTTCCGCCGCGGCCAAATCACTCAATACCTGCTGCGTCTCGCTGTGGGGGCGCGAGAAGAAATCTGCATCGCTCACCTGCGTCTGCAACGCCTCTATTTCCGCTTCCAGTTGTTCAAGACGTTGCGGCAACTGTTCCAGTTCCCGTAACAGGTTATAGCTCAGTTTCGCCGTCGGCTTCTTCGCCTGTTCCGCTTTTTTCTCCACCGACTTATTTTGGCTCACTGGCGCAGCCTGACGAATTGGCTTCGCGGTCGCGCGCTGATGATGAGCATCAAAATACCCACCAACGAAGGTGCTGATAGTACCGTTACCTTCGAAGATCCAGCACTCAGTCACCGAGTTATCGACAAACTGACGATCGTGGCTCACCAACAACACCGTGCCCTGATAGCTATCAATTAGCTCCTCGAGCAACTCCAGCGTTTCGACGTCCAAATCGTTGGTTGGTTCATCGAGGATCAGTAAATTACTTGGTTTGAGGAATAAACGTGCCAACAGTAGGCGATTGCGCTCCCCGCCAGACAAGGCTTTCACCGGCGTCATCGCACGCTTTGGATGGAACAGGAAGTCTTGTAGGTAGCCCAAAACATGGCGTGAGCGGCCGTTGACCATGACTTCCTGCTTGCCTTCTGCCAAGTTGTCCATCACGGTGCGCTCCGGATCCAGCTCTGCACGGTGCTGGTCAAAATACGCCACTTCCAGTTTAGTACCGCAGTGAACACGACCGCTGTCGGCTGTCAGTTGACCAAGCATCAGTTTCAACAGCGTGGTTTTACCGCAGCCGTTCGGCCCAACCAGCGCAATTTTATCGCCGCGCTGGACTTGAGCAGAAAAATCTCGCACTAAGACTTTGCCACCGACTTGGTAATTGACGTTTTCCATTTCGAAAACGATTTTTCCCGAACGCACGGCCTCTTCCACCTGCATTTTGGCCGTTCCCATGACCTCGCGGCGCGCGGAGCGTTCATTGCGCAGCGCTTTTAGCGCACGTACGCGACCTTCGTTACGGGTACGTCGCGCCTTAATGCCTTGCCGAATCCACACTTCTTCTTGTGCCAGCTTGCGATCAAACTCAGCATTTTGTAACTCTTCTACCCGCAGTGCTTCCTCTTTGCTCAGCAAGTAGAGATCGTAATCCCCCGGCCATGACACTAATTTGCCACGATCCAAGTCGACAATCCGCGTTGCCATATTGCGAATAAACGATCGGTCATGTGAGATAAACACAATACTGCCCTGAAATTCTTTCAGGAAACCTTCTAACCAATCGATCGTTTCGATATCCAAGTGGTTGGTCGGTTCATCCAGCAACAACACACGCGGAGAACTGACCAGCGCACGCCCCAACGCCGCTTTGCGCAACCAACCACCCGACAATGAAGACAGCTCAGCATCGCCATTCAGCCCCAACTGGGCCAACACTTCACTGATACGGCTATCGAGTTGCCATAAACCTTGATGATCGAGAATCTCCATAATCTGCGCCATGCGCGTCAGGTTTTTCTCACTCGGATCAATTTCCACCTGATGTGAAATCGCATGGTAGGCTTTCAAGTGTTCTGCCTGCTCCGCCACGCCTTCGGCGACGAAGTCAAAAACCGTACCGCCGATATTACGCGGTGGATCCTGTTGCAAACGCGCTACGATCAAGTCTTGTTCGTAGATAACCCGGCCGTCATCTAGGGGAATTTCCTTACCCAAGATTTTCAGTAAAGTGGATTTACCTGCACCGTTACGGCCCACTAAACAAACGCGTTCATTGTCTTCAATGTGAATTTCGGTGTTATCTAAAAGAGGTGCATCGCTGAAAGACAACCACGCACCGGACATGCTAATTAACGACATAGTAATTATTTTCCTTCGCCGGCATGGGTGACCAGCCAGCAGTTATGAATCTGGCGATTACGTGCAAAGTCCTGCGATAGTGTCTGGGCGGTAATTTCTTTCGCCTCCAACCCCAGCGCATTTAACCCCGCCAGATCCATCTGGAAACCGCGTTTGTTGTTCGAGAACATGATGGTTCCTTTGCGGCGCAGTAACCGTTTCAAATCTTTCATCAACGCCAGATGGTCACGCTGTACGTCAAAGGTGTTTTCCATCCGTTTGGAATTGGAGAACGTCGGCGGATCGATAAAGATCACATCGAATTGTTCGTCGGCATTATGCAGCCAAGACAGGCAATCCGCCTGTATCAACCGGTGCTGTCGCCCCGTTAGGCCATTGGCGCGTAGGTTTTTCTCCGCCCACTCCAGATAGGTGCGTGACATATCCACCGTGGTCGTGCTGCGCGCCCCCCCCAACCCAGCGTGCACGCTGGCAGTGCCGGTATAGGCAAACAGGTTGAGAAAGTCTTTACCCTTGCTCATTTCGCCCAGCATACGCCGCGCAATACGGTGATCGAGAAACAGCCCGGTATCAAGATAGTCGGTCAGATTAACCCACAGTTTGGCGTTATATTCTTCCACCAGCAGGAACTCGCCCTTTTGCGCCAGTTTCTCATACTGGTTTTTGCCTTTCTGTCGCTCGCGGGTTTTCAGTACCAGCTGATTAGACGGCAGATCGAGCACCGCCAACGTCGCGTTGATCACATCAAACAGGCGCTGACGGGCTTTTTGGGCGTCAATGGTTTTAGGCGGCGCATACTCTTGTACCACCACTTTGCTGCCATAACGATCGACCGCCACGTTGTATTCTGGCAAATCAGCATCGTAGAGACGGTAACATTCAATCCCCTGCTGTCTGGCCCATTTATCCAACTTCTTGAGGTTTTTGCGCAAACGGTTTGCGAAGTCTTCCGCCACCTGTACGCCAGCGCTCCCCTGCGGATTAGCGGCTAACTGGTAGTTTTTCTGCACGCAATCCAATGGGCCATTTTTCGCTTTGAACTGGCGTTCTGCTCGCAATTGCAAACAGCTCAGTAGCTCTGGCGAGGCGCTAAACAGCGACAATTGCCAACCACCGAACGCACTCTTCATGATCCGACCCAGCATATTGTGCAACGCAATCAGCGCTGGCTCGCTTTCCAGACGCTCGCCGTACGGCGGGTTACTCACCACCGTACCCACGGGGCCTTCCGGCAGCGGATTGACCAACTTACTCACGTCGTTAACGTTGAAGGTCACCAGCTCAGCCACCCCCGCACGGCGGGCATTGGCACGCGCCATGTCAATCACCCGACGGTCGATATCTGAACCAAAGAAACGCGACGTGGTTTCTTGCAGGCCACGACGTGCTCGTACCTGCGCTTGCGTCACAACTTCACGCCATAGCTCGTCGTTATGGCCTTTCCACGCGCTGAAGCCCCAATGCTGGCGATGTAAGCCCGGCGCACGATCGGCAGCTATCATCGCGGCTTCGATCAGCAAGGTACCAGAACCACACATCGGATCGAGCAGCGGCGTACCCGCTTGCCACCCGGAACGCTGCACAATGGCGGCAGCCAGGTTTTCTTTCAACGGTGCCTGCCCGGTGAGATCGCGGTAGCCGCGCTGATGTAAACCTTCACCGCTCAGATCGAGCGCTACGCTAGCCATATCACGTTGCAGAAAAACGTTAACCCGGATGTCCGGCTGCTGCTTCGCCACGGTCGGGCGTTGATCAATTTTTCGCGTGAAGCTGTCAACAATGGCATCTTTCACTTTCAACGCGCCGTATTGGCTATTGCGGATCTCTTCATTCACACCGCTGAAGTGCACGGCGAAGGTGTTTTCTACACCGAAGATTTCTGTCCAATCGATCGCCTGAACACCGAGGTAAAGATCCAAATCACTGTGCACGCGGAATTCATTCAGCGGCAACAAAATACGTGAAGCCAAACGGCTCCACAGCAAACTTTGGTACAGAAGACGATCGTCACCCTGAAAATGTACCCCACCCTGCACAACTCGACAGGCGTGAGCGCCAAGCAGCTCCAGTTCGCTTTTTAACAGTTCTTCCAGTCCACGCGCCGTGCTGGCAAACAGAGAGTTCATATCGTACTTATCACCAAAAAGAAAATTGTCGCGCATTATACCCTAAATAATTCGAGTTGCATCGCGGCGGCAAGCCTGAGAAGCCCAAAACTCTCTCGCGGAGGCGAACGCAAGCGCAGCTCGAAAGAGGTTATTCGAAGTATAACGGGTATAGCTAATCTGCACCGCTTATCATAAAGTTGCTCTCTTCCGTTTTGTTTTTCTTTGCTTGAGGATTTGGGGTGATCACGCTTTCCAAACTGTACGTCCATCCGGTTAAATCAATGCGCGGTTTACAATTATCTCATGCACAGGTTGCCTCACATGGCCTGGCATTTGACCGCAGCTTCATGATCACCGCGCCAGATGGCACTTTTCTTACCGCTCGCCACTACCCCCACATGGTGTTGTTCACCCCGGCACTGCTGGCAGACGGTCTATACCTAACGGCTCCGAATGGCGAAAGTGCCACTATTCGCTTTAGTGATTTTACCGCCGATGCGCAGCCTACCGAAGTCTGGGGGAATCATTTCACCGCGCGCATTGCGCCAATGGCGATCAACCAGTGGTTAAGCGGCTACTTTCAGCGCGAGGTGCAGTTGCGCTGGCTGGGACAAGATCTGACACGACGCGTCAAAAGACACCCAGAGATTCCGTTGTCGTTCGCCGATGGTTATCCGTTCCTGTTAATCAATGAAGCCTCATTCCATGATGTGCAACAACGCTGCCCAAGCAGTATCAAACTGGAGCAATTCCGCCCGAATTTAGTGGTTACCGGTGCTGATGCATGGGCAGAGGACGGCTGGCAGGTCATCCGCGTTGGCGAGGTGATGTTTGATGTGGTCAAACCTTGTAGCCGCTGCGTCTTGACCACCGTCAGTACCGAGCGAGGACGCAAACACCCCAACGGTGAGCCTTTGAACACGCTGCAAAAATTCCGTACGGCAGACGGGGGAGGTGTGGATTTCGGCCAAAATATGATTGCGCGTAACAGCGGTATTATCCGCGTTGGTGATACGGTTGACGTGTTAGCGAACAAGCCACCTCGCCCCTATGGCGGCGGCGCCGTAGCGGAAAACGTACAAGCCCCCAATGATAGTGCACAAAGCATAACCATCGATTATCAAGGAGCGGTATTTAACGGCAATAACCAACAAGTTCTGTTGGAACAACTGGAACTGCAAGGCATCAACATTCCCTACTCTTGTCGGGCGGGAATTTGCGGCAGTTGCCGAATAAAGTTAGTGGACGGCGACGTTGCCCCGTTGAAGAAAAGCGCGGTGGCCAATAATGGCACCATTCTTTCTTGTAGCTGTATCCCTAAGACCAATATCAAGCTGGCTTGATTACACCGCCCTGTCGTAAGCGGGTGTCGACGCATCGCCCTGCGCGCAGGGCTTCAAACGATCGTGCATCACTTTAATAGCATCGCCCAGAACCATGGTACGCCCTGCGACCGACAAGTGAAATTGCGCCAGTAGACACAGGCTGGCATTATCCCCCGCCTCTACCACCAGCAAGCGCGCATCCTCACCACTTTCCATTACCTTTACCGCGACCAAATCGCCATTTTTAGGCTGTAAAGGAAAATGCTGTTGGGAAAAATGCCAGCTTTTCGGCATTAACGGTTTAAGGAAGCGATAAGCCACCAAGGCGTTTAATACCAATTCAGCACGTTGCTCATGACTGAGTTTAATCTGTTTGCACTGTTCTTCGTAGGTAAAATACAGCGCAGCGTCATCAACGCAGAAGGCGCATTCGCCAAACGCGTCTGGCGTCAACATTTTGGCCGGAAAACGTGAACGGAAGATCATCCCATTGGCTAAATCAAGCATTAGCCGATCGTGTTCAGCGTCAAAATACCAACGCCAATTATCGTCAGGTTTTATCTTCATTGTTTATCCTTAGCTTGCCACGAGCCAACGCCATATTTACGGCAAAAGGTGATTTTATCACCGTTAAAGCAGCCTAAACATCAGATAATTCCACAGATGATATTTACGCTAATGAACAAAATATAGACGAGCCGGGGGGAGAAATAAACCCCCGGCAACAAATGAAAGGAAAATTATTAGATATGGGTAACGATATCTTTAATCAAACGCGGGCCGTGGAAGATGAATCCAGAATAAATTTGCACCAGTGTTGCACCCGCTGCTATTTTTTCTCGTGCGGCGGTTAAAGAATCAACGCCACCCACACCGATTATCGGCAACTTACCCTGCAGCTCTTGCGACAATCGGCGGATCACTTCAGTGCTGCGCGATTGTAAGGGGCGCCCACTCAACCCTCCAGCTTGCTCACAGTAATTTAATCCTTGAACCAATTTACGATCTAACGTGGTATTGGTGGCGATCACACCATCTATATTGTGGCGCACCAAACTGTCAGCTATTTGGATCAATTCGTCTTCAGAAAGATCCGGCGCGATCTTTACCGCCACCGGTACATATTTATGATGGCGTGCATGTAAGTCAGCCTGTTTATTTTTAACGGCGGCTAAAAGATCGTCTAATGCCTCACCATACTGCAGGGATCGTAATCCCGGCGTATTCGGTGAAGAAATGTTGATCGCAATATAACCGGCATACGGATAAACTTTATCCATGCAGATCAGATAATCGTCTTTACCCTGCTCTACTGGCGTATCTTTATTCTTGCCAATATTAATCCCAAGAATGCCACCAAAGTGAGATTTTTTGACATTCTCAACCAGATTATCGACCCCAAGGTTATTAAACCCCATGCGGTTAATGATCCCTTCGGCTTCCACAATACGGAATAGGCGCGGCTTATCATTGCCCGATTGCGGGCGTGGGGTGACGGTGCCAACCTCGATAAAACCAAAGCCCATTTCGCCTAAGGCATCGATACATTCACCATCTTTATCCAGACCTGCCGCTAAGCCGATTGGATTCTTAAAAGACAGCCCCATGCAGCTCACGGATTTGGTCGGCACAGACTGACGAACAAGAAACGCTAAAGGAGTGCCGGTAACACGGCGCAGTTGGCGAAAAGTTAATTCATGCGCGCGCTCTGGATCAAACTGGAACAACGCTTTCCTGATGAGAGGGTAGTACATGTACGCTCCTGATTTCCCGGTTATATCCGTCATACTTCAGGCTACTTCATTGATGGCCGACTTGCCCCATCCCATGCACTTAGTTGAGTAAGCGCCAAGACATCGGTTCAGTTGCCGCCTTGATACCAGCCGAATCATTTTGTCTCTCTACCCTGCCTATTCGCAAATTATTCGGTAGAGCTGCAAACCGGGGGCGTATTATCCGTGATAATCAACCTAATTGGAATGGGTTAAACGCCACAACGGCGTTTTATACGCAATCGTTTACTTTGCGCAGGCACCGTAACGGGATCAACCAGCATCCCATGTTGCCATCGATAACGCGGTTAAATTTTTCTACCTAATGAGCGAAATAACACAAGGTGATAAGCAGACGTTGTCGCAGATGAAATCGCCGTGAACGAAAAGGGACGGCCTTTAGCCCGCCCCCAGACTGTAGACAAAACGTGTTATTAGGGAAAGCGCGCCGAAGGGGTCGTAGCGGCTTGCCGCCGGAGCGCCCCTCGGTGCGCTAGACCCGAGTATCTCAGGTTCAAAGACAACGTTGTTATCAACCTGATAGGACGGCCTTAGCCGCCCCCCAACTGTTGATAATGCCCGTTAACTGACTGAGCGCATCACGCAATAATTAGGCGTCTAGCGCTTTACTGATTTTTTCATACAGGTCGCCAGACAGATTCTCCAACGCTTTTAATTGCTCCAACGCCTCACGCATCAACGCCTGACGACCTGCATCATAGCGCTTCAGGCGAATCAGTGGCTCAATCAATCGCGCAGCAACCTGCGGGTTACGGGTATTCAGGTCACTGAGGATCTCGACCAGGAACTGATAACCGCTGCCATCTTCCGCATGAAATGCCGAAGGATTGGCGGAAGCGAACGCCCCCACTAAAGAGCGGGTACGGTTCGGGTTGCTCAGGCTGAACGAACGGTGTTGCAACAGGCTACGCACCGTCGCCAACACATTGCTCGCCGGGCTGGTAGCTTGCAGCGCAAACCATTTATCCATCACCAGACCATCATGATGCCAACGATCGTCAAACTCCGCCATCAACGCATCACGGCAAGGTAATTGCGCACCAACGGCAGCGGCCAACGCGGCCAGTGAATCGGTCATGTTGTCCGCACTGCGGAACTGCGCGGCCACCAGTTTGTCGGCCTGTTGCGCATCAGCAAAGGCCAAATAGCGCAAGCAGGTATTACGCAATGCACGCTTGGCAATGTCACCGTGCTCAACGCGATAGCCGTCAGTTTTGTTATGGTGATAAACCGCCAGCCATTCGTCAGTCATCTCCTGAGCCAAACAGCGGGTAATCGCCTCATGCACATTGGCAATCGCGATAGGGTCAATCACGGTAAACAGTTCGGCAATTTCACTTTCAGAAGGCAACGTCAGGATTTGCGCCGCCAGCGCCGGATCCAGCTTTTCATCCAGCAACACAGCGCGGAAGGCATCAGCAACGTGCAACGGTAATGTCAGCGGTTGTTTCTGCTGATATTTAGCAACGTTCAATTTGATATAAATTGCCAACAGACTTTGTGCTGCGTCCCAACGGGCGAAGTCATTGCGCGCATGCTGCATTAAGAAGGTCAGTTGTTGATCACTATACGGATAATCCAACTTTACTGGCGCAGAAAATTCACGCAGCAGCGAAGGCACGGGCTGATGCTCAACACCGTCGAAGATAAAAGTTTGCTCGGCTTCGGTGACATTCAACACGTTATTAACCGGCAAACCGTTTTTCTGCAGTGTAATCACCTCACCGTCGCTGCCATAGAGTTCGATATTTAGCGGGATATGCAACGGCAGTTTTTCGGCTTGATCGGCTGTCGGCGCAGTATGTTGGCTAACATGCAGGCGATATTGCTGCTGTTCGGCATTGTATTCGTCGCGTACCGTCAACGTTGGCGTACCTGATTGACTATACCAGCGGCGGAACAGTGACAAATCAACATTGGAGGCATCCTCCATAGCCTGCACAAAATCGTCACAGGTGGCGGCGCTACCATCGTGGCGCTCAAAATACAGCTGTATGCCTTTTTGGAAGTTCTCTTCGCCCAACAGGGTGTGCATCATGCGAATGACTTCTGAACCTTTTTCATAGACCGTCAGCGTATAGAAATTGTTCATTTCAATCACTTTGTCCGGACGTATGGCGTGCGCCATCGGGCTGGCGTCTTCAGCAAATTGCGCACCGCGCATCACCCGCACATTATCAATGCGGTTTACTGCGCGCGATCCCAAGTCTGAACTGAACTCTTGATCGCGAAATACGGTTAGCCCTTCTTTCAGACTCAGTTGGAACCAATCACGGCAGGTGACGCGGTTGCCGGTCCAGTTATGGAAATACTCATGGCCGATAACCGCTTCAATACCCAGATAATCTTTATCGGTGGCCGTTTCAGCTTTCGCCAACACGTATTTTGAGTTAAAGATATTTAACCCTTTGTTTTCCATCGCGCCCATATTGAAGAAGTCCACCGCGACTATCATATAAATATCGAGGTCGTACTCCAGACCGAAACGGGTTTCATCCCATTTCATTGCATTCTTCAATGAGGTCATCGCCCAATCAGCACGATCAAGATTGCCGCGATCGACAAACAGTTCTAACGCGACCTCGCGGCCAGAGCGGGTGATAAAACTGTCACGCAACACGTCGAAATCACCCGCCACCAGCGCAAACAGATAGCTCGGTTTCGGGAAAGGATCTTGCCACTGCACCCAATGGCGGCCATCGTCCAATTCACCTTCAGCGACTTTGTTGCCATTAGACAGCAAAAACGGATAACGCTGCTTGTCAGCCACTATTCGGGTTGAGAAGCGCGCCAGTACATCCGGCCGGTCAAGATAATAGGTAATATGACGGAAACCTTCAGCCTCACACTGGGTACACAACGCCTCACCAGACAGATATAACCCTTCTAATGCACTATTCTTTGCTGGGTGAATATCATTGACAATGGTAAGGGTAAATTGTTCTGGTAATTGCTCAATAACCAGTTGGTTGTCCTGTAGACGATAGGCATCCCACGCCTGCCCTTCAACCTGGATACTCACCAACGTCAGATCTTCACCGTTCAGCAGCAACGGCGCGTCGGCAGCACCTTGGCGCTTAATTTGGCTGACGGCAGTGATCCGGGTCGTGTCTGCATTTAGATCAAAGTTTAAATCGATGTCGGTAATCGTGTAATCAGGCGCGCGATAATCGTGGCGATACTTTGCCTGTGGCTGTTGTGTCATACAAACCCTTTGACGTCTCAGTGAGTTACGGATAATGGGCCGTTGCCTGCCCGACGACTGCGGGCGGGTAAACCCCGATTCAGATTGTAAATAAACTGTATCACAGTCACGAAAAAATCCCATAGACGGCGAAGGATGTGTAACAGAATTGCGCGACGGATCATTGTTAAGCCTGCCGTCATGGGTAATAACCGCGAGACAAATCCTAAAAATAGCATTTTATGCTAAAAAAGAGTAAACGCTTGTGCCATGACGTCTTTTGATACGATGATATGATTATACCTTCGGATTCAATGACGCGTGGTTGTGATGAAAGTTAAATATCTTATTTATTTCTTTACCTTTTCATTAACATCCTCTTTTGCCATTTTCATTTGTAATGAACTGACAGAAGCACGTACGCAATATAACGAAAGCGCTTTAAACTTATATAAAATCCAGCGTGCCGAAGAGATTTCTGCCGCTTTTCAGCACAGTTTGCAATCACATCGCTTGAAACGTTTAAGCCTGCTCAGTAACAGCATCGACGATAGCCTGTGGCAAGAATCTGACAGCAAGGCCAGAGAGAAAATCGAAAAGATTCGACCATTTATTGACAGCAAAAAATCGCAACAGTTGGGGGCTCAACAAAAATTCGCCATCCAATCAATGCTGATTTTATTAGAGAAATTACTGGATAATGATACCCGTCAGTTAATGCAACGCCCCAACGATCCCAGTAATTTATTCAATATAAACAGTGCATATTATATTACCCAGGCCAGCAAAGATTACTACCGATATACCTACGAAGCGCGGATGCTCAATGCCGACTCATTCCTTTTCCTTGAGGCTATTCGTTTAAATAACCAGCTTAATATTTCATTGACCGAGCTGATCGATCAAATTATTGACGTAAACATCAACAGCCTGGATAGGAAGAATGCGTATTTAAAAGCGATTCAATTAACCGGCGTGTTAAACGCACTCAGCTCCCGACTGACTTTCATGAAAATCGCTTATGAAGATGCTAAAACCACATCGATTATCAATCAGTTACTGCAACATGTTTCCCGCAAAGAAACCGATCGGATCGCCAGCGAACTGTATGAGTCGACCACGCATAACAGCGCATTCGATGCAGATTTCATTTATCAATATGTAAAAACCATTAGCGAGCTTTCCCAGCAGCTGTATCAGCGCAGTTTCAACCTGGAAATGATTGCGTCGCGCAATGAAATGTACCGCAGCCAAGCCGCGATTGACGGCATGATTTCTCTCGGTGTTTTAATCACGCTGTTCTTTTTATTACCCTCCCTGATTTTCTGCTCCAACATCAGCCGCTGGCTGACAAAAACGCAAAACAATATTCAGCGATTATCACAAGGCGATATGGCCATTGATACCAATGAAGTGTTTTACAGTCAGGAGTTGATTGCGATTGGTAACGCTATTAATCAATTAAAGCTCTACCATATGGAAAAGATTCGCTTAGAAAATGAAAAATTTTCCTTAATTAAAGAGTTGGAAACATCATCGTATCTCGACCCATTAACCAATATCTATAATCGCCGCAAGTTCTTTCGTCAATGCGCAGCGCTCGATGACAGCAGCTACCCACTCGCATTCTGCCTCATCGACATCGATAACTTTAAAGTCCTTAATGACACTTACGGGCATGACGTCGGCGATCGCGCACTCGTCGCATTTGGTGAGCTATTGCGCGGCGCTTTCCGCAGCAATGATATTTTTTGTCGTTACGGTGGTGAGGAGTTCGCGGTCATCCTTGGCCATTGTACCTTACAGCACGCCCGTGCAGTGATGGAAAAACTGCGTCAACAAACACACCTGTTGCAGTTACCTTTGGCCGAAGGCGGCAGCGTGAGTTTTACCATCAGCTGCGGGATTGCTGAGGTTTCCCACTTTAAACAGTTACAAACGGCGATCAAAAAGGCGGATGAAGCGCTGTATTTTTGCAAGAAAAACGGTAAAGACAGTATCGCAACACACCCGGATATTCATTTTCTCTAAGCCTGTGTTTAAAATAATTAACCTTATAATTTTTATCACTAATTCAACTAAGTTACTCAGTTTATTGGTTTATCTGTCTTTCATTGTTGCTAACGCCGGCTAACGCCGAACAAGCGCACGTTTAATCCTCGACCCTCATCGATAATTTGTGGTGTGATGGCGCTTCAATAACAGGATAATCCGGGTATACTCCTTCATCTTTTTGATCATGCCCAAATCATGCAAGTGACGTCATGACGACAACTGAGCGTATCCTCGCAAACGTGGCAATAACGGTTTGGAGGGACATCAGATTGCCAATAACGAAACAGCTTGACGTATACCGGAACTATCCAGGTTTGGACACGCGCCTGACGAGGATGCTGTAACGCGCTATGACTCAATACGCCTCCCCGATTTTGACATCACTGCTTGATACTGATGCTTACAAGCTTCATATGCAGCAAGCAGTATTCCATCGCTATTCCACGATCGCAGTCGCGGCGGAATTCCGCTGCCGTGGCGACGAGTTACTGGGAGAATATGCCGATGAAATCCGTGCGCAAATCGCGCTGATGAGCCAACTGGTGCTAACGGAAACTGAATATCAGTATCTCTCAAGCCTGCCCTTCTTCCAGCAGGATTATCTTAACTGGCTGCGCCATTTCCGCTATGATCCGCAACAAGTCAGCATTGACGATCGCGACGGTAAATTACACATCCGTATCACCGGGCCGTGGCGCGAAGTCATCCTGTGGGAAGTGCCATTACTGGCCA
This sequence comes from Serratia sp. NPDC078593, assembly GCF_050268245.1. NCBI lineage: Bacteria > Pseudomonadati > Pseudomonadota > Gammaproteobacteria > Enterobacterales > Yersiniaceae > Serratia > Serratia sp. NPDC078593. The sequence goes on along the minus strand of NZ_JBNNGK010000020.1, from coordinate 28,776 downwards.
TGATCAGCGAAGTGGTGCACCGCCACCGTTCGCCGCAGGTCACACCTGATATGGCCGTTACTCAGTTACGCAGCAAGCTGGCTGAATTCAAAAAAATGGCCGCAGATGTGGATATCTCGCGCTTCAAGCTGATGGATTTCGGTACTCGCCGCCGCTTTTCACAAGCGGTACAGCACGCTATCGTCAGCACCTTAAAGGAAGAATTCCCTTATCTGGTCGGTACCAGTAACTACGCTCTGGCGCACCAACTCGGCCTAACGCCAGTCGGTACCCAAGCGCACGAATGGTTCCAAGCTCATCAGCAAATCAGCCCCGTGCTGGCAAACAGCCAACGCGCCGCGCTACAGGCCTGGCTGGATGAATACCCAAAGCAATTGGGCATCGCCTTAACCGACTGCATCACCATGGACGCCTTCCTGCGCGATTTCGGCCCACAGTTTGCCAAACATTATCAGGGCCTGCGGCATGACTCCGGCGATCCCTTCGCCTGGGGCGAGAAAGCCATCACCCACTATGAAAATCTCGGCATCGATCCGGTCAGTAAGACGTTGGTGTTTTCTGATAATTTAGATTTGGAGAAAGCCTTGGCGCTATACCGCCGTTTCGACCAGCGCGTCAATCTGGTCTTCGGTATCGGCACGCGCCTCACCTGCGACATTCCCGATGTCAAGCCATTGAATATCGTAATCAAATTGGTGGAGTGTAATGGTAAACCCGTCGCTAAATTGTCTGACAGCCCGGGCAAGACCATTTGCCAAGACAAGGCCTTTGTCAACGCCCTGCGTAAAGCGTTTGATTTACCGCGCGTAAAAAAAGCCAGCTAATGACAAAGCCGGGTGAAATCCTCACGCCGGCTTTTATCTCTTTGCCTATCATCCCCGCCCTTTTCCCCTACGCCAAGAAATAATGTTGCATCATTCTGACGATTTCTACTTGTGCTCTGCACTGCGGCAAGTAACATAGTCGAATCCCCATTTTCTTGGGTTGTTAGCTATTTCTTACATCAAATCAATTAAAGAGAGAAATCTATGAGCGTAGTGCCTGTATGCGACGTGCTGCAAGGACGTGCTGCGGTTGACAGTGAAGTCACCGTGCGCGGCTGGGTGCGTACCCGGAGAGATTCTAAAGCTGGTATCTCCTTCCTCGCCGTTTATGACGGCTCCTGCTTTAATCCGTTACAGGCCGTTGTTAATAATTCTCTGCCGAATTATCAGGATGAAGTTCTGCATCTGACCACCGGTTGCTCTGTTGAAGTCACCGGTAAAGTGGCCGCCTCACCCGGCGAAGGCCAAAGTTTCGAACTGCAAGCAACCGCAATTAGCGTCGTAGGCTGGGTGGATGATCCCGATACCTACCCGATGGCGGCCAAACGTCACAGCATTGAGTATCTTCGTGAAGTCGCCCACTTGCGCCCACGTACCAACCTGATTGGTGCCGTTGCGCGTGTGCGCCACACCCTGGCGCAGGCTATTCACCGCTTCTTCCATGAAAACGGTTATTTCTGGGTTTCAACACCGCTGATCACGGCCTCGGATACCGAAGGCGCGGGTGAAATGTTCCGCGTATCAACGTTGGATATGGAAAATTTGCCACGTGACGATAAAGGCGCGGTCGACTTCGGCCAGGATTTCTTCGGTAAAGAAGCCTTCCTGACCGTATCCGGTCAGTTGAACGGTGAGACTTACGCTTGTGCGTTATCTAAAGTTTACACCTTTGGCCCAACCTTCCGTGCAGAAAACTCCAATACTAGCCGCCACTTGGCTGAATTTTGGATGATTGAGCCAGAAGTCGCCTTTGCCAGTCTGGACGATGTCGCAGGCTTAGCGGAAAGCATGCTGAAATATGTTTTCCAGGCAGTTTTGAACGAACGTGCCGACGATATGCAGTTCTTCGCTGAACGCGTAGACAAAGATGCCGTTGAACGCCTGAAGCGCTTTGTGTCTTCCGATTTTGCTCAAGTGGATTATACCGACGCCATCGACATCCTGGTAGCATCCGGGCAAACCTTCGAAAACCCAGTGTCTTGGGGTATCGACCTCTCTTCAGAGCATGAGCGTTATCTGGCCGAAAAACACTTCAAGGCGCCAGTAGTCGTCAAAAATTATCCAAAAGACATCAAAGCATTCTACATGCGTATGAATGAAGACGGTAAAACCGTGGCGGCAATGGACGTATTAGCCCCGGGTATCGGCGAAATTATCGGTGGTTCACAGCGTGAAGAACGCCTCGATGTGTTGGATCAGCGCCTGGAAGAAATGGGGCTAAATAAAGAGGATTACTGGTGGTATCGCGATCTGCGTCGTTACGGCACCGTTCCACATTCTGGCTTCGGTTTAGGTTTTGAGCGCTTAATCGCCTATGTGACCGGGGTACAAAACGTGCGTGACGTCATTCCATTCCCTCGTACGCCACGTAACGCGAGCTTCTAATTTATTAAATCTGCGCGTTTTACTACCATTTTGTTACAAAACAAAGGCCAGCCTCGCTGGCCTTTCGCATTTTTTATTCTTGACCTGCGTCACAAAGTTCCCTTTCATTAATATTTAGTTACACAATGTTTCTTTTTGAAACCTGATTAGGGTATTAGTATCATTTTCGTTCTAGATTAACCTGACGGTGAATGGAACACTGCATGCAGACACAGAACGACACCAATCTATCAACAATAGTTCCAAAAGAATTATTGTCGGCAGTGGCAAGGTGTCCGAATAACACCAATGAGGGTAATTATAATGATGAAGCGCAACATTCTTGCAGTGGTAATCCCGGCTTTGTTGGCTGCCGGTGCAGCAAACGCTGCCGAGATCTATAACAAAGATGGCAACAAGCTGGATCTGTACGGTAAAGTTGACGGCCTGCACTACTTCTCTGACAGCAAAGGCGATGATGGCGACCAGTCATATGTCCGTTTTGGCTTCAAAGGTGAGACTCAGATTAATGACCAACTGACCGGTTACGGCCAGTGGGAATACAACATTCAGGCTAACAACAGCGAAGGCGGTTCTGATGCTCAGGACGGCAACAAAACGCGTCTGGGCTTCGCGGGTCTGAAATTTGCCGACTACGGTTCTCTGGATTACGGCCGTAACTACGGTATCGTCTATGACCCAATGGGCTGGACCGATATGCTGCCAGAATTCGGTGGCGACTCTGCAGGTAGCGACAACTTTATGGTTGGCCGTTCTACCGGTCTGCTGACTTACCGTAACAACGATTTCTTCGGTCTGGTTGACGGCCTGAACTTCGGTGTTCAGTATCAAGGTAAAAACGAGCGCGACGATATCAAACGCTCCAATGGCGACGGTTGGGGTGTGTCCTCTACTTATGAAACACCAATCGGTGTGGGTATCTCCGCAGCCTATGCGTCATCTGACCGTACCGATGGCCAGACTACCGCAACCTATGGCCGTGGCGATGGTCGCGCTGAGCAGTGGGCAACTGCGCTGAAATATGACGCGAATAACGTCTACTTGGCAGCAATGTACGGTGAAACACGCAACGCCACCTACATTAAAAACAGCAACACCAACAGCGCACAAAACGGCGCTACCGGTTTCGCTAACAAAGCACAGAACTTAGAATTGGTCGCTCAGTATCAGTTCGATTTCGGTCTGCGTCCTTCTCTTGCCTACGTTCAGTCCAAAGGTAAAGATATCGAAGGTATCGGCGATGCTGACCTGATCAAATATGTAGAAGTCGGTGCGACTTACTACTTCAACAAAAACATGTCTACCTATGTTGATTACAAAATCAACCAGTTGAATGACAACAACCCGCTGGGTCTGAACACCGACGATATCGTAGCAGTGGGTCTGGTTTACCAGTTCTAATTCGTTACACACTTAACGGTGGTTCGCCATCGCGACGTGATAAAACAGGGCTTCGGCCCTGTTTTTGTTTTTAGGTACGGTAAATTATTATGCTACCGGTATCCCCTTTCCCGTCATTTTTTGTGCTGAATATGCACTCATCACAAGATCGATGTGTTTTTCTCGCAAACGGTTGGCAAAGCGCATGTCTGGCGCTACCCTGATGTCTCTGACAGCTTAACTCTAAGCCATGGAAGCATCTGACATGTTTGAAAACATCACCGCAGCACCTGCCGATCCTATTCTGGGTCTGACTGACATTTTCCGCGCGGACGCTCGTCCAACTAAAATTAACCTCGGTATTGGCGTCTATAAAGACGAAACGGGCAAAACGCCGGTGTTAACCAGCGTAAAAAAAGCCGAGCAATATCTGCTGGAAAATGAAACCACCAAGAATTACCTCGGTATTGAAGGGATCCCGGCTTTCGCCACTTGCACACAGGAACTGCTGTTCGGCAAAAATAGTTCAATTATCGCTGATAAACGCGCTCGCACCGCGCAAACGCCGGGTGGCACTGGAGCGCTACGCGTTGCAGGTGATTTTATCGCCAACCAAACCGACGCCAAACGTGTGTGGGTCAGTAACCCTAGCTGGCCTAACCACAAAAACGTGTTCCACGCTGCAGGTTTAGAAGTACTGGAATACGATTATTATGATGCAGCTAATCATTCACTGAACTTCGATGGCCTGATCGCCAGCCTGAAGCAAGCACAGGCGGGTGATGTGGTGGTGTTCCACGGCTGCTGTCATAATCCAACCGGTATCGACCCAACCCCTGAACAATGGACACAGCTGGCTGAGTTGTCTGTCGCCAACGGTTGGTTGCCACTGTTTGACTTTGCCTATCAAGGTTTTGCTAACGGTTTGGAAGAGGATGCCCAAGGGCTTCGTATTTTCGCGGCAAAACATAAAGAACTGATTGTTGCCAGCTCTTACTCTAAAAACTTTGGTCTGTATAACGAACGTGTCGGTGCCTGTACCGTTGTTGCTGCTGATAGCGAAACTGCCGATCGTGCATTTAGCCAGGTAAAAGCCGCTATCCGTGCTAACTATTCCAACCCACCGTCACACGGTGCTGCCGTGGTTGCCACGATCCTGAGTAATGAAGCGCTACGCGCCATCTGGGAGCAAGAGCTGAGCGACATGCGTCAACGTATCCATCGCATGCGTCAGTTGTTCGTGAACACCTTGCAAGAAAAAGGGGCGAAGCAAGACTTCAGCTTCATCATCAATCAGAATGGAATGTTCTCTTTCAGCGGCTTGAGCAAAGAACAAGTACTCCGTTTACGTGATGAGTTTGGTGTCTACGCAGTGAATTCTGGCCGCGTCAACGTAGCAGGCATGACGCCTGACAATATGGCACCGCTGTGTGAAGCCATCGTCGCCGTGCTGTAAAACAGTATTCCACCCATAGAAAAGGGGCGCCAAGCGCCCCTTCGTTATTTCTGCCGGGAAATAACGTTACCAGACTGCCGGCTCTTCACGCAGGAACGGGTTGGTTTGGCGCTCATGGCCAAAGGTCGACATCGGGCCATGACCTGGAATAAACGCCATATCATCACCTTGTGGTAACAATTTAGTACGAATAGAGTTGATTAATGCTTGATGATCACCGCGAGGGAAATCGCTGCGCCCCACACCGCCATTAAACAGCACGTCGCCCACTAACGCCAGACGCGCGTTTTCGTTGATGAACACAATATGTCCTGGAGTGTGCCCGGGGCAATGCAATACTTTCAACGCCATCTCACCAACCTGGACACCATCGCCTTCGGCTAACCATTTATTCGGTGTCAGTGGCGCGCACTCTTCCATACCAAACATACGGCTTTGTGCAGGTAACCCTTCCAGCCAAAAAGCATCCTCTTTATCTGGACCGTAAATCGGTATCTGATAATACTCAGCCAGTTCCGCTGCCGCACCAACATGATCGAGATGCCCATGCGTCAATAATATTTGTGTCAGCGTAACCCCGGCTTCCGCGACTGCAGCCTTAAGCTTTTCAGCTTCGCCACCGGGATCCACCAGCGCTGCCTGCTGCGTGCTTTCACACCAAACCAGCGTACAATTTTGACTGAACGCAGTAACAGGAATAATTTGATATTTCATAAAGCCCCAAACTCACTGAGCCGAACCTTTCTGGCCGACACATTCAATCAGGGTACAACATTAACTACCAGGTTCGTGCTGGGCCGGTATCAATGTGTACGAAGTTGCTACGTGGATAATATCCTACACCGCCTGCCCGCATTTTTAACGCGGCTTTGCGAATATGACTCAACTGGATACCTTCAATATGGAAATCCATCGCCTGCCCTTTGGTGTGATAGCTGTGCTTCGCCACACCACGGCTGCGGCCACGTAACGCATTGTTGGTACTCAGCGATCGATAACCTGAAATCAGTTGCACGGGTTTCGTGGTACCCAACAGACTTTGCAGACGGAAAAGCTGATCAAACAACTGTGGGTCAATTGATTTGACTTTATTCGCGCGATAATCGCGGAAAAGATGATTTAAGCGGGCTAACTCTTCTTTATTGTAACCTTTACCATCAAAGAATTCCGCTTTAAGCGACTCTCCCGTATTGAGATTATTGATCAACAATATACGTGGGCGAGAAGTAGAAAGGCTGGCAAACGCTTGCCCGGGCAGCAGTGCTATACCCATGGCGGCAGTACCTAAAGCCAGCCATTTACGACGGTTATGATCTATTGTATCCATGTTTACGTTAAATCCGGCAAAAATATCAAAAAATATGCACAAAAAAGCGCACTGACCGAACCATAACCGCCCAGACAGGCTGAGTCAACCATCGGTATCCCTTGGTGTATCGGCGCTCATCGCCTGAGCGCCAATAACATGGTCCAGTATTCTGACCGTTATTTATTTATAATTACTGCATTTATTGCATTAATTTTTCGGCCTGAGCCAAAATTTGTGCGCCGGATCTCGCCGTATTATCGTAATTGTAAATATCTGTACGGAATTGTGGCTTGCCGTCTTCAGAAACCCAGGCGGTTAAATAATACAATTTAACCGGGATACGCTGACGAATATTGACGAACGTGGTATTACCTTGTTTTAAGGTCGAAGAGACGCGACTATTGTTCCATCCCGCATCCTGCAACAACATATTCGCCAAATCGGACGCTTTATTCACACGAACGCAACCAGAACTCAGAGCACGAATATCTTTCTGGAACAAATTATGGTTCGGCGTATCGTGCAAATAAATAGCATCTGAACTCGGCATATTGAATTTGAAACGGCCTAGCGAGTTACTGGCTCCCGGCGCTTGGCGAATACGATACGGGAAGTTACGTGCAGAGACTCGACTCCAATCAATCATCGAGGGATCAATGACTTCTGCATCATTGCTCCAACCGGAAAGTATCGTGTATCCGTGTTTTCTGAAGTAGCTGGTATCACGCATCGCTTTCGGCACAATATCTTCACGCACCAAGGTTGTTGGGACATTCCAAGGCGGATTGACCACCACATTGTTCAATGCGCTGCTCATCATCGGCGTTTTACGGCTCGGACGACCCACAATCACGCGTGATGACAAGACTTCAGTTCCGTTCTGGTAATAGCTCAGTGAATAATTAGGGATGTTAACCATAATGCCATTGCTGACATGCCCCGGCAGAATGCGTAACCGTTGAATGTTCAACGCCAGCAACGAAGCTCGCATTTGCGGCGATACGTTTAGCCACTCACGCGTTCGCACACCGACGATGCCATCCGCACTCAGCCCCTGCCATTGCTGAAAGCGTTTAACCCCCTCAACCAACTCCTCGCTATAGCGGTTATCAGCGCTTGAAACCTGGCTCGGTGGTTGTCGCAAGAATGTACTCTCGCTCGGCGCATTAAGATTCTCCACCGATGTAGACGACGGGCTAACTACCGTAGCACGACTGTTACGCAACCCTTCTTCATCGACGGATAAATCATCCATCACCGGCGGCGTATCAGTGTTGTTTACCACTGTGGGCTCTTGAGTGAACAAGCTTGTAGCCGGCGCCTCATTTAGCATGCCGGTTCGCTGCAAAATTTCACGCAGTGCCGGAATGTCATTGCTGGTTTGCCCCGGGCGCAAGCTTGGCCCCCCGCCTACCCGCGGCCAAGGGCGGTTGTCGGCCAGCATTTCTCGCAGCGCCTGATGCATCTTAGCGTACTGTGGATGTTGCGGCGCTAACGATTCAACGAAGATCCGCGCCTTGCCCTGCCGTACCGCCAACTGCCACTGGTTGATTACCGTCGTCGGCGGTGTCGCCAGTTTGTACGGAATGGTACTGTAAAGCCATTGGTTACCGTTGGCTCCGATCGAGGAGACAAATTGCAGGTAGCCTATCATCGCATCCGACAACACAACATCCCGGGCCATATCGCTAATAGCCGGATCGGTGAGCTGCTTAACCCATTGGCTAAACTGCGGCTGGATACCGGAAATAGCTAATTCTGCTAACTGCTGCTGGAACTGCTGTACCGCTTCACGATCCTGCCACATCGGCTGCATGTGATTAGCCGCATACAGTGGTGCTAACGTAGTAAGGTAATGTGGCGTCACGCCGCGTGGTAATGCGGCAAGCAACTCAGAACGGCTTTGCGCTACTGACATGCCTGAGCCAGAGGAAGCAGTGGAAAACGCAGGCACGGCCGCCCATGCAGGTAGCGACGTGGTAAAGCTACCAACAATTGCACAACTCAACGCCAAGCGTCGTACCGTGTTTCCTTTTATAAACAACATCCCTTGCCCCCTGTATGTTTGCAAAAAACACAACAAAGATTACTGATTAATTTAAGTATACAAACAGAAAGGCTGTTTTGCTTTGGGCACAACAGGATTACTGTTTATTTCATAACGCTACTTTACCGTATTGGGTCGTTCTATCGTCTTTGTTATACAAAAAATAGCCACCCCAGGGCGGCTATTTTCAGATTAGTAGGTTGTTTTTTTAAGTTTGCGGTGCTTCTGTCGGATTCATACTCAGCGCAGCGACAGACTCGCTGGCAAAACCACGTAACCCAACAACGTGAACGTGTTCTTGATTTTGGAACACTTTTCGCACCAGCTTGTAGGTGGTGCCTTTTTCTGGGCTGATGTTTTCCGGTGCTGCAATAATCAACTGCATTTCTAACCGGTCACACAGTTCAAACAGTGTTGCAATTGATTTGGCATCCAAACGCGCCGCTTCATCAAGGAACAACAGACGGCATGGCGAAATATCCTTGCCACGCAGCCGACGCGATTCCTCTTCCCAGCTCTGCACCACCATCACCAGAATCGACATACCAGTACCGATCGCCTCACCGGTAGACAGCGCACCGCTTTCGGCTCGCAGCCAACCATCAGAACCACGGAACACTTCTACCTCAAGCTCCAGGTAGTTACGGTAATCCAGCAGTTCTTCGCCAATGGTCTGCGGTGTACGCTGCCCCATATCAATCTGCGGGTTCAAACGCTGATATAATTTGGCCAACGCTTCAGAGAAGGTCAAACGATTACTGTTGAACAGATCTTGGTGTTGTTCCTGCTGTTCAGACAACACATCCAGCAGTGTCGCATGCGCTTCACGCACATTGACGTTCAGACGCACGCTCTTCACCTGACCAAACGAAACCGCCTGCAATCCCTGATTGAGCATGCGAATACGGTTTTGCTCACGCTGAATAGTTTTGCGAATAATATTCGCCACACTTTTCGCGCTGATTGCCAGTTTCTGCTCACGCGCCGTCAGTTCTTCAGTCAAACGCCCCAGTTCGATTTCCATCTGTTCGATGGCCTCAACCGGATCGTCAGTACGAATAATATCCTGTCGAATACGCTCACGCAGATGCTGATATACCGCGATGTAGAACTGAATCTTACGCTCTGGCCGCTTCGGATCTTCTGACAACCGCAGCACATCACGTAAGTGCTCGTTATCCGCCACCGCCAGACGCAACGCACCCAGCGCCTTATCCGACATTGAACGCAGTTCATCACCATCCATATAAGCCAGCTCACGACGGTGTAAGCGACGTTCGACGCCGTTATCTTTCACCATCCGCATCACCGCACACCAGCCCGCTTTAGCCGTCACGACTTGCTCACGCAGTTGATGATAATCGCGCTCCAGCTTGCGCAGTTTTTTCTGCAAGCTGTCCATTTCGGCTTCGCAGAAGGTGAGCTGTTTTTCCAACTGGTTGCGACGCGCACGGTTATTACTTAACGCCGCATGCAGTTCGTCGCGGCGCTGGCGCGCGCGCGCTTCTGCGTTGGCATCAGCCTGTACGCCAATATCCACCAGTTCCTGACTGAGCTCTTTCAGCATGTCGCGTTTGGCGTCATACGAGCTTTTCAGCGACGCCAGCACCTGACTATATTGCGTAAATTGCGCTTGATACTGGCGCAGTTGCTCACGCGCGCGGCTGCGTTCTGCTTCAGCTTGCTCCAAGCGATGACGTAATTTGTCGTTAAGATCGTTGTTAGCATTCTGCATACCAGCCGAGTCGGTATAACTGAAATGCGCCCGACGCTGAACCACTTCAACCAATGCAAACGCCTGCTGTTTAGCCTGACGCTGTACGCTTTGCGCTTGCTGATAATCTTGTTGCAGTTGTTCGTGTTGTTCCGGGTCGCTTTGCAATACCGCAACCAGCGGCTCCAATTTAGCTAAGGCAACGCCGTGCTGTTGGAGATAACGCGCAGCATCTTGCGCTTCGTCCAACTCTTCATGAAGCTCCTCAACACGATCCGGCAAGGTTTCGTCATTCAATAATGAAACCAGCGGTGTCAGACGATTCAACGCCGAGATGCCTTCTTTCGCCTGATCGTATTGCTGACGCTGTTGTTGGTTCTGGGCTTCGTGATTATTCAGCGCCCGTTCAACTTCGCCACGACGGCCATTCAGCGTACGAATTTCCGCTTCAGGATCGGTATCAAATGCTACTGCCAGATGCGAACCGATGAAACGACTGAACGCCTGATGCAAACGTTGGATTTTCTGAACGTCAAATGACAAGGTCGCGTAACGTTCGGCCAGTGATTCACGCTCGCCATGCAGCACATCCAAACGCTGCTCGCGCGCGGCACGGCCAAACAACGGCACCGCCGGGTAGCGTGAATAGCGCCACTGGCGATCGGCGGTTTTCACCAACACCGCTCGCTCCTGCTCTTCAACGGCGAATACGCTGTCATCAAACGACTGCGGATCGCCTTCGATCAGATAGAGATCTTCCGGGCAATCCTCCAGCCCTTCGAGCATGTCACGCACCAGCGACAGATCCGGCACCACAATGGCGTGGCGAGACGGGCCATAAAGCGCAGAGAAGTACGGCGCATCATCAATGGTGACATCATCATAGATCTCTGACAGTAATACGCCGCCAAAGCGTTCAGCCAATGTGACCAGCCGCTGATCTTCCGCACCGCTTGGCTGGCTGAGGCGTTCGATTTGCGCTTCAACCTCACGCTTACGCGCCGCAACTTCGTCACGTTCAACCGTGGTTTCACGTTCACGCTCGAGCAACTGCTGCATATATTCCGTGACGTGCTGGCTGCTCTCCAGCGGCTCACCACTTTGCTCGCTCAGTTGACTGAGCGCGTCCTGCGCCGCCAGCCACACTGGCGCACGCGCAGTCAGCGCTTTAATACGCTGCTGAAGTTGCTCTAACTCCTGGCGCATCGCCATCCGCCGTTCACCGGCTTCACTGACGCTCTGCGACAGCGACTCCAAGCGTTCTTCCAGCTCTTGTTGCAGCGCATCCAGCTCGTCCGGCTGATACGCCTGCCCCTGCCGTTTACAAAACTCTTGCAACAGGCGCTCAGCGTCCTGTTGCGAACGTAGACGCTGTTCTAATTCGCTTAACCGCATACGTAACGGTTGCACGCGCTCTGCCTGATGCTGCTGCGAAGGCCAGTCGCGCAGCAACTCACGCGCGGTTTGCCAGGCTTCGCTGCGGCTCACTTCACCGGCGATGTTGCACACTAATTGATAAGCCTGCTCGAACTGGCTGTGAGCGGCATCGGCCACGCTCAGTTTTTGCTCCAACAGCAGTAAGGCGTCCGTCGCTTCCTGCTCACGCGCTTGGAAGGTTTCCAACCACTCATCGGCATTTTCAGCATTCAGCTCAGGCAACTGGCACAACGCACGCGCGCGCTCTAACGCTTGTAATGCCTGCTGATACTGAATAGCGCGGGTTTGCTGTACGTCCAGTGCCTGTTGATAGTCAGCCAGTTGGCTTTTCAGCTCATCCACTTCCAACTCTGCGGCTTCGGCACGCGCTTCGTTTTCTGCTTGCTGTTCGCTGGCTTCCGCAACCACCTCGTTCTGCTCTTCCAAGCGGTAGGTCAACTCTTCCAGATCGGCCTCATAGCGTTCGATCTTTTCCTGCTGGCGCATCGCCGTCTGTACCAGATTCAGGTGATCGCTGGCCGCTTGATAGTCGGTTTCCAGATCTGATTCCGCCCCGCTCTGCTCGCCCAGCTCGCGTGCCATTTCGACGTGGCGATACTGTTCAGCGGCAAGCTGCTTACGGCTGCCAAATAAATCATGACGCAGCGCCAACGCCCCATCCAAATGAATACGTCGCTCGTTAGCATGACGCATGTAGTCCGCAGCGACATAAGAGGTAGCTTCGGATATCAGATGTTTGAACAGGTCACGGTCAGACTGAGTGACACGAATCGCTTCCAACGTCATGCGGTTTTCACGCAACGCGGCTTCCATATCCTGAAACGCTTTGCGCACGCCGCTGTTTTCCGGTAGCAGGTAATCACGCAGCGAGCGAGTGATGGCACTGGAGATGCCACCGTACAATGACGCTTCGATCAAACGATAGAATTTACTGCGATCGGCCGATGAACGCAGGCGTTTCGGTATAACGCCCAGATCAAACATCAGTGAGTGATAATCCGTGATGGAGTTGAACTGCTTAAACTGTACGCCCTCCATCTCTTCAACACGTTCTTTCAACTCTTGCAGTGAAAGCACGCGCGCCTGGCGTTCACCCACCGACTGGGTCAGAATTTCGGTCGGCTGAATTGCCGTTGGCAATCCCTGAATGGTAAACGGCTTAATATCAACTTTACGGTCACGGCCAGCAACCTGCTGCAAACGTACGCCAACGACCACCCGCTGGTGACGTGAGTTGACCACGTCAAGCGTGGAATAACACACCCCGGCGCGCAATTTGCCGTGTAAGCCTTTATCGCGCGAACCGCTGGTTGCGCCCGCTTCGGTGGTATTACGAAAGTGCAACAGCGTTAAATCGGGGATCAGCGCCGTGACAAACGCCGCCATGGTGGTGGATTTACCGGCTCCGTTGCCGCCAGACAGCGTGGTGACCAATTCATCCAGATCAAAAGTGCGGGCGAAGAAACCGTTCCAGTTAACCAACGTCAGTGAGCGAAATTTACCGCGTTCAATCATTCCTGTTCATCCTCTGCGCTGTCCGGGGTGTGGTCTGTCGGTTGATCATCACTTTCCTGCTCGTCATTCAGTAACAGGCTATTTTCAACCGGCATGGCTTCGCCGTCACGAATCATGCGCAATTGCGCTTCGCGAGGATCATCACCGCTACGCACGTCCGCGCCAAAGCGGAACACCGCTTCGGTGATACGGAATTTGCTGCTGTCATTGCCCATGAAATAGAGCATGCCTAAGCGACGTAAACGGTTCAGTGAGGTCCGCACCTTTTCGTGCAGCTTCTGTCGATCAAGGTCAGATCCGGTGGAGCGCTGGTTGACGAATTTCAACAGTTTATTTTCATCTGCCAGACTCAACAGCTCATCATACAGTTCTTGATGGCTGAAAATCCCCTCATGTGCCAACCGCTCTGGGCTCAGATAGAGGTAACACAGAATTTTACCCACCATCATGTCCAGCTCAGAAAGCACCGAGCGTGGAATTAACGTGGTTGAGCGAGGACGGAGATAGAAGAACCCTTCCGGCGCACGGATCAACTCGACGTTATAACGGGTGTAAAACTCTTCCAGTTCGTCCTGAAAGTCCATTAAGAAGGCGTGGTTGTCCAGCTCATCGATACCGATATGACGACCCGCACGCAGTTGGCTGTCTAACGCCGGAAACAGCGCGTTTGACAATGCCTTGGCCAGCTTAACTGGCATTATTTGTTCAATATTTGTCGATGACATGGGCCTGTACCTTGGCTCCGTAATCATTGATTGCCTGCCATTCGGCTGGCAACCCTGAAAAATCAGCTTCAGCCACACCAAGGCGCACTGCCTGGTCGACCACTAAACGTGCTACGTCAAAGTGACGTGCACGCGGATATTGCGCCAGATAATCGCGCATCACCGCCCCGAGATTGAGCGGCAATTGTTGTTCCTGATAAACTTTCAGTGCCTGTTCGATCATTAATGCCAACTGTTCTCGGATCTCGCTGAACTCTTCAAACTCTAGATCCGGCGGCAGTTCCCCTGTCACTTCATCACTGCGCAATGCCAGCTCTTCGTCTCGCATATCCAGCAAGCGATCGGCATTGGCGTGGGTAAGCGTCCACGGATGGTCGAAGTAGTTTTGCACCGATTGGCGCAATCGCTGTGCGAATACCCGGTTTTTGTCCATGTCGATCGCGGTGCGGATGAACTTGTGTACGTGGCGGTCATAGCCAATCCACAGGTCAATCGCCTGTTGACCCCAACTAATAATGCGATCCAGTTTACTTTGCAGATCAAACACCAGTTTATCGACGAACCCGAGTTCCATCTCACCGAGCGTAGCATCTTGAATACGCAGCAGATTAGCCTGTAGCTTGTCGCCGGCCGCTTCCAAGGTGTCTTGTAATTCGCGCAGCGTGCCGGAGGTTTCCGACAACAACATTTCACAGCTGGAAATCGCCGCCCGCCAGTCCTGGTTCAAGAGTGCCGCGATGTCGTCTTTTACGCCCTGCTGCTGCTCATCCATTACCCGCTGGGTCATGTCTATGCTGTCGAAGATTTCCGCCACTGAATATTTGAGTGGTGCGAACACGTTGCGATGCCAATGGAAATCATCCCCGCCCTCTTCCGCCGCATCGGCTGCGCGTTTCAGTTCCTGCGCCACGATCGACAACTGCATTGACAGGCGCAGCGTAGAAAATTCACGCTGACGGATATAATAATCGGTAATGCCGATGCCCAGCGGCGTCAAACGATAGATGGCATTGCCATCCGCCAGTTCGCTGGTAAAGCGGTTCAACAGGCGCTGGCGCACCATGTCGTTAATGGCATTGTTGGCTCGGATCGCCACCGTTTCATGCGTTTGTTCAAATCCTTTACTGACATGGCGAAATGCATCAACCAGCTCGCCTTCGCTCATCTCGCCATCCAAGCGTTCACCATTTAACGTGGCAATAGCAAGCAAAAACGCAAGACGCTCCGTAGGGAGCGAAATAGAGAAATCATTTTTCCGGGCCCAGGCGACCAGTTCGGGTACAGTCTGGGAAAATTCACTCATAGTTCGTCCTTCAGGTTTGGTTTATGTGCCATGACGTGAATGTAGCGCCCCAAACTCACGTACGGCTCCTGCCGGCAATAGTGCTGTTCAAGCGCCAGTAGCTCTTCAAATTTTTGTGTTTGCAGCTGTCTGCTTTGCAGATAATCATGGAATACGCGCACGCCGGTTTTACCACTGATGTGCATGCCAAGCGCTGCCAACCAACCGTATACCTGCTGTGGATTATGCGGGTACTGTGGCGACAGCGAGCGCTTACGTCGCCGTCTGACCTGCGGGTCGACCAATTGAAAATTACCCAAAACCACATTGCGCATTAATAAGCCGTTCGCGTTGAAAAACATCAGCGACAGTGCGCCTCCGGGTAACAGACAGTCATATAACGCCGCTAACGCGACCTGAGGCTCGGCAATCCATTCAAGCACTGCATGGAACAATATCAGATCAACCGGCTGTTCCAAATGTTGACCGATCTCCTGAGCCGAACTTTGTATGAATTGCATGTTCTGGCTCACACCTTTCTGTTCGGCCAATTGCGCAGCACGCTGAATCATCTCACCAGAAAGATCGCACAACAACACCTGATGCCCTAACTCTGCCAGTTGGCAGGCCATATGCCCTTCACCACCGCCTGCATCCAGTATACGCAGCGGCCGCTGCGGCAAGCTTGCCAGCAGCAGCGTCAGATCCTGCCACACCACGGCCTGGCGAATCTTCCCTTTGGTGGTGCCGTAAATATTACGTGCAAACTTTTCAGCAATATCGTCAAAATTGCGATCCTGCATTAAACAACGGCTCCGCTGGTTTTCTTTGGGCTTAGGGCAACGCTCTTGCCCATTCAAACCTGCTATTTTGGCACAGACTGGCTTAGAATAAATCTTCTTGCGGTATGATTGTGCCCAGATGTCGTTTTTTCGCCCAAAAGGACCCGCTTTTTGATGCTGTTTAACCTAAAAAAGTTCATTGGCGGCATGTTGATGCCATTACCTGCGCTGCTGCTACTGATGGCATTGGCCTTATTACTGCTCTGGTTTACCCGCTGGCAAAAAAGCGCAAAAGCGATCCTCAGCCTGAGTTGGTTATGTTTACTGCTCTTTAGCCTGCAACCGGTCGCCGATCGGCTGTTGCTGCCCATAGAATCAAAATACCCAACCTATCACGGCACCGAGCAGGTCAATTATATCGTGGTTTTGGGCGGGGGTTACACGTTTAATCCGCAATGGGCGCCCAGTTCCAACCTCATCGGCAACAGTTTACCGCGAGTCACTGAGGGCATACGACTCTATCTCAGGCAACCAGGCGCAAAATTGGTATTCACCGGCGCACGTGGCGCCACGGCAATCAGCAATGCGGAGACCGCCGCCAGGGTTGCCGAAAGTCTGGGGGTGCCGCGTAATGACATCATCATACTGGATCGCCCGCGAGATACCGAACAAGAAGCCGCGCAGGTCGCTACGCTGGTGGGGGAGCAGCGATTTATTTTGGTGACCTCCGCCAATCACTTGCCGCGCGCGATGCGCTTCTTTGAAAAGGAAGGGTTAAATCCTATCCCTGCACCGGCTAATCAACTGGCGATTACCTCGCCACTGAATTTTTGGGAACGAATGATGCCTTCCGCCTTGTACCTCAGCCACAGCGAACGTGTCTGGTATGAAACTCTCGGCAGCCTATGGCAATGGTTGAAAGGAAGCGATACGGCAACCGGCGCGGGTGAACATCATTAACCAGCCAGCCACGGCAGCAGTTGCCGGGATGCGGCGTCAAACTGTTGCCGATCCAGTTTTCCGGTATGTATCATACGCCCGATCGCTTCCCAAATAACATACAGCCAGCGCCGAGCCATGAAAGATTCAGCAACCGGTGCGCGCCGCAGGTAATGGAATAACAGTTGGCTGGGCATCCCCTCTTCGCACAACCGAAACAGGTCGTACTCACGCGGTGCCCACAGCACCATGCCGGGATTAAGCATCGCCAACAGTTGATCGGATTTTGCATCTTTTAGCATGCTACGCAACGTTAAATTACCGTGTACCAACACGCTTGCGTCGTCAAAACCAACAAAAAAATGCGCTAATGCCTCACGCGCACGATACAGCAAACGGCGATCGTCCATGGTAAGCAACGGCGAATGCTGATTATTGATCGTAGACCACAACACTTCGACACGTTGTTGATACCAACTAAACCAGCTATTTTCTTGGGTACTGTCAACGGTGCCAACGCAACCGTGGCTGTCAACGCGATGCCAAGCCAGCATGCTATCAACAATTTGCTCCATCAGCCTATTCCAGCGCTCCGACGTACGCGTTGGCGCCTCGACAGACACGCCGCGTAGGCGCTCAATCAGCAAGATTTCACGATACGGTGATTGCTGGGTGTACACCACGCCAAATACCGTTGGCATACGCATATCACCTTCGCGCGCCAGCATCGACAGTTTATAGGCTTCCTGCTGGGCAATCCCGGCACAGACGAAACTCTTTGCCACTAATGGAATGGCGCTGCCTTGCCGATCGTACAGTGAATACAGATGCGCGTAGGGTTGCTCACTCACGCATTCTACCCGGCTGATTGACTCACCCAGTACAAGACTCAGTTCGGCGCGTAGCTGTTCCATTCAGGCAAAACCTCATGGGAATTAAGGGAGAGGCTGACATCATCAACGGGTGGACGGGGAAGTGCTTAAATACAGATCAATAAAATGAGAAGAAACGCGGAGAAAAATCAACCATCGACACACGGGAGCGCGCCGATGGCAAACAGCACAATGCTCAGTTTTTGATACAGTCGCGCACGCGCTGTAAATCTTCCGATGTATCGACGCCTACGCTGGGGATGGCCTTCGCCACCGCAACATGTATTTTTTCGCCATACCACAGCACGCGTAGCTGCTCTAACAGTTCAATCTGTTCTAACGGGCTCGGCGTCCAACTGACATAACGACGCACAAACCCAGCACGGTAGGCGTAGATGCCAATATGGCGCAGCAGGCTATCACCGATCGCTTCTTTTGATTGGGCAAAGCGCTCACGATCCCATGGGATAGTGGCTCGCGAGAAGTACAGCGCGTAACCCTGCTCATCCATCACCACTTTCACCGCATTTGGATTAAAAGCCTCTTCGGCACTGTCAATCGGTACCGCCAGCGTTGCCATCCCGGCACTGCTGCCCGCCAAGTTTTCTGCGACTTGCCGCACAATTACCGGCGGGATCAGCGGCTCATCGCCCTGAACATTCACAATAATTTGATCGTCAGCGAAGCCGTAATGCTCGATCACTTCCGCCAAGCGTTCTGTACCAGAATGGTGATCTGGGCTCGTCATGCACACTTCGCCGCCAGCGGCTTCGACAGCACGCGCAACATCTGGATGATCGGTCGCGACAATCACTCGTGACGCACCTGATTCACGGGCGCGTTCCATCACATGAACCACCATTGGTTTACCGTGAATATCCGCTAACGGTTTCCCCGGTAAACGGCTAGATGCATAACGCGCTGGAATAATAGCGATAAAACTCATACTTGCTTCTCGTCCAGCGGCAGCGTACGCGCCTCGTTTTCCAACAACACAGGAATACCATCGCGCAGCGGATAAGCCAATCCATCCAGTTTGCAGACCAACTCTTGGTTTTCTTTATTGAAGTACAACTTACCGTTGCAAACTGGACAGGCAACGATTTCAAGTAAACG
The DNA here is from genome assembly GCF_050268245.1 of Serratia sp. NPDC078593. Taxonomy (NCBI): domain Bacteria; kingdom Pseudomonadati; phylum Pseudomonadota; class Gammaproteobacteria; order Enterobacterales; family Yersiniaceae; genus Serratia; species Serratia sp. NPDC078593. The sequence goes on along the minus strand of NZ_JBNNGK010000020.1, from coordinate 9,773 downwards.
GTGATCCATGTTTTCTCCAAGCGGGGGAATGTGACATCAGGAAAGTGCATGAGGATAGCATAATGCTATGCAATGGGTTAACCATCGGCTTGTTTTACTGCCTGGTACGATCGGCCTCGGTTTGGGGTTGTTTACGCTGGCGCACAGGCGTAAAATTTGCGATCAATGTCACGAAATAATGAAAGCTTTGCAAATGATGAAACGCATAAACCGAATCATTGCCCTGTTCGCTAATTTTAGCAACTGAGGCTCCGCGCGTAACGAACGGCGAAGCCCCCGTTTTACCCATGCGACCAGCGTCGTTCGTTATCCTACTTGCCAACGCTCACCCCACGCGTCCTTTATCGAAGCGGGCACCTTACCTATTTTAACCTGCGTTGCGCCATGCCATTTGGCAGTGCGGCAAATCGCCAGATAGATATCCTGGCAACGTTGCTTACCCATTCGCACCCGCGATTCCAGATGAAAACTGATGACTTCAAACTCCGATTGGCGACGGTGCATTTTGGCATCAATCCGCCCTATCAGTTCGCCACGATGCAACACTGGCAAGGTGAAATAGCCATATTGTCGCTTTTCCTTCGGCGTATAACACTCCAGCCGATAGTCAAAATTGAACAATTCTAGTGCACGGCGCCTATCCCAGACGACGGGATCGAAAGGTGATAATAATGCGGTAACGGTAGCGTTTAATTTACCCTGCTGCGCCATCACCAGCTCATTCGCCAAGGCGTGATGTACATAAAAAATACCTGACAGCCCGGAAACGTGTACCGGTTGTATTTCCCCCTCGTGCTGGAGCGACTCAACGAGTTTCTGCGGCGAAACGCGCTTCAAACGGTAATAATCAGCCAACCATTCGGGTTTAAAGATCCCCAGATAACCGCAGGTCCGCCTCAACATTTGCTGATGTGCGGCAGCCGCCGATAACGCGTGTTTGTTATCGTCCCATTCAGGTAACAGGCGTTCGGTTAGATCATAAACGCGCTGGAAATTGCGACGCTCGGCCACCATTAATTTCCCGGCGGTGAATAAACTTTCAAGATGGCGCTTTTCAGGTTTCCAATCCCACCAACCATTGCCCCCCTTTTTTTCGGCATTGAAATCGGTCGAGCGAACCGATCCGTGTTTAGCAATGTGTCTAAGCACGTCATCGATGGCCGTGCGATGCTTATCAACCCATTCTTGCGAGTATTTCCAGCCCATTCCCTGTGGATTCAACATCCTATGCCGCATCAACGCAAAATCGTCAATGGGCAAAAAACAGGCTTCGTGCGCCCAATACTCAAATAATTGACGAGCGGCCAAAGCCTGATCCAGCCAGGCGGGGACGTAATCACCCAATCGACTGAACAACACCAGATAAGGGCTACGGGCAACCACGCTAATAGTATCTATTTGTAGTAGCCCCATTCGTTGAATCATCGCAATGACATCTTCAGGTGTGGCTTTACGTTTTACGGGGGTGAGAAGTCCCTGAGCGGCAAGATGCAGCGCACGGGCAGCGGCGAGGGAGATTTCAGGTATTGCCATTCTACTATCCAGGTGATGAATTTATCGCCTGATAATAGTGGAATTTGGGGGATTTATCTTCGCCAGTGCGGGGGAAACGACGCCGGCACTGGCGAGGAAGGCATGACGTTAGAACGCGATAACGTCTGCTGCAGACAGCCCATGAGAGCTACGGTAAATCGAGAATTCGACGTTCTGACCTTCGTTTAATGATTTATTTTTGGTATTGGCGATAGCACGACGGCTAACATAAACTTCGTCACTACCATCGACCAGAGAAATAACACCGTAGCCTTCAGCTTGATCGAACCATTTCACACGGCCCATTTTTAACACAGTATTTTTAAACATAACTTATATCCTTTTACTTGAGCATCCATAACAACGTTATTTTTATAATTGTTGGGATGCTACCAGCCCATCCTAAAGTTTTTCGTAACAAACCTCTCGTGAGCAAAAATTAAAAAACCCGCACTACGGCGGGTTGGTTGAACTTAATATCTTCCGCAAGAATCCGCATAAATGCTTCATCAAGGTTGTATTAAGAACTCTATACGCTATTACCTGTTATTACAGAGCAACAACGTTGGCGGCAGCCGGCCCGCGCGGGCTGTCCTGAATGGTGTACTCGACGCGCTGGCCTTCAGCCAGAGTCTTGAAACCGTCGGTCATAATTGCAGAGAAGTGTACGAATACATCTTTACCGCCGTCATGTTGCTCAATGAAACCAAAACCTTTGCTCTCGTTGAACCACTTAACTTGACCAGTCTTCTTAGACATTACTTTTACCTTTTAAATATATTTACAAAATCTGCCATAAGGCAATAGTGGCCGTTTTCAGAAACATTACTTATGGGAGATACTTAGAAGGTTCGTCTTTGAAGCGGAATCGAAAGATAACGTCTTAGAAGGAACTACATAATTCAACATCTATACTTCTAAATCTAAACTCAAACATAAATAGGTCTGCATCACAGGCCGACTGGCATTTACTCATAAAATTACGCATTGCACAAGCGGTTTGTCACACATTTTTTTCACAGGGTGTGGTTTTTAATTTAACACTATGATTTAAAATCATTTATTCTTTCAGGTGGCTGCGCATTTAAAATGCCGTTTTGCGTGTTCAACATCGCTTTTTACGGCCCTGTGTTCTACAAATGAGAGCTAACGCATAAAAATCTAATATGTTTGAAAGCGTTATAACAAAATTATGGTCAGATAGCTAAGCTTGAGGATAAAACAAGGCGAATGGCTTCGTAGCCAGGGTTATCGCCAAAATAATTTTCCTGAATAGGCTAAATAAAGGAGCTATGCGCATGACCGCCCAGCAGTTCGTCTCATCGAATGAAATTCGCGCCAAATTCTCGCATGCGATGTCTGATATGTATCAGAAAGAGGTGCCATTATATGGCGATCTGCTCAGTTTAGTCGCTGAAACTAATCGAGCGTTGTTAAGCAATGACGCCGCGTTAGCACACCAATTACAAATTACCGGTGAAATCGAACGGTTGGTGATGGAGCGCCACGGTGCCGTTCGCATCGGTACTGCCAGCGAGCTCGCAACGTTACGTCGGCTATTTAATGTGATGGGAATGGCTCCCGTCGGCTATTATGATCTTGCCATCGCTGGGGTTCCGGTTCATTCGACGGCCTTTCGCGCAATACATGAACACGATCTGCAAGCCTGCCCATTCCGCGTCTTTACCTCTTTACTTCGCTTGGAACTGATTGAACAGCCCGCACTGCGTCAACTCGCCGAAAAGCTGTTGGCTCATCGGCGTATTTTCACCGATAGAGCTCTAGAGTTAATCGCCCTGCATGAAGCGCAAGGAGGATTAGATCGCGCACAAGCCGACGACTTTATCGAGCAGGCGCTGGAAACCTTCCGCTGGCATAGTCAGGCCACCGTTAGCTCGGCTGAATATCAACAGTTGCATGACCAACACCGGTTAATCGCCGACGTGGTTGCATTTAAGGGCCCGCATATCAATCATTTAACCCCACGCACGCTAGATATAGATCGCGTGCAAGACTGCATGCCGCAGCGTGGCATCACGCCCAAAGCGGTCATTGAAGGCCCACCTCGCCGTCACTGCCCCATTTTATTACGGCAAACAAGTTTCAAAGCGCTGGAAGAACAGGTTGCCTTTGTAGAAAGTGACGGTTCAACCCTTGTTGGCCATCACACGGCGCGTTTCGGTGAAATTGAACAGCGAGGCGTCGCACTGACGCCGAAAGGCCGGGCATTATATGACCGTCTACTACAAGCGACCCATGACGCATTGCAGGCGCCGCCCAGTGAGAAAAATGCTGAACGCTATAACCACTTACTGCACAAGCATTTCCAGTCGTTTCCCGATGATTATCCGGCAATGCGTGAGCAACAATTGGCTTGGTTCCGCTATTTCCCAACAGAATGCGGATTAGCAGCCAAAGACAGTCTAGATAAACACAGTACGTTAGAGGCGTTAATCGCTCAAGATTACATCCGCTTTCAACCGTTGGTGTATGAGGATTTTTTGCCAGTGAGTGCGGCGGGGATCTTCCAGTCGAATTTAGGCGAGCGACAACACGCTGATTATAATGTGACGTCAAGCCGTGCAGTATTTGAACAAGCGCTGGGTACAGAAGTAATCGATGAATTGAAGTTATATGAACAAACGCAGCAACGTTCTTTACATGCTTGCGCGCAAGCATTAGGGCTTAACGCGCTAAACGTGTAACTTATTGAGGCAACAAGGTTTCGATACGCTGCAATAATTCTGTAGCCTGCTCATCAGGCAGCTCCGCATCGACCGGCAAATACCACCAGTGAGCTTGAGCAAAGGCGCGGCACTTGACCGCGTCTTTTTCCGTCATCATCAAGGTTTGCCCCGGGCTGGTTAGCGCCGCCAGTTGCGCCTGCTGATACTCCTGATGATCGGCAAAGGCAACTTCTCGTTCAACGCTAACCCCGAGTTTTTCCAGCGTGGCAAAAAAGCGCGGCGGATGACCAATTCCAGCCATGGCAACAACCGCAGGTAATTGCGCGGCAGGTAAGCGTTGCCCGCTGGCAATATTCACCGCCTCCCGCGCTTGTAACGTCATCGCGATTTCACCGGGCTGAGCTACCCCACCATTTGTAATACAGGCATTTACCGAGCTCAACCGACCCACGCGTTCACGCATCGGGCCTGCGGGTAACCACCAACCGTTGCCAAAACGCCGCACGCCGTCAATCACCACGATTTCAAAATCCCGCTGCAACGCATAGTGTTGCAAACCATCATCCGTGATCACCAGATCGATAGCGTGATGTTTCAACAACGCCTGAACCGCGTCACTACGCTTGGGCGATATAGCGACTGGTGCGCCGGTGCGTTGAAAAATTAACACCGGCTCATCACCTGCCTGTTGGGTCGTCGTTTGCGCATCCAATAACAAAGGATAAACCGCCGACTTCCCGCCATATCCGCGTGATACGACCCCAACCCGATAGCCTCGCTGCTGTAAATGCTCAACCAACCAAATGACCATCGGTGTTTTACCATTACCACCCGCAGTCAAATTACCGACCACCACCACCGGTACCGGCGAACGCCAGCTTTTACGTAGGCCAATACGATAACTCAGACGAATGAGGCAACTCACCAGTCCATAAAGCCAAGAAAACGGCAACAGCAGCAGGTAGACCAAAGAACTACCGGACCAGATACGCTCGATCATTATTGGCCAAACTGCATACGATGCAGTTGCGCATAGGCGCCTTGTTCAGCAAGCAAACGAGCATGTTCGCCACGTTCGACAATACGACCATCCTCAACCACCAGAATCTCATCTGCTTTTTCAATGGTAGATAGACGGTGTGCGATCACCAGAGAAGTGCGATCTTTTTGCAGTTCATCCAGCGCAGCCTGAATAGCCCGCTCAGATTCTGTATCCAGCGCTGACGTCGCTTCATCAAGGATGAGGATCGGACAGTCACGCAGCAATGCTCGCGCAATGGCAATACGCTGGCGTTGTCCACCCGAAAGCATCACGCCGTTTTCGCCGATCACCGTATCCAAGCCCTGATCCATTTTTTCAATAAAGTCCATGGCATAGGCCATACGCGCCGCTTTTTCAATCTCTTCGCGGGTGTAGCGATGCTCGCGCGCATAAGCGATATTATTGGCAATGGTGTCATTGAACAGGTGCACGTTTTGTGACACCAGCGCGACCTGATCGCGCAGCGAAGCCAAGGTATATTCACGCAGATCGTGACCATCCATCAGGATTTCACCTTCCTGGATGTCATAGAAACGCGTTAACAAGTTAGCGATAGTGGACTTCCCGGAACCCGAACGCCCAACCAATGCCACGGTTTTACCTTCTTGAATGCTCAAGTTGATATCACGCAGTGCCGGTGTTTCTTTCCCAGGATAGTAGAAAGTGACATGACGGAATTCGATATCCCCTTTGGCTCGCTCAATTTGGCGCGTGCCGGTATCCTTTTCCTGCTCCATATCCAAAATAGAAAACAACGTTTGGCAGGCGGCCATACCGCGCTGGAACTGTGCATTGACGTTAGTTAATGACTTCAGCGGACGCATCAGAGCGATCATCGCAGAGAACACCACGGTGATGGTACCGGCAGTCAAGGTTTCCATCACGCTCGGGAAACTGGCGGCAAACAAGACGAACGCCAGCGCCAGAGACGCGATGAACTGAATAATCGGATCGGAAATGGAAGAGGCAGAAACCAGCTTCATGCCCTGTTGGCGCATACGGTTACTGACTGAATTGAAGCGTTCGGTTTCCACTTGCTGACCGCCGAAAATCAACACTTCTTTATGCCCTTTCAGCATTTGCTCAGCGCTGGTTGTCACCTGCCCCATGGTGTTCTGCATATTCTTGCTGATATTACGAAAACGCTTCGACACCAGACGAATTGCAAAAGACACAATGGGTGCCAAGACAATCAGAATGACTGAAAGCTGCCAGCTGTAGTAGAACATCATGATGAACAAGCCGATAATCGAAGCCCCTTCACGCACCACGGTTACCAGTGCACTGGATGAAGACGAAGCCACCTGTTCAGAATCATAAGTAATGCGCGACAGCAAAGTACCCGTAGATTGTTGATCAAAGAAAGACACCGGCATCCGCATCATATGGCCGAACAAGCGCCGCCGCATTTGCATCACCACCATGCCCGACACCCAGGAGATGCAATAGCTGGAAATAAAACTGGTTACCCCACGCATCAGCATCAGCCCCATAACGGCGAGAGGCATCCAGAGTAAAACGCTGCTGTCAGTTTTACCAAAACCATCATCCAGCAGAGGTTTTAACAAGGACAACATGAATGTGTCCCCGGCGGCGTTCAAAACTAACGCGATAGCGGCTACTATTAGCCCTGACTTGAAAGGTGCGATCATCGGCCACAGTCGACGGAAGGTCTGAGTGGTCGAGAGATCTTTGTCATTCATCATGCAAATACCAGCCTTGAAAGAAATAGCGGCCTATTTTACTCATTATCCCCCTCTACGCCAAACCACTGATGGTACCAACGGGGCATTAATTGTTCACGAAAGCCTTTTAATTGCCAATAATTGTCGAAAAAACGCACGCTTAGTTGCCCTGAACGTGATGTATCCCGCCACAGGATATGATTTGCTCGGTACCGTTTGATTATTTTTTCAGCGGGCAAACGCCAAACGTTGTAACGTGCAGCAGAGGCCAAGGCCATTTTTGGCGCCACCGCCCGTAAAAATGGCGATGCCGAAGATGTTTTACTGCCATGATGCGGTACCTGTAGCAATGTGGCAGGTAGATGACTTCGTTGCCGCATTAAGGCTGCCTCACCTCTGCCTTCGACATCCCCGGTCAAGAGCATGCTGTGGGTGCCATCATCAATGCGTAGAATGCAGGAATCATCATTAGCCGCATAATTCACTCGCCGTGGCGGCCATAACGCTGCTAGCCGCAATCCTTGCCAGTGCCACTGTTGCCCCTGCACACAAGGTAAATGCCCGGTGTCGTTTAACGGTGAATAAACGCGGGCCCGAGGAAATGCCTGCTGCAACACCGCCAGCCCCCCAATATGATCCTGGTGGCTATGGCTGATGATAATTTGCTCAAGCTGCAAACCACGCCAATGTAGATAAGGCAGGATCACGCTTTCAGCGGTACTCCCAGTTTCCCAGCGGTCGCCGGTGTCGTAGATTATAGCTTTACCTTCACGCTCTATCACCACGGCCAGGCCGTGCCCCACATCCAACATATCCACCCGCCAATGATAGTCTGGTTGGCGTACTCGCCAAATCAAACAGCAGAGCACCACAACGAGACAGCCCGCGGGATAACGCCACCACCATTTAAAGCGCCACGCCACCACGCCCAGCCAACCAAGCGCACTAAATTGTAATAATCCGGCACTAACGCGTACCCATCCTTGCTCCAGATAAGGTAACGGCCATAGCGCGCAATGTAGAGAATAATTGGCCAAAGACCATAAAAATGCCCCGAGCCATGGCACATCGTTGACGATCAAAGCACACAAAACAAAAGGTACCGTCAGCAACGATACGATAGGCACAGCCCATAGATTCGCAGGCAATGACGTCCAGCTCACGCCATGAAATAACCCGAATTGCATCGGCAATAACAATAACGTCATACCAAGCTGAATATGCAACCAACGTAGCGGCGCCCATCGCCAAGCGGTATTAAACCTTGCGGGTAACGGTGCCCACTCGAACCAAAAAATCAACGCAGCAACGGCCAGCGCCGAAAGCCAAAAACTGTCTGACAATATCGCCAACGGATCGCTTAATAGCAGTAGGCTGATACACCACAACCAAACTTGCCAAGAAGAACAGCTGACACCAAATAAACGTAGCCCCATCCACAAGGTGAGTGCCATGGCGGCACGCAGTGCAGGCGGTTGCCCACCGGCTAGCCAAACATAGCCTAATGCCAGAATGACGCTACTCAACAACGGAAAGCGGTAACCAATAAGCCATGCCGGCAATAAGCGCTGTAACAATCGCGCAAGACTCCATATCAACATCGCCGCCAACGAAATATGTAACCCGGAGATCGCCATTAAATGAGCTATCCCGGTTTTAAGTAGCAATGCACGTTCATGCTTAGTGATTAACAGCCGTTCGCCAAATGCCAGCGCGAATAGAATGCCACGATGTGACAAGGGCTCTAACTGCCGTTCCACTGCGGTGATAATTCGCTGCCGCCAGCCACATTGTGCATCGATAAGCTTGGCGGACTGAATATAACCCACCAATGGCTGACGCCGTGCAATAGCCCAACGCTGCCGATCAAAACCACCTTGATTAAGACGGCTATGCACCGGCCGTAGCCGAACTTTTAGCGCCCAACGTTGCCCGGCGCACCCGTGTTTTCCCTTCAAGCTGGCGCTAAATGACAACGCTGGAAATAGCCAACGATCATTAACCTGCTCAATACGAAACAACAGTTTAGAGGGTTCGTGACCTGATAATTTAACACTGCTTATCGTTGCCACGATACTGACGGGTTTACTGCTCAACGTGTTGATTTGCCGCACAATGCCACCCGCACTCCAACACGCAAAAATAAACCCGCACAAGAGCCAAGCGAGTCCCTGAAAGACAATATGCTGAGTTTGTCGCCATAACCACAGCATCAGTAACGCCAAGCTAAACAGCAGCCCCTGAGGCGGCAGTTGCGCTAAAAACATCATTGGCAACATGCCCACAACCACGGCTATCGCGGCGATATCTATCGAAATCTTAATAAGTTGCTCCCTGCTCGAATCCTTTCGCACAGGAAGATTAACGTCGAAAAATGAGGGCTACCGGAAATAAAAACAGGGCTGGAATACGCTACGCAAACTATCGCGCCGTTGCAGAAATGATGGGCTCAATACTGCGAGTAACTGCACGGCATTAAACAATAAATGAGGGACAATCGTGGTAGGCCTAGCAGCGCGAAACAGTAAAAGCCGCCTTCACAATGGACGGCGTTGATACAGCCCGTTAACAAGGAGGCTAACAAATTTTAGTCGCCATTCCTCATCATCGTTCTTGGCTGCATATCTACATCATCTCGCTGTAAGGTAAAGCATTGACGTCTGGGTTTTCTTTGGACTATCGCCCAACAAGAACAATCAACATCTCACGAGAAAGTGGTTTAAGGCTGACAAATAAATATCCTCCGGCATAGCCGGAGGTTTTTCATAGGCGCCTATAAGGCTCTGTTACCAGCCGCGCCCTAACAGGCGCATTGCGATCTGACAT
>NZ_JBNNGK010000019.1:0-75863 GCF_050268245.1 Serratia sp. NPDC078593 | reverse complement strand
GGAGCGAACATGTTCGCCCCTACGTTTTAGCAACGTGGTCAACTAATCCGTCATCCAGCCCCACCCACCGCGTAGGGGCGTGGCACGTCGCGCCCATCACGATCAATATAACGCTGGCTGCGGGGCGAACATGTTCGCCCCCTACGTTTTAGCAACGTGGACAAATTATGCATCTTCCAGCCCACCCACCGCGTAGGGGCGTGGCACGCCACGCCCGTCACGATCGCCTAACGCTGGCTGCGGAGCGAACATGTTCGCCCCTACGTTTTAGCAACGTGGTCAACTAATCCGTCATCCAGCCCCACCCACCGCGTAGGGGCGTGGCACGTCGCGCCCGTCACGATCGCTTAACTCTGGCTGCGGGACGAACATGTTCGCCCCCTACGTTTTAGCAACGTGGACAAATTATCCGTCATCCAGCCACGCCAGCTTAAAAATGAGGTGAACGCGGTACCACAGCAACTGATTTGGGGAGTGAGTGACAGGAAAGGGGGGGATATCAGACTATACGGAGCGCGGGTGCACGGTAAGACTCGCAGCTGCATGACATCTTCAAGCCACAAACATCCGGGGTTTTGCCAAGGCGATCACAGATTAACCGAGGGGGAAAAACAGGGTGTGGCAACAACGCCACACCCTAAACTAATACTTAGTTACTAAGCGGTGATACCACAGCGTTGGTTAGCTACGAGGCGGTAAGTTTTCTCAGAACGGCCATATTTGTTAGTGCACTGAGAAACAGCGGCACACATGGTCGTACCACCGATAACGGTTTTTTCGTAGGTGGTAGAAGAACAAGTACGGAAAGTACCGCCAATAATGGTGGCCGCTTTTGTCATATTTAACTTTTTCATTGTTATATCCTTATAGAATTACCAATAAATCGATTTCATTTTACGCTAATCGATACGGTAACATTCCCAATCTCCACACGTTATTTCCGTGAAATTAAAAATATTCGATACCGACCAAGCGCTACGAATTATAGGTATCGATAAAATTAATAGTCAATCTTATTAACAAGTAAAGAAAAAATCAGGAATTTTCTTAAAAATAAAACGGTTAAATAGGGATTTAATCTTATTAAATGAATTAGGATAAATCGTAGTATTACGCCATTATTTAATTATTAATTGAAAATTATAATACCAATACACAGACTTAAGCAATTAAATATTCAACCCACATGAATCACCATTTGTCACAAATGACATGCGGAATATAACAAACCATCATAAAAAAATTCGCGTTACAGAAATAGCGATCGCCCTATCACCTTCACAATCTCTTTTTAGTAAAGAACAGCGTAATGGTACCCACGGTAACACCCCATTTTTTCATTTCCGTCTTATTAAATAAATGCGTGTCATCCTGCAAATACATCCAGTCGTCAAAGTGTAATAACCAATTTCTTCCATCCGCTTTAACATTCATGCTGTACTGCCAATGAAAAGCATTGCCAGCGGCCTGCCCTGTGGCTATCCCTGCAATATCCCCAGCGGTGCCTTGATAACGATCGGAGCCCAAACGCCGAATGTGCCAAACGCGCTGCTGTTTTTCTCCATCATCATAGACAAACTGCTCACGCAGCGTTAGCGTGTCACCGACAACATCGCCGTCAATCTCAACGTGGAATCGCCGTAATTGTTTACCGCTGCGGTCCTGCACCATGCCCCAGGCTTCGCTTTTACCCTGAAAATAGCTAAAAATATCGAGCCGTGGTTGTTGGCCTTGAAAGTCGCTGAGGTCAGCGCTGCACCCCGTCAAGAGCATCACCAGAGCCAGGCTAAAGGTCAAAAACGCTTTCATTGTTTACCTCCGATGAGTTGCTGACGCAATTCGGGATAACGGGTACGTGGATCTAACCAAATGGCCAGAAAATTCTCGCTAAAAGCCGTCGACTGGTGCGGGCCCAACGGCGTAAAGCCGGTTTGCGTAGATGATGCACGATACCAGAATTGCCCTTTGCCCTCGTGCAACACAAAAGCCAGTTGCGAACCTTTACTGACATCGGGCCAAAGCGCGTTTAACCTGCGCAACCATGTTTCGCTTTGTGGCTGTAGCCTGCCCATCGCTTGCCACTGTTCGCGGGTAGCATCAACCAAGTCGGTTCTATCGATACTGCGTTGGTAGGTAATAATGAGCGCTTGAGAGTGCCGCAGACCGTGAAAATGACCATCAGGCGACCGTAATTGCGAGTGATAAACGGTGAATGGCCCCCACTTCAACGTGGCATCACCGACTTTACGCCAGTTCAACCAGTCGTCAGCCTGAGCGGGTAACACCGGCACCGCGAACAACCACACCCACAACAACACTGTGCGCATCATCCATACCTCCCGATCAGTGAGTGGAAACACAGCATCAACACGCCCCATCCCACCGCCATGCCGCTCAACACAAGGGAACTCGGCGCAAGAAATACCATTGCGCCCAACCTTTCACCGATAAAGTACGCCAGCGGCCCCCCCAAACTCGCCATCAACGCCAACACCCAAATGCTCAACCTAGAGTTAGCCGTAAGCACCACCCAGACGCAGGCAAACATTAGCCAAAGCGCCATCATCCAAAGCGGCAACAGGCCATCGCCGTTAAATTGGATCAACCCGCTGACGGCCCACAGGCTATCCAACAGGCCGCCAAATATGGCAAGCAACATGGCGTAAATACGTTGCCGCGGCTTAAGCAGCATATAGGCCAACAGGGCAAGCGACAGCCAGAGCCAAACCGCTCGTTCACGGAACACCACCACGAGCGTCCAATAGATATCAAACGCAATAGCCAATGCCACCGCCGGCACAGCGCGCTTCATACACGCTCGGCGGTAATCTGCACTACGCTGATGGTGCGGGCATTAAAACCGGCCTCGCAGTAGCCCAGATAATACAGCCACATACGGCGAAAGCGCTCATCGAATCCCAATCTTTCTATCTCGGGCCAGGCCTGTTCAAAGCGTTTACGCCAATGCACCAACGTTCGCGCATAATCCGCGCCCATATCGAACAGGTTGCGGATGACGAAATCCGTATGTCGGGTCATCACCTGGCTCATTGCCGTAATACACGGCAAAAAGCCGCCGGGAAAAATGTAACGCTGGATAAAGTCCACGCTTTTGCTGTAATCGGCGTAGCGTTGGTCTTGGATGGTAATCGCCTGGATCGCCATTTTCCCTCCAGGACGTAACCGCGCCTGACAGGTCGCGAAAAACGTTGGCAAAAACGATTTTCCTACCGCTTCGATCATCTCCACCGATACCAGTTTGTCGAACTGCCCAGTTAAATCGCGGTAATCAGACAGCAGTACCTTAACCCGGTGTTGCAAACCCGCGCGGGCGATACGCGCCACGGCATAATCATACTGCTCGCGCGACAGCGTCGTCGTGGTGACCTGGCAGCCGTATCGCTGAGCCGCAAATTCTGCCAACGCTCCCCAGCCCGTTCCAATCTCCAGTAAATGATCGTCCGCCGTTAGCGCCAGTTGATCGCACAAGCGCTGCATTTTTTCCTGCTGTGCCGAAAAAAGATCCTGCGTTGGCGAGGTAAACAGCGCGCTGGAGTAAAGCAGGTTCTCATCAAGAAACTGCTGATAGAACGCGTTACCCAGATCGTAATGGGCGCTGATATTTTCCCGCGCATTGTGTCGAACATTGCGGCGGGCCCAGTGACGTAGCCGTTCAACCGGGCGCCCCAGCAGACGGAAGCCATTTTCCAACCGCCCCAGCACTTGGCTGTTTAACGCGATAATCTGCAGCACCGCCGTCAGTTGGTGGGTTTCCCACTCGCCGTCCATCCACCCCTCTGCCGCAGCCAGGCTGCCACCAGTCATCAGCCGCCAATAAATTGCCGGTGACAGCACCGTGACTTCTGCCACCAAGCTCGCCTCTGGATCGCCAAAATGGAATGTCTGTGTTCCCTCACGCACGATCAATGCACCATGACGCAGCCCCGCCAGTAAACGGAAAAGCAGCCAACGTGCCACGCGCGCATTGCGTGGGATCGCGGTCTCAATCGCATAGACAGGATCGGTCATCAACGTTCACTCCTACTGGCAGGATGGTGATGAATCGGCACGCGCTTTAACCACAGCAACAGTGCCTGCCAATAAATCGCCACCACGGTTTTCAATGTCATAAACGGTATTTTACGTAACATCCTTTTAAGCACTGGACGCGTTAGCGGCTGACGCACCAACATTAATGTGGCGTCGAACACTTTTTCTGCCTGATGATTTTCAATATGCATATGCAGCGTTTTTCCCGGGCAGCGAAACCGCCAGTGATACACCATATCCATTGGATTAAAGGGCGATACATGAAACGCTTTTTCCGTTGGCCGTTTCTCCTGCGCATCGACGGCATAATAATGGCGTTCATTCCACGGTGTATTACGCACCTCAAACAGAACCCAACGCAAAACATCCTGTTGGTCAAAAAAGTAATAAAAATTGACCGGATTAAAATGGAACCCCAAATAACGAAGCTGGGTTAGCAACATGACTTTACCGGCCGGCCTCTCACCGGTCAGCGTTTCTAGCCGCGCCAGCGCCTGCTGTTTTAACGGCGTACCCAATGGATAATCGCTATCGTAAAACGATGCCGCCGCAAACCGGTTATGCCGAATCCCCACCTGATCCAGCGTAGTCAGTTCATCCAGATCGAGATACACCATAAAGAGGTGATAGCGAAAGTGATGCACACGCGGCTGCCAGCGGCGATGGCGTAACACACCGTGATAGAGGCAACTGTTCATTGTTGCCCCCCATTCGCGATGCCGTTCACCACATCCAGCGCGCTGCGTACACCATCTTCGTGAAAACCGTTGTACCAATAAGCCCCGCAATACCAGCTACGTTGCTGACCATTGATCTCTGCGCGGCGTAATTGCGCTTGCCAACTTTGGCGATTGAAAAGGGGATGCTCATAAATAAAACGCTGCCAAACATAGCGCTCATCAATCGTTGAGTCGGGATTTAGCGTTACGCAAAACAAGGGGCTGGCTTTTGCTAATCCCTGCAAAATATTCATGTTATAGGTTACACAGGCGCGCGCTTCATCATGCTCACTGAGGCGGTAATTCCAACTGGCCCACGCCTTTTCCGTTACCGGCAACCAGCGTTTATCGCTGTGTAAAACCACTTCGTTACGCTGCCAAGCGATACCACCAAGTATCTCGGTTTCCGCATCGGTTGGGTTGGCTAACAACGCCAAAGCCTGTGCGGAATGGCAGGCGAAAATCACTTGATCGAAAACCAACGTTTCATCTGCCAGAGTAATCTCAACGCTGTCGGCATGACGAACGACCTGTTTTACTGGCGCGTTGACGCGCAGCGTCAGCGCATCACCCCGTTGCGCCAGCAAGGCACGCACGTACTCCCGTGAACCACCCGGCACTACATACCACTGAGGGCGCTGGGTCACATCCAGCAAACCGTGGTTTTCAAAAAAGCGTAAAAACAACGCCAATGGAAAGCGGCGCATCTCTTCAAGTGAGGAGGACCAAATAGCCGCCCCCATCGGTAAAATATAATGGCGAGCAAAAAATGCATTAAAGCCGTGACGATCCAGAAACGTCTGTAACGTTTCATCGTTAGCGGTCGCGTCCTTCAGCGCTCGCTTTGCCAAACGATTAAAACGCACAATGTCCCGCAGTAACCGCCAGAAACGTAGGTTGAACAGATTACGGCGTTGTGCAAATAGCGACGCCAGTGAATGGCCGTTATATTCAAGCCCACTCAGCGGGTTATGAACGGAAAAACTCATCTCCGTTTTTTGCCCTGTGATACCCAACTCGCTGAGTAAACCCATAAAACGGGGATAGGTACGATCGTTGTACACGATAAACCCGGTATCGATCGCAAACTGGCCGGCGGGGGTTGTGACATCCACCGTCGCCGTATGGCCGCCCACGCTATTTTCGGCCTCAAACAGCGTGACCTGATGATGCCCGGCCAGACGCCACGCGCAGGTCAGCCCGGCGATACCGCTGCCGATAATCGCGATATTCATCCCCGCACCAGCCTGCGTAACAAAGCACGCTGAAGGGAGGACGGTAATCCGGCTAATAGACGCAGTATTAGGCCAAAGCCTGTGGGGAAAGCGATATGCGCTTTCTCTTGTTTCAAGCCGCGGCGTATCGCCTTAACGGCGTGTTCAACGCTCACGATGCCCGGCATTGAAAAATCATTTTTCTGCGTCAGTGGCGTATCCACAAAGCCGGGAGAGACGACCGTGACCGCGATCCCTTTTGGTTCCCAATCCAACCTTAAGCTGTCGGCAAACCAGGTTAACGCCGCTTTGGATGCGCCGTAGGCCTCCGCGCGCGTAAACGGCAGCCAGTGCGCCATTGAACTCACCAACACGACCCGGCTACCGGGCAATAACTGCGACTGAAGCGCCGACAAACAGTTCACCGGGCCAAGAAAATTGGTGGTCATCACGCGGGAGACGAGATCGGTATCGATGATCCCTTGATCAAGGTATTCGCAGGTTCCCGCGCAGAGCACCGCCAGATCGACATGGCAATCCGCCAGCGCCTCACGGCAGGCATCGGCATCGGTCATATCAAACTGACGCAGGGTAATACGTTGGCTGTACTGCTGTAGCACGGCAAGCCGTGCGGCATCGCGCCCGCAGGCAATCACGTGATAGCCGTCATTGGCAAAGGATTTTGCCAATCCTTCGCCAATGCCAGAACTTGCGCCAGTAATCAGCACGGTTTTCATGCGCTTACCCTCTGCTTAATACGGCGAATGGCCCACCCCAACAGCGGAATATGCGCATAAATCATCTCGCCAGCATCGTAATAATCGCGCTGTTGGATGACCTGCGCCCCTTGTACCACGACCATTGAACACCCCGGCAGCGTGAGCGCCTTGCCCCCCGCCATGCGGGGATGCGACCAGTGCATCACCCAACTCACGCCGAAACGGCGGCCATCACCAATCGGTTCATCGATATCAAAACGGCATTGCTCCACATTTTCCAGCAGATGCGCGAAATAACGTTGAATGGCGTGTAGCCCAGCATGGCGGCCGAAGGGATCGTTCAACACCGCCTCGGGATGGTAGAGCGCAGGCAGTGCGCTAACCGACTCGGCATCCAGCGCGGTATAAAATCCGACGAACTTGTTTATCACGGGCTGTAGGGTGCTCATCGGTTCTCCCCTCGCCGGACGTTCCGGCAATTAAACTGGATACCTTAAACTTACACAATCAATAAAATTTGTCCAAGTTTTTACCCGATGTTTTTTACTTGGCTTTGATATCAATAGGATAATTTTGTACAAGGTACGGTTTCCGGTATTGGACAGATAACACATCCAAGCACTGCCGCTGCGTTTGAACCGGAATTTCACCGCGGTTTAGCATCGTGAGGTGGATAGGCACGGATTATTTGGCGATCTGGATGAGATCAAACGCGCTCGCGACGACGAGCCGCTGAGTAATGGGAAGGATAAGGATTGAGCCGTGTCGGCAGCGTTAGGCTACCGATGCGGTTGTGGCAGTCGTCAAAAATCACCGCAATGCCGCTGTTACCCAGCAAGCGGCGACGATGATAGGTGAATTACAGCGTGATAACCTCAAGAGAAACAACCGCTTTACGCCATTGCAAAATTTGCTTTTCCCGGGCAAGCGATAATTCCCCAGGGACCACCAACAGCCAGTGACGATCCGGGAAAACTTCTGGCGCCAGCGCTGTTGGCAATGCGGGAAGGACATCGATACGCAGCCCTTTGCCCGTTCGCTTAAGCGCCTCCAGCCATACCTCACAAGGATCTTTTACGTGCCAACCGCTCAGCAGATAATTATCACCCGGAGATTTTCTATCGCCTTCGAGACAAAAAGAGGTATAAGCGATGATGATGCCATCGAGAACTTCACGCAGCGTCACCATAGTGGGAATATTCGCGGATACCTGACTGCGCAGCGGTCGCAAAACTTCGCTAACCAATTGCTCTCTTGGGTATTCGCGGCCTGAGTCATAAATTAGCTGCCGCAGTGACTCGATACGCCCGTCATGGAGCCGTTGTAGCATGGCTTCTTGCAACACAAGCCAGTTGTTGGTTTTACGCAGTGCGGGGCGATCCAGCAGCGGTTTCACCTGGCTGACCGGCACCCCCTTTTTCACCCAATCGAGGATTTTCAACGCCTGTTGAACATCCGTTTCGCTGTAAAGCCGATGCCCGCCCTCTGTGCGTAGTGGCTTGAGCAAGCCATAGCGGCGCTGCCACGCCCTGAGTGTGGTGGCATTGATCCCGCAAAGTTTGGCAAACTCGCCAATCGAGTAGGTCATAACGGACATCCGTACTGAATCATTTATCTCACTATACTACGAATAATTTCGTGTTGAATGCATCTCTGAAATGGGGGAATGGCGAAGGAAGCGGGGTAGAATGCGATTAAATTTGAGCGTTAGTTTAACGTTAGAGCGGAAAACGCTGCAAAATGCCACCTTTCTTATGTCGTCGCCGTCGAACGCTCATTCCAAGCGTCATGCGCTAATAGATTGCCGTCTTTATACAGATGAGTGATCTTCTCGTAGTTTAATGCAACCTCTTCCATATGACCCGTCCCCGGACAACCTCGCGTATCGTGCATAACAGGGCTGACAGAAATCACTTTCACACTCTCTAGCGTGATCCGATAATACTCCGCCTCTTGCCCCGCATCGTTGATAAAGTAGAAACGAAACTCAGCAGATTGAAGCGTTTGCCCCGTTGCGGCGGCCTTGAAAAGATATGGCGAAGCGCTATCAAGCTCTTTTGTAAACTGGAAAGGCGAATGCTGACGCGTGCCAGTCACTTTCCCCGTCATTGGATCTGTTGGCAGCGTTAAATTATGGTGCAAACCCCGTAGCTCAATACTCCCTTCACGGCCAGCAACATCAGAAGAACCACGGATCACCGCACCACCGTCATCAGTCAAAAATAAATGTACAGGTACTGCCATTTTTAAAGCTCCTTGCTTATGATTAGTCGTACAACCATTTCCCGGCTTTTGCTGACTCGATCAACATACCGATAGTGAAATCAGGAACGAGCATAGGTTCCGTTTTCTTAAACGGATTCCATGAAAAAGGAACGTCTGGGAAGTAGGTTTTGATCCTAAAGCGACCCCGTTCAACATTGAATTTTTGGAAGAAGTCATTTATCAGATCTTCGGCTTCAAGCTCATCAATGCCCAAATCAGTATCAAGATCTGTTTCTGGTGTTAATTCCACCTGCTTGATGTTGAACAAATACGTGCCAGCGTAAGGCCGTACAAGCTCGTAAATCTGCTGCTCGATACTGTCTACCATAACTTATCGTTGCCCCGCGCGATGGTGTTGTAATCGCGTATAGTACGATAGGTGATCTGTGAAACATCAGAAGAAAGAATGATCACACCGATCAATGGAAGCGAACGACCAACAAATGGTGCAATGTTGTGAACCATGACACGACGAGCCGTCCACGGCGTGTAACCACCCAACCAAGTAGGTAACGAGATACCGAAAGGAAATTTCGTCTTTTTAAATACTGCTCGTGCAGCTTTTGAAGCGTATGAGGTGCCTTTCGTCGCGTTGGCGAGCTTACCTCTTGTACCTAAGTTGTTTCTTCCCGACACAATAGCAATAACAGCACCAAAATCAGCAGCACCTATACCAAATTGAGTTGCAGTATTCTCACAAAAAATCATAAACAGGAGCTCGGCAGCGCTCAGATTAGATTTTCCAGCATAGAAGTACGTTCCGTTAAGTTCCTCTACCGTATCCATTGCACATTCCCTTATAAACTCTGCGCAAAAAGCAATCATAACGACTGCAAAAAGTACAATCATTGATCTAACCACCTGATTTTATAAGATAGGGTCTTATTGCCTGTGAGGGTGAGACAACGTGCGAAACGAGGCCGAACCGCTGGTCATGCCAGAAACGTTAAACCAGAGTTGGTCCGTTGATTTCATGCACGACGCTTTGATTTGCGGTCGTCATTTTCGCACGTTCAATGTCGTTGATGACTTTAATCGAGAGGCGTTGTCGATTGAAATAGACCTGAACCTACCCATTCCACGAGTGGTTCGTGTCCTCGATAGGATCGCGGCAAACTGCGGCTATCCTAAAATGCTTCGCATGGATAATAGCCCGGAGTTTATCTCTCTGATACTCGCTGAATGGGCAGAAAAGCATGCAGTAAAGCAGGCGTTTATCAAACCGGGGCTGTTACAGCTCACCGTTCCGCCATAATCAGGAGAAACGCTCGTGACCGCCATGACGCTACAGCAAGCCTTTGAAGACTGCCTGCGCCTGGCTGCCCCGTAATACAGGAGCTGGCCGGGCCGAACAGGAATACCGCGAACTCATTGCCACCGGTGATGACAGCCGCCCCGGAGTCTGCAAACCCTGCGCGATATTATCGACGTGAAAACATGGGAAATTAATCAGGCGGCTGGTCGCTATATTCGCTCGCATGAGAACGTGCAGCGCATAAGTATCCGCAACCGGCTGAATGATTTTATGCAGGTGCACTGCACAGAGCTGGCCGCCGCGCTTGCACCTGAATTAATGGGTTATAACAGCCAGAATCCCGCCGCCCTTGCCTGCGCCAGTTCTTGCGCGGCCTGACGACACTTATGCACCTGCATTAAAAGCGGCCCCTTAAGCGCGCAGGCGTGGCGGGGAGAGCATTGCGCGCTGGAAATATAAATAATTATATATTCCACTTAAAGTAAGTGCCGATTTGAAGAACAATGACAATTACGTGTTAAAGCCACCTTTTTACGCGGCCTTAACACATTAATCTAAAAATCACCAAACGAATTAATCAGCGACAAGCTTATATAAATCATAGGCTTTTACTTTTTTTGCTTCAATAGTTTTCATAATACTGGCTTTGATTTCATTAATTTTTGAAACAGAAGCACCTTTGCCATTAAATGCTTTAAAATCAATAACAAGCTCAGCAACTTCTGATTTCTTAGTTGAATACTCAGGAAATTCATATGAGATCTTACACTCTGCGTCATAGTCAATATCTTGCATTGTGTAACTGGCCACGAGCTTTGATATTTTCAGATTTGGGTGAAGGCTTTTATTTCTGAAGAATATTGACTCACCTAAAGTACCTTTTAATTTTAATTCTTCAATATTTCTCTCTAACCACTTTAGATCATCTGGAAAAGTGGTTGTTTCATCCGGATAGAAATCAACATCTATAATTTTTTGAAAATAAAATTCGTTTTGGACATGAGATTTGGCAATATTCTCAAGAAATTGTATTCTTTTAGCATTATCAAAATGATTAAACTGAATTTTTAATATCTCAGAGTCTTGCTTAATATGTCCTTGGGCCTTCAAATGGGAATTTAATCTTCTAAGTATTTTATCTGCAACTAACTTTGTTTCTTGAGATGTGTGATTGAGAGAAATATTTACTTCGACATCATCTTTCTTCTCACTATTTTTTTCCAATTCAATTCTACCAGAAAAATACTGTTCTGCTTCATGCCAACCATTCATTAGATCTATACGTTTTATGGTGAAGTCTAAAGCTATAGAATCATCATTATCTTTTACATAAAAGTCAGAAACATTTGTCACTTCATAATTACAAAAAGGATCATCTACCAAATCAGATAGGTTGAAATCATCACCTATAGAATCAATTAAAGACTCTTCTGAGTCCCATTTCAGAGTCCTCATGTTAATTTTTGCGCTATGTTCTTTGGTTTTAATTCTATCCTGAAGAAAATAGTACTCCGACGGACTCACTAGAGTTTTAATCAATAATGGAACTGTATTGTTTTTTTCGTCACTAGAGCAAAATACTCCTCTCCCTCGTAATACGGACTTTACTTCACTTTTACTTATCTTTGATTGAGACAAGAGAGTTTTTAAATTATCGCCACTTGGCAAAATCATAGAATCCATTATCTTACCCTCTAAAATCGGTATTGTAAGAATCAATTTCAATATTTATCTCTCTATCAAGAGACAAACGCAATCTGTCCAAATCTTCTTTAGCATTCAGCTTGTTATAATGACTAAATACGAATAAAAGATTTTTAGATATATCAGCTACTAAATCCCTTGTACATGATAGTAAATGCTCAATACCATCAGCGGAAAATGGTTCAGATGAAACCAAACAAATAATAGGTTGTTCTTGATTACCTCTTTCAATGATAAAAGGAATTATTGGGGAAGAAATATACTCAACTGGGAAGATTTTCCCAAAATACCGTTTACCAGTAATGGTAAGATTTAGAGATGTTGGAGGATAGAAAAAATTAACTTTATCATCCCCGTATTTATTCTTTATATAAGTAATACTCTCATATAAAAAAGATGCTCTTTTATTATCCACAACATGTATAGTTCTATATTTAAGATCACTGCTAATTTGTGAACTCTTAATAGAACTAATAATATCTTGTTTATCCGGGTTACTGTCATTATTAATGTAAAAAAGAACACCCGTATCAACTTTTTTACAACCATTATATCGACCAGCAGAAATCATCTGCTGATTGATTTCTTTTTTTAGCGAGGATTTTGCATAACACTCTATAGCTGTAGCAATATCTTCAAAATGACTTTTAAAGATGGAAGCCACTTTAGAATAAGGATTTGAAGAATACTTTGATGATACTATCACATTCTCTATAGTCTTTGATTCTAACGGTGAATTATAGACAAATAATGCATCGATACCATGTGTGTTTTTTTCATGTTTACGAGTGTGGCAGTCAACATATTTATTTACCGCATGGTTCTCCCACCCAAATATATTAAGAAAATGCGAGACTATGTCCTCACCATAATCCCCTACTAGTTTAGAAAACTCACCCATGAGACCATCCTTTTATGTTAAATAAAAAACTTGAATACCATTGAAGCATTGACCGCCGTTTTTCAATGTATTGAGCATGATTATAAGTTCCTCGAATACAATTTTTATCTACGTGGGCTAATTGCATCTCAATCCATTGTGAGTCATATCCTTTCTCATGCAAGATGGTAGAAAGCGTATGCCGAAATCCATGACCTGTAACACGTCCTGCATAACCTATGCGCTTAATCAGTTGATTTATGCTGGCCTCGCTCATCGGCTTGTTCGGATCGTTCCGCCCCGGAAATGCATAACGATAATTCCCTGTCATCATTTTGAGTTTATTAAGTAAATCTAACGCTTGAAACGACAGTGGCACAAGGTGTGCCCTACGCATTTTCATCCTTTCTGCTGGAATTTCCCAAATAGCGTTATCCAGATCAAACTCTGACCACAATGCCGCACGTAATTCGATGGTTCTCACGCCCGTAATCATCAATAATTTCGTAGCAATCTGGACAAGCCGACTACCTGTGTAACTGTCTAAAGCACACAGAAAATCAGGTATCTCATCATCCTTTAAGAACGGGAAATGATTGGATTGATGTACTTCAAGAGCACTGGAGAGATCTGCTGCAGGATTAAATTCAGCCCTTCCTGTAGCAATGGCATAGCGGAAAACCTCTGAGCATCGCTGCCGAACTTTGCGCATTTTTTCTAATGCACCGCGCTTTTCGATTTTACGCAGTACATTAAGCAGTTCTAGCGGTTTGATTTCGCCGACAGGTCTCGTACCCACGTAAGGAAAAATATCGTTCTGAAACGCTTCCATGATATCTGACGCATATCCTGCCGACCATTTGGCGGACTTCATCTGATGCCACTCTGTGGCTATCTTTTCAAACGCGTTTTCGGATTCCGTTTGCAAAGCAATCTTCTGCTCTTTTCTAACCTCACTCGGATTCTTTCCTTCCGCGACCAGTTTGCGGGCATCGTCACGTCGAGAACGCGCATCAGCGAGTGTGATTGTTGGATAAACACCAAGCGAGATCATTTTGGGTTTACCGGCAAAACGATAACGGAATCGCCAGCTCTTGCTTCCATTAGGTTCAATAAGCAATGAAAGCCCTTGCCCATCTCCAAGTGTATAGGATTTAGCTTCAGGCTTAGCGCGGCGAATCTGCATATCGTTTAAAGGCATGTGTATAGGAATCCCAGACCGAACAGGAACATATACACAATCCTATACACATTCTGTATCGGATTCTACTGGATAGTTACGGATGACGAGGGACTGAAAAGCAGTAAAATTTTTTATAAATCAGGGTGGTTATGGATGAATACGGACGTTTGGGGAAGTTGAAATGGTGCCGATAATAGGAGTCGAACCTACGACCTTCGCATTACGAATGCGCTGCTCTACCAACTGAGCTATATCGGCTTTATGAGGTTAGCTTGTAAATGCAAACCGGGGGGCGGTGAATAACCTATGCAAAATCCTACGGTGAGTCAATAGCCTGCTAATCGTTCGCTGAATATCACATCAACCGTATACCTTTTGTGGATTAAAAACCTCACTCCCCCTTAGATACCACAAAGGCACAGCATGCTGTGCCTTTGATTTGTCTATCTCACTCACTCAGCCTCTAGCGCTAACTGCGGGTTAAGTCGTCGCCATAGCCAATCCACTTGTAGGTGGTCAGTGCATCAAGCCCCATCGGGCCGCGCGCATGCAGTTTTTGCGTGCTGACGGCCACCTCGGCACCTAAACCAAACTGGCCACCGTCGGTGAAACGGGTACTGGCATTCACATAAACCGCAGAGGAATCCACCGCCCGCACAAAGTGTTCAGCATGGCTCAAAGAACGCGTCAGAATCGCATCAGAATGGCTGGTGCCATGGGTGCGGATATGGTCAATGGCCTGATCAATGTTATCAACCAGCGTCACATTCAGATCCAACGATAGCCATTCATCATCGTAATCCGCCTCTGCCACGGCCACCACGTTGGCAGGGCCATCTTGCAACAGCGGCATAGCGTTGTCGCTGGCGTGCAGCGTTACGCCTACCGCCGCCATACGTGCGCTCAGTGCCGGTAAGAAACTGTTGGCGATGGTGCGGTTAACCAGCAGCGTCTCTACCGAATTACACGCGCTTGGCCGCTGAATTTTCGCGTTCTCGATCACCGCCAGCGCTTTGTCATAATCCGCGCTATCATCCACGTAGATATGACACACGCCAATGCCACCGGTGATTACCGGGATGGTGGAGTGCTCGCGGCACAGTTTGTGTAAGCCAGCGCCACCGCGTGGAATCAACATATCCACGTAGCGATCTAAGCGCAGCAACTCATTGACCAGCGCGCGATCCGGGCTTTCAATCGCCTGAACGGCCGCAGCCGGTAAGCCACACTGTTCCAGCGCCTGTTGGATCACTTTTACCGTCGCCTGATTGGTGTT
This sequence comes from Serratia sp. NPDC078593, assembly GCF_050268245.1. Taxonomy (NCBI): domain Bacteria; kingdom Pseudomonadati; phylum Pseudomonadota; class Gammaproteobacteria; order Enterobacterales; family Yersiniaceae; genus Serratia; species Serratia sp. NPDC078593. The sequence goes on along the minus strand of NZ_JBNNGK010000019.1, from coordinate 60,598 downwards.
GTGCGTCTCTTTGCCACCGCGCAGGATCACCGCATTACCGGTTTTTAAGCACAGGCTGGCGACGTCGATCGTCACGTTAGGTCGCGCTTCATAAATAACGCCAATGACGCCTAACGGTACGCGCCGGCGTTCCAATTTCAAGCCGCTGTCCAATAGGCTACCGTCCAACACGTGCCCCACCGGATCGCTCAGGCGGCACACCTGGCGCACGTCATTAGCGATGGCCGCCAAACGCGCGGGGGTCAATAACAGGCGGTCGAGTAGCGCTTCACTCATTCCGCTGGCGCGTGCCTGCGTCATATCCTGTTCATTCGCCAGCAAAATCGCTTCGCTGTTGGCTTCCAACATGTCGGCCATTACCGCCAACACCTGGTTTTTTCTCGCCGTGCTCAGCACCGCCAGTTGCCAGGATGCCTGCTTCGCGGCCTTCCCCATCTGCTCTAGCATGCTCACTCCTTAACTTACGATCATATCGTCGCGGTGCACGGCGACGGGGCCGTATTCATAACCGAGAATCTGCGTGATGTCTTGCGAGTGATGGCCCGCGATCATGCGCATCGCATCACTGTTGTAGCGGCTAACGCCGTGAGCCAAATCGCGGCCAGCCAAATTACGAATGCGGATCACTTCGCCACGGGAGAAATCGCCCTTCACTTCCCGTACACCTTTGGGCAGCAGCGAACTGCCGCGCGCCATAATGGCTTCAACCGCGCCGTCATCGACGGTGATTTCACCCGCCGGTGGTGCGCCAAAGATCCAGCGTTTGCGGTTTTCCAATGGTGTTTCCAACGCATGAAAACGGGTGCCGACCGGGTTGCCGTCCATCACGTCGGCGATCACGCCCGGCTTGCTGCCAGCGGCGATGATCACATCGATACCCGCGCGGCAAGCGACATCCGCCGCCTGCAACTTTGTGCCCATGCCGCCGGTTCCCAAGCCGGATACGCTATCGCCAGCAATGGCTCGCAACGCATCATCTACACCGTGGACTTCACGGATCAGTTCGGCCTGCGGATTATTGCGCGGATCGGCGGTGTATAACCCTTGCTGATCGGTTAATAACAACAGTTTATCGGCGCTGGCGAGGATCGCCGCCAAGGCCGACAGGTTATCGTTATCACCGACTTTGATTTCTGCGGTAGCCACCGCGTCGTTCTCATTGATTACCGGAACAATTCGGCTATCCAATAATGCGCTCAGGGTATCGCGCGCATTGAGGAAACGTTCGCGGTCCTCCAAATCGGCACGCGTCAGCAACATTTGGCCTACGTGAATGCCGTAAATAGAAAACAGTTGCTCCCACAGTTGAATCAGGCGGCTCTGCCCAACCGCGGCCAATAGCTGCTTCGACGCGATAGTGGCGGGCAACTCGGGGTAACCCAAATGCTCACGCCCTGCGGCAATCGCCCCGGAGGTGACAATAACAATGCGGTGTCCCGCTGCATGTTGCTGTGCGCATTGGCGCACCAGTTCGACAATATGAGCACGGTTCAGACGCAACGATCCGCCGGTCAACACGCTGGTGCCCAATTTCACAACCAATGTCTGGCTGCCGTTCATAATTATTCGCCGTTGAAAAAGAAGAAATGCAAAGGACTTTGTAACAGGAGAGACGCGTTATGCCAACAGGCACAACGCGAATTCAGCGCAATTGTTCGGGGAAAGGGGGTTAAGCAGAAAGTTTGATCGGCTGTTCTTTAAAATCGTCAGCCGGTTCCAGCGCCAGATCCATGCTGGCCAGCAGCGCCGCCAGGCGCTGATGAAAATCACGCAGCGTGGTTTCTAGCTTCTGTTTTACTTCAGCACTCTTAATGTTTTCCGCTTGCCAGTTCCCCTCTTTATTGAAGAGGCCAAACTGATAAACATAGGTGAAACGTGATTCATCCGCTTGCAGTTCGATCCACCAGCCCCAGAACTCACGCAGCTCGGGTTCGGGTTTAACGTTGACGCAAACGGCTAAACAATCAAAGAAAAACCGGTCATTCTCACATTGCCCTTCGCGTAGGTACGGCCCTAAGCTGGCAAATTTTTTCATTAGTCGGCTTTTAGGGTGACCACTCGGTAATGTCATGCTTCAACCTCCTCAATGTAGATACCTCTTTTTAACAAATTGTTAAAAATTAGCAACTATTTAACGCATTTTCTCGTTTAACCAGTCGCTAATTTGCTGTAGCGCGTGGTGGAAACTGCGGTATACCGGAGTACGTGGAATCGCTAACAGTTTGCCGTCCAGTGAAGACGAAGCGATTAACTGCGCCTCTTGTTTCGGGCTAAGCGGATCGTTATCCCAATAACCAGCCAACATCGGTGTTGAACAACGACGGCCAAGCAGCCCTTGCATCTTCAACGAGTAACGATTGAGTTCCATCTTCAATATATGATCGGAGGCGTCCGGCATCCCCATACGGCTGGCCAACACATCCATATACATGTCAGGCACCCGCTGCTGATTACGCGCGTCGCAAAGAATGCCGTGCACTACCGGACCGAGGCAAGCAACGCCACGCAGACGATGTGGCTCCAAATACGCCAGCCGCACAGCGACGTTGGCACCGAAACGGAAGCCAAAAGCGCTCACCCGCTGATGGTCAACCCAGGGTACCGAAGACAACTGCTGTAACACTTGCTGGTGTAAAACGCTGGAATCCTGCGTCAACTTCCACTTGGATGATGCACCAATTGACGGCATATCGATCGTCAACATCGCAATACCGCGCGGCGCAAAGTAGTCACTGAACAAGCGATGATAATCGGTTTGTAAGGTATCGAGGCTGCCGCACATCAACACCGTGGGGAACGGCGCGCTGCCGTTATCCGGCATATGCAGGAAGCCGGTAATTGGGCTACCGCCTTCGATGTTAAACGTCAATTCTTTAAGCTGATACGGTAGCAACAATGCCGCCTGTTCATACGCGCGGTTAGCCAGCGTTTCCGCCTGTTCTGCTAACTCATCGCCTTTCAGGTGCGGGTAACCCGCAATGCTGTAAAAATTGCTCGCGTTGAGCCAATACTTACCACCCAGCAGCGGATCGGCCTGCTCTATCGCCCGTTGCTGCCATTGCATTCCCTGATGCACCCATTCGTAAATCCAGTTACCGTTACGGTAACCGACCACGGTGTCCAGCCGTTGCTCATCGCTGTGTTCCGCATTCGAGACCGCGATACGTGACAATACTTCGACAATCTCGACCGGAGAGACGCCGCGCCAGGTCCATAACAGCCGGTTAAGCATGCGGTACCAGTGGCAGGCGGTATCACCTTCCAGCGGTGTATGCATGTTGGCACCGATGCTACGCTGCGCTCGGAGGATCAGCGTTGATGTCTCGCGGTGTTTGAATTTGGGTTTAAACAGAATTTCAGAAAGGTTGGCTTGTGCCATGATAACAACAGCCTCCATCAAGCTGGCCGTAGGCTGCAAAAAGCCTACTTAACTGGAGGTAGTGTACCTAACTCTGGCGGTATAAACCAAAATATACCGGGCCATCGCGGGGAATTTACAGAAGATGACGATAGGCTTAGCGGGCAGATACTGTGCTGGAGGAACAGCGTTCACTTAACGCCGGCACATGGGCTTGCGCCGACGCGGACGTGCACTCTGTGGAGAATTCGATCTAAAACGCCCGGCAACACCGGGCGTTAAGACAGACGGTTACTTAGCGGCCGCCGATCGGTGGCACGAAGCTCACCGCCATATCCCACGGCTGTTCGATCCAGGTATCCTGAGGGATGTCGACCACGTAATCATCGACCAACGGGCGACCCGCAGGTTTAGCGAAGATAGTAACAAAGTGGGCTTTCGGGTACATTTCGCGGATTGCTTTCGCCGTGCCGCCGGTATCCACCAGATCGTCAACCACGATGAACCCTTCACCGTCGCCTTCGGCACGTTTGAGCACCTTCATTTCGCGCTGGTTGTCATGGTCATAGCTGGAAATGCAGACGGTATCGACGTGGCGAATACCTAACTCGCGCGCCAACAGCGCCGCCGGTACCAAACCACCGCGACTTACCGCGATGATGCCAGTCCATTTATCGGCAGGCAGCAGGCGGTGCGCCAGTTTGCGCGCTTGCATTTGCAACATATCCCAGGTAACAACGTATTTTTCGCTCATAGAATGGTGTCCCAGCCAGCTTTGAAGTGGCTTACTCAGTGATCAGGGGAAAAAAGGTTGCGCGAGATTATAGAGACTGAGCGCGATGAATACCAGTTTAACCGAGGAATTCATGCGGATTTCCTCGCTGCATAATGCCGGTAAAACCGGCGCTCACGGGTGCCAAGTACGCGTAAAACATCAGGGTAACGCTCAATAAACCGCCCGATACGACACGCGCACCCGCAGGAATAAAATGATATTCTCTGCGTATCGTGCCGAACAGGCACACATGCCCATTAACCTAACCACACGGTATTCGCGCAACGTGTTGAATGCCGTAACAGGAGACTTAACGTGTCTGAACTGTCTCAACTTTCGCCACAGCCGCTGTGGGATATTTTTGCCAAAATCTGCTCGATTCCACATCCGTCTTATCATGAAGAACAGCTGGCACAACACATTGTTGAGTGGGCCAAAGAAAAAAACCTGCACGTAGAGCGCGATCAGGTTGGCAATATTTTACTGCGCAAACCCGCCACGCCCGGTATGGAAAACCGCAAGCCGGTAGCTTTGCAGGCTCACCTGGATATGGTGCCACAGAAAAACAACGATACCGTTCATGATTTCGCGAAAGATCCGATTCAACCTTACGTTGACGGCGAGTGGGTGAAAGCCCGTGGCACCACGTTGGGTGCCGATAACGGCATCGGGATGGCCTCTGCGCTGGCGGTCTTGGCGGATGAACGCGTGGAACACGGCCCGTTGGAAGTGCTGCTGACCATGACAGAAGAAGCGGGCATGGACGGAGCGTTCGGTCTGCAACCGGGCTGGCTGCAAGCCGATATTCTGATCAACACCGATTCTGAGGAAGAAGGTGAAATCTACATGGGCTGTGCGGGTGGGATTGATTTCATCACAACCCTGCCATTGCAACGCGAAGCGCTGCCAGCCGATTACCAAACGCTGAAGCTGACCATCAAAGGGCTGAAAGGCGGCCACTCTGGCGCAGATATCCATTTGGGGCTGGGTAACGCCAACAAATTGCTGGCGCGCTTCTTGTTTGATCATGCACCACAGCTCAATCTGCGCCTGCTGGAACTGAACGGCGGTACGTTGCGTAACGCAATCCCGCGTGAAGCCTTTGCTACCGTCGCAGTGCCTGCCGATCAAGCCGACGCGCTGAAAGCGCTGAGCCAAGCCTTCCTCACTACGCTGCAAAATGAGCTGTCAGCCAAAGAGAAGAACATTACCGTGCTGTTGGAACCGGCCAGCAGTTCACTGCAGGCGATGACGGCCGACAGCCAGCAACGTTTTCTGGCCTTGATGAACGGCACTCCCAACGGTGTGATCCGCATGAGTGATGCGGTGAAAGGCGTGGTGGAAACGTCCCTTAACCTTGGCGTCGTCACCACTGGCGAAAACGAAGCAGAAATCATCTGCCTGATCCGCTCGCTGATCGACAGCGGCAAGGATTATGTCGTTGCGATGCTGACCGCCTTGGGCCAATTGGCTGGCGCGCATATTGCGGCAAAAGGGAGTTACCCTGGCTGGCAGCCAGACGCGAACTCACCGGTGATGCATCTGGTGCGTGAGCTGTATCAAACGCTGTTCAACAAGACGCCAAACATTATGGTGATCCACGCCGGTCTGGAATGCGGCCTGTTCAAGAAGCCTTACCCGAATATGGATATGGTTTCTATTGGGCCAACCATCACCGGCCCACACTCGCCAGATGAGCAGGTGCATATTGAAAGCGTTGGCCTGTACTGGCAATTGCTGACCGAATTGCTGAAAGCGATTCCTGAGCGCGGTTAATCGCTTCTGGGCCAGCCTCATCTGGCCCTTACACATCCCACGGCAGCAATAGCTGCCGTTCTAATTGCGGATCGAGCAACGTCACATGTAACCCAACCAAACGCACTCCACGCCCCTCGCGCCGTTGTTGCCACACCTGCCTAGCCACATCCAGTAAGTCATCCTTATGCAGCACCGGCCAGACATGTTCTTGGGTGGTCTGTTGGAAATCTTGAAACTTCAATTTCACCCCCTGCCTGGCGATGTGTAAATCTGGCTTCACTTTACGTAAGCGCATTTCCAGTTCGGGATACAGCTTCTCGACAATCAATTGTTCACAATCTTGCCAATCATGAATATCTTCTGCCAGCGTCCGTTCTACCCCCACCGACTTACGCAGCCGAACGGGAGAAACCTCGCGCTCATCGATGCCTTGGCAGCGTTCCCACAGCACACGGCCAAATTTGCCAAAACGCTTTAACAACGCGGAGAGATCGTAGTGTTGTACATCCGCACAGGTGCGCAACCCGACCTCTTCTAACCGTTTAGCCGTGACTTTGCCTACGCCGGGAATCTTACTGAGCGGCAACTGTTGCAAAAATGCCGGTACTTGCCCGGGAGTAATCACATATTGGCCGTTGGGCTTATTAAGCTCAGAAGCAATCTTGGCGAGGAATTTTATCGGGGCGATACCGGCCGAAGCCGTGAGCTGCAACTCATCAGAAATGGTCTGCCGGATCTGTTCAGCCATTAACGTTGCCGAGCCGTTACAGTGTGGGCTATCGGTCACATCCAGATACGCTTCATCTAATGAAAGCGGCTCAATTAACGCGGTGTAACGGGCAAATATTTCGCGAATATGCAGCGAAACCTCTTTATACGCCGCCATACGGCCGGGCAACAGGGTTAAATGAGGGCAAAGTTTTAACGCCATCGCCGTCGACATCGCGCTGTGCACGCCATAACGCCGCGCCGGATAATTGGCGGTGCTGATCACTCCACGCCGATCGGCACTGCCGCCTATCGCCAAGGGAATATCGCACAGGCTGGGATTGTCGCGCATTTCCACTGCGGCAAAGAAACAGTCCATATCGACATGAATGATTTTACGCATCGCGCCTCCAATAACACTGTATAAGTATACAGCCAAAATAGTAAAGCTCAAGTCTGCCAAGCGCGAGCGTCATCATTACCGCAGCATAATTTTGCGGCTGTTAAAAAAGCTTCATTTTTCAAGCGTATGATTCCTGCACAAGATGCCCCGCCAACGTAACATTGACTTGACGTCCACAAAGGTAGGTTATGATCACATTTGCCCGTAGTTTGTTCGTTATGGCATTAGCACTACTTTGCCCACTCGTTAATGCAGCCGACCACGGCGCCCCGGCGATCGTCGCCCATCGCGCTGGCACCGCCGATGCACCGGAAAATACGCTGGTCGCGATTAATAACGCGCTAAAAAATGGCGCAGATGCTATTTGGATCACCTTGCAACAATCCAAAGACGGCGTAATCGTGCTGTATCGCCCTGCCGATTTGCACTCACTGACCGACAAAACCGGCGCGGTGTCTCTCTATACTGCCGATGAGCTGGCCAACATCGATGCCGGTTGGGCTTACGGTAAACAGCAAGGACATCCGTTTCGCGGCCAAGGAATAGGGATTCCACGGTTACGTACCGTCTTAGAGCGCTTCCCCAATGTGCCGTTTTATTTGGATATAAAATCGCCAGATGCCGATCCCGCGCGGTTTGCCCACGCGTTGCTAGCCACATTAAAGCAAACCGACAGCCTCAAGCGCACACGGGTGTATTCCACCGACGCCCGTTATCTGAATGCGTTACCCAAAGCGATCAATCGTTTTGAGTCGCGGGATACCACCCGCACGCTATTAGCCAACATCACGATGGCGCATCAATGCGATATAGCGGCAAGCGGTCACTCACCGCGCTGGTATGGGCTCGAGCGTGCGCGCGATGTAGAAGTTGTAGAAAAGTACACGCTGGGCGAAGGCCGTTCAAAGGCAAAACTGGTCTGGGATAAAGAATCGATCGATTGCTTCCGCTCCAAAGGGCGCACCCACATTATTTTATTTGGTATTAATACGGCAGAAGATTATCAGCAGGCACTGGCACTCGGCGTCGACGGTGTCATGGTCGATTCACCGCTGATGGCACAGCAATTTCGTACTGCGAGGTAATAATGCGGGGTAATGGCGCTGCACGCAGCGCCTCAGACCGTAGACAAAGCCTGTTATTAGGGGGAGCATGGCGATGGGGTCGTCGTGGCGTAAGCCACCGGAGTGCCCCTCGTTATGCTAGACCCGGGTATCTCGAACTATCAGACCACGTTGTCATCACTTCTGGCGCTGCACGCAGCGCCTTAATTTACAAAATACGGTGTTTTTCTAATTGCTCACGGCGTAATGCTTCTTTCGCCATGCGCTTTTTACGTGCATCGCACGGTTCAGGGCAATCACACACTTTATCCATGCCCAATGCGGTGATACCGCCGCAGCTCCCTTGCAAGCTTTTGCGTTTAAACACGTAACCAAGCGACATGCCGCCGATAACCAGCAAGAACAGAATAAAGGTTGCAACAAATATCGTCAGCATGGTGGCCTCACTGTGCGGGTTTTAAATAAGGTTTGAAAGCATCAGAATAGCGCTCTTCAAACCCGCTGTCGGTTTTCACGATCATAAATACCGGGATACCCAACCGATTCGCTAACGCCATACCGCGTTCTGGCCCCAACACATCCAACCCGGTCGATAAGCCATCGGCCGCCATACAGTTCGGACCGATCACGGTGATCGACACCAAATGATGCGCGATCGGCTTGCCGGTCTTAGGATCGATAGTGTGAGAATAGCGTACGCCGTCTTGCTCAAAATAATTGCGGTAATCCCCCGAGGTCGCGATCGCCATGCTCCCCGGTTGTACCACCAGTTGCGCACGTTGCTCCGCCCCTGCGGTTGGCCGTTCAATCGCAATACGCCACGGCTGCTGTTTGCCGTTATGGCCCAGCGTGCGTACTTCACCGCCAATATCGACCATATAATCGGTGATATGCTGCGATTGCAGGTATTCCGCTATCACGTCCACGCCGTAGCCTTTGGCTATCGAGGACAGATCAACATACAGCTCGGGCGCGCGCTTCACCAACGCATTACCCTGCACCGCCAGTTTATCTATGCCGGTCCAACTGCGACGCTGGGCTAATTCGGCCTCACTCGGGACTTTATCAGGCCGCCCTTCTGGCCCAAAGCCCCATAGATTGACCAATGGCCCGACGGTAACGTCCAGCGCACCGTCAGTGATGCGGTTGATGCGCAAGGCTTCCGTCACCACTTTGGCCGTTGCGGCAGAGACAGGAAAAGGCACATCCGTTTCACGGCTAGCGTTAAAGCGGCTCAGCTCAGAATCTGGCCGATAGGTCGACATCTGATCGTTGACCAACTCCAAACGCTTGTCGATTTCCGTCTGTAACGTCTTCGCGGACGGTGTATCACCACCGGGTAGGTAACGGATCGAATAGTAAGTCCCCATGGTTTTACCATCGAGATTAACCTGCTCCGGCTCGCAACCGGTCAATAACAAGGTGGCGCTAAGCGCCACCAGTGTCATCCAGCTTTTCAATGCAAACGCGCGCATTTAGCCACCAAAGTCGTCAAGCATGATGTTTTCATCTTCAACGCCCAGATCTTTCAACATCTTGATTACCGCTGCGTTCATCATCGGAGGCCCACACATGTAGAACTCACAATCTTCTGGCGCCGGGTGATTCTTCAAGTAGTTTTCCAGCAGCACGTTATGGATGAAGCCGGTATAACCGGTCCAATTATCCTCAGGCTGCGGATCAGACAAGGCAACATGCCACGTGAAGTTTTCGTTCTCTTCTTGCAGATGGTTGAAGTCATCTTCATAGAACATTTCACGCGATGAACGGGCACCATACCAGAAGGTAATTTTGCGCTTGGACTTCAACCGCTTCAGTTGATCGAAGAGGTGCGAACGCATTGGCGCCATACCGGCCCCCCCGCCGATAAAGATCATTTCGGCGTCGGTATCTTTGGCGAAGAACTCCCCGAACGGCCCGGAAATGGTCACCTTATCACCCGGTTTCAACGACCAAATGTAGGAAGACATAATGCCCGGTGGCACATCCGGGTTATTCGGCGGCGGTGTAGCAATACGGACGTTCAGCATGATGATGCCTTTCTCGTCCGGGTAGTTCGCCATAGAGTAAGCACGTACTGTGGTGTCCTCAACCACCGAACGGTAACGGAACAGATTGAACTTGTCCCAATCACCCCGGTATTCCTCAGGTACATCGAAATCAGCGTAGCTGATGTCATGCTTTGGCGCTTCGATCTGAATAAAGCCACCGGCGCGGAACGGCACGTCCTCGCCATCAGGGATTTTCAGCTTCAGCTCTTTAATAAAGGTCGCTTTGTTATCGTTGGAGATAACCTCACAGTCCCATTTCTTGACGCCGAAGATTTCTTCCGGCAATTCAATTTTCATGTTCTGCTTTACGTTGACCTGGCAGGCCAAACGACAGCCTTCTTTCGCTTCACGCTTAGTAATATGGGAAAGCTCAGTCGGCAGAATATCGCCGCCGCCTTCTTTAATCACCACACGGCACTGCCCGCAAGACCCGCCGCCGCCACAGGCGGAAGACACAAAGATCCCCTGACCGGATAGCACGTTGAGCAACTTATCCCCCGCCGGAGCGTGGAAGCTTTTATCTTGATCGCCGTTCACTTCTACGGCCACGTCACCGGTGTTCACCAGTTTGGACTTGGCGAACAAAATCAGTAGCGCTAACACCATGACGATGCAGGTGAACATCGCTACGCCTAAAATAATTTCCATAAATTTCCCGCCTTTATATCTGGGTTCTTATAACTGAACCCCGGAGAAAGACATAAAGCCCAACGCCATCAGCCCGGTGGTGATAAAGGTAATGCCTAGCCCGCGCAAACCTGCTGGCACATTGGCATACTTCAGTTTTTCGCGGATACCCGCCAGCGCAACAATCGCCAACATCCAACCGGTGCCGGAGCCAATGCCATACACGACCGATTCGGCAAAGTTGTAATCACGCTGAACCATAAAGGACACACCACCAAAGATGGCGCAGTTTACGGTGATCAACGGCAGGAAGATGCCCAGCGCGTTGTACAGGGATGGGAAGAAGCGATCGAGGATCATCTCCAAAATCTGTACCAGCGCAGCAATCACGCCGATAAAGGTAATGAAGTTAAGGAAGCTCAAATCAACGCCTTCCACCAGCGCACCATCACGCAGGATCAGGTTGTACACCAGGTTATTCACCGGCACCGCGATCCCTAACACTACGGTAACGGCAATACCCAGCCCGAAGGCGGTAGACACCTTCTTGGATACCGCTAGGAAGGTACACATCCCCAGGAAGAACGCGAGCGCCATGTTTTCAACGAAAACGGCGCGAACAAATAGGCTGATATAATGTTCCATCGGCGATTACTCCTTTTCAATCTGCGCTGGTTTCAGGGTGCGAAGCATCCAGATCAGCAGGCCGATGATAAAGAACGCGCTCGGTGCCAGCAGGAACAGGCCGTTCGGCTGATACCATCCGCCGTTCTGCAACGTTTCCAATACCGGTACACCAAACAGTTTGCCAGAGCCAAACAGTTCACGCAGGAAGCCAACCAGGACCAGGATCACCCCATATCCCAAGCCGTTACCAATACCGTCCATAAAGCTTTCGATCGGTGGAGACTTCATCGCATAGGCTTCAGCGCGCCCCATGACGATACAGTTGGTAATGATCAACCCGACGAAAACCGACAGCTGTTTGGAGATTTCGAATGCGTAGGCACGTAACACCTGATCGACCACGATAACCAACGATGCAATAATCGCCATCTGCACAATAATGCGCACACTGTTTGGAATATGGTTACGAATCAAGGAAATAAAGAAACTGGAAAACGCAGTCACCAAGGTTACTGCGATGGTCATCACCACCGCCGTTTCCAGTTTAGTGGTCACCGCTAATGCGGAGCACACACCCAACACCTGCAAGGCAATCGGGTTATTATCGAATAACGGCCCTAACAGAACCCGTTTAATCTCTTTGGAATCAGCCATTTTTCAGCGCTCCTTCACGAACTTTTTCCAGGAACGGGCCGAAACCTTGTTCGCCCAACCAGAAATCAAAAGTGTGCTGCACGCCATTGGAGGTTAACGTCGCGCCGGATAAACCATCTACCCCGTGCACATCACCGTCACGCGCGCCGCCTTTCACCACACGAATGGCCGGTTCGCCGTTATCATCAAACAGTTTCTTACCGACCCACTGCTGACGCCAGCTCGCGTTTTCGACTTCCCCGCCCAGCCCCGGAGTTTCACCCTGATCGTAGTAAGTGATGCCTTTCACCGTGTTGCCATCGCTATCAATCGCAACAAAGGCGTACATCATTGACCACAGACCGGTGCCGTAAACCGGCAGAACGATCTTGTCGACCGCCCCGGCATCATCACGTACCAAGTAGATCTCAGCGCGGTTGCTACGGCGCTTGATCCCCGCTTTATCCTGAGCGGCTGGCAGAGCAATGCTCTTAGTGCTATCGCGCAACGCAGCGGCAAGATCAAAGGCCGTGGCATCACCCGAGACAAACTCACCGCTTGCCAGATCCAACAGGCGTGGCTCAATGCGTTGGCTAAAGGTTTCTTTCACCTCTGCGCTTGGCATCTTCGGCACTAACAGCCCGGCCACATCCAAGATATTGCGCTGTTTATCCAACAGCTTTTGCTCTTGCTGCTTGGATTTCAGACCAACGGCAGCGCCTGCTACCACCACTGAACACACCAGACACAGCAACAGCACTACCAGCAGCGTTTTACCGATGCTGTCATTTTTTGCTTCATTCGCCACGGGCTTTTCTCCGCTTGATGTTAGCTTGCACCACCAGATAATCGAACAACGGTGCGAACAGGTTGGCGAACAGAATCGCCAGCATCATACCTTCCGGATAGGCCGGGTTGACCACACGGATCAACACACACATCACGCCAATCAGAATGCCGTACCACCACTTACCTTTATTCGTAAAGGAGGCGGAAACCGGATCGGTGGCCATGAAAATCATACCGAAGGCAAAACCACCCAGCACCATATGCCAGTACCACGGCATTGCGAACATCGGGTTGGTGTCGGAACCAATCGCATTAAACAGATAAGCCGACGCCATCATCCCGATCATCACGCCGGCGACAATACGCCACGACGCCACGCGGCCGAACAGAATGATCGCGCCGCCAATCAGAATCATCAGCGTAGAGACTTCACCAATCGACCCCGGAATGTTGCCGAGAAACGCATCCATCCAGCTAATTGATTGGCCGGTCGCCACGTTAGTCAGGCTATGCCCGCCGCCTGCGCTCCACTGAGCCAGCGGCGTCGCGCCGGAGAAACCATCGGCGGAAGTCCACACCAGATCGCCGGAGATTTGCGCCGGATAGGCAAAGAACAAGAAGGCACGGCCAGCCAATGCCGGGTTAAGGAAGTTACGCCCGGTGCCGCCAAAAATCTCTTTGGCAATCACCACACCGAAGGTAATACCCAGCGCGGCCTGCCACAGCGGCAGCGTCGGTGGCACAATCAGCGCAAACAGGATCGAGGTGACAAAGAAACCTTCGTTGACCTCGTGTTTACGGATGATGGCAAACAATACCTCCCAAAAACCGCCGACCAAGAAGACCACGGCATAGATCGGCACGAAGTAGGTCGCGCCCAGCACCATCTTACTGACCCACCCGGCATCCGGCGTGAGCGATGCCCCAAGCCACTGCGCCAAACTATAATGCCAGTCGCCCGCCAACACCTGTTGCAATTGCTCGCCGCTGTACAAGTGGTGCAGCGCCGGGATCGCCTGTTGGCCGACGTTGTACATCCCCCAGAACATCGCAGGGAACACCGCCATCCACACCAGGATCATCATGCGCTTTAGATCGATGGCGTCACGGACGTGTGAAGCACCGTGCGTCACCGTGCCCGGCGTATAAAATACCGTGGTGGTGGCTTCAAATAGCGGGTACCACTTTTCCAATTTGCCGCCCGGCAAGAAGTGGTGCTCGATCTTGTCAAAATAATTCTTCAGACCCATGGGTTATCCTTCCAGCTCAATCTTGGTCAGCACGTCGCGCAGCACCGGACCATATTCATACTTGCCCGGGCAAACGAAGGTGCACAACGCCAGATCTTCTTCATCCAGCTCCAGACAGCCCAGCGCCTGCGCACCGTCTGAGTCACCTGCCAGCAGGTCACGCAGCAGCGGCGTCGGCAGAATGTCCAGCGGCATCACCCGCTCATAGTTGCCAATCGGCACCATCGAACGCTCACCGCCGTTGGTGGTGGTAGAAAAGGCGAACAGTTTACGCTTCAGGAAGTGGCCTAACGTCGTGCGGGTAATGGTAAATTTATTCGGTGAAGGCAGAATCCAGCCGAGCAACTCTTTCTCGCGCCCTTCGAGTAACACAGAAACTTGCGTATGGAAACGCCCTAGGAACGCGTGTGGCCCGGCAGCGTGTACACCGCTCAACACTGACCCCGAAATGACGCGGTTTTCACCGGCTTTCAGGCGGTTTTGAGTCAGTTCATCCAGGCTGGCGCCCAACCGGGTACGCAACAGCGTGGGTTGCTCGACCTGCGGCCCTGCCAGGGCGATCACCCGCTGGGTATCCAGTTTACCGGTAGTAAACAATGTACCGATGGCGATCACATCCTGATAGCCAATATGCCAAAGGGTTTTCTTCAGGCTGGCTGGTTCAATAAAGTGGATGTGCGTCCCCACCAGCCCGGCTGGGTGTGGACCGGCGAATTCGTTATAGGTGACTTGCGCGTCGCCATTGCTGGCCAGCTTGCCCCCCGCGGCCTGACTGACGTGCACTTTGCCATCGGTCAGGCGAGTCAGCACCGTCAACCCCGCATTAAAGGCCGCTAATTGCTCGCCAATAATCACTTGCGGATCGGCAGCCAACGGCTGGGTATCCATTGCGGAGACAAAAATCGCCCGCGGCGTAGTTCCCGGACGCGGTGTTTTGCTAAACGGCCGCGTGCGCAGCGCGGTCCACAAACCACTGGCAATCAATTCACCTTCAACCGCACCGCGTTCTAACTGCGGTAAATCGGCCAGTGGGTAACTGGCAAACTCCAGTTGATCGTCACCGCCGTTTTCGATCTCAATCACCAACGACTGCAACACACGGCGCTCGCCACGGTTGATCGCCACGATCTTACCGCTGGCAGGCGCAGTGAACATCACGCCGGGGTTCTTTTTGTCTTCAAACAGCGCCTGACCTTTCTTAACGCTGTCACCTTCCTGCACCAACATGGAGGGGCGCATGCCAACATACTCTTCCCCCAGCAGTGCCACATGCTTAAGCTGCGGGCCGTCCTGAATCGCCTGAGCCGGCAGGCCGGCAATTGGCAGATCTAGCCCTTGTCTGATTTTAATCATAGGATTTACACGATGTTTTATGGTTTCACATGCCGTCGTGACCTAAAGTCAGTACCGACAACGCCAGGATTATGATGAGCTAACATAACTTCCATTTGTTAACTCTCGTGTCTGTTACACCGTACGCAACGGTGGACACGTTGTTGCGCACTTAAGCCACGAAACTTCCGTGGTTCTCGCTTATCGTTACAATTACCTCGGGCTTTAGCCGGGCGGTACACGGTAGCCGGGGATATTAACATTTCTCGCAACATTTTTCTTCATTCAGCAGTGACCTGAGTCAAGCAAACACAATTAAATATCGGTGAGGTTTTATCACTCATCGTAAAAAACTGGCGCTTAATTCACTTTTATCGATGCTTGTATTTTTTTTATACACACAGCGTATTGCTAAAATTAAACGCGCTGGTAATCTGGCGAGGTTAAAGTGCAACAAAACACGTCAGTGGCACGCGGGTGAGTTGATTTCACCGGCACATAAAATAAGCAGGAATAATTAATGAGCAGAATCGCGCTAGTGTTTGCGATGCTTTTTTCTATGCCGATGATCACGGCCTGCAGCGCGAGCGAACAGGTACCGGAAACGCCGGTGGTTAAACAGCAATTACTGGGTTCACCGGTTTATATTCAGATCTTCAAAGAAGAACGTCAGTTGGAACTGTACGCCAAAATGGGCAATGAGTTCCGGCTGGTGAATACCTTCCCTATCTGTAAATATTCTGGCGGTTTGGGGCCAAAACGTCGCGAAGGCGATCTGAAAAGCCCCGAGGGCTTCTATAGCGTCGACGTACGCCACCTTAAACCGGACAGTAAATACTATCGTGCCATTAACATTGGGTTTCCGAATGATTACGATCGGGCACAAGGCTACTCTGGCGCTTATTTAATGATCCACGGGGAATGTAAATCGATTGGTTGTTATGCCATGACCAACGACTATATGGATGAGATTTACCGTTACGTCGAAGCCGCATTTGCCTACGGCCAAAGCCGAGTCAATATCAGCATTTATCCGTTCCGCATGACCGAACAAAATATGCAACGCCATCGCTCGTCCAACTACCTCAACTTCTGGCAGCAACTCAAGCCCGGTTACGACTATTTTGTCGAAAACCGCCAGCCGCCGATGATCAATGTTGCCAATGGTCAATACGTGTTGGGTAAACCGCTGATGGCCAGTGGCCAGGCAAACAGACTGTTTGCCTCGACAAGCGAACCGGCTGAAGTAAAATCGAACCCGTTTTCAGCCGCTAAGCCGCTCACCGTAGTGAAATAAAGCAAACTCACCTGGCGCAATTTTGTGCCAGGTTTCATTGCCCGTCAGGGGCTGAGTCGCTATCACCGTCACCACATCGTTGGGCGTGGTCTGCTGCTGAAAATCAATCTCCACGTCATGATCGAGCAGCGTCGCTTTGCCAAACGGCGCCCGGCGGGTTATCCAATGCAAATGCGTTGAACAATACGCCATCACATATTGGCCGTCCGACAAAAGCATGTTGAATACCCCTTTCTGTCGCAATTGATCCGCCAACAACGCGATATAACGGAACACCGCGGGCCAGCTACTTGGAGTACGCGGATATTTCAGCGACAATTGGTGCAACAACCAGCAGAAAGCATATTCACTGTCGGTCTGACCTACCGGGCGGAAATTCCCCGTCTCAAGCCGCCGATAGCCTTTCAACTGACCGTTGTGCGCGTAGGTCCAGTTGCGCCCCCACAGCTCACGGGTGAACGGATGGGTATTTTCCAGCGCGACCTCACCGCGATTGGCCTGCCGGATATGTGACACTACCGCACAGGATTTAATCGGATATTCCTGTACCAGTCGGGCAATTGGCGAAGCAAAACTGGGTTGCGGATCTTTAAACGTGCGGCACCCCTTTCCTTCATAGAAAGTAATGCCCCATCCGTCCTTATGCGGCCCGGTGAGACCGCCACGCTGAACCAACCCGGTAAAACTAAAACAGATATCGGTTGGAACGTTCGCACTCATCCCGAGTAGTTCACACATTACTTGCCACTCCTCATACCGGGCGTGGTCTGCCACGCCCTTTCATCATGATGCCCGCGCAGCACAACCGCGCGTTATGCTTTAACCATCTCTTTTTCGATCAGTTGAATCAAGATATGAATCGCTTTGATGTGGATCTCCTGAATGCGGTCGGCGTAGCCAAAGTGCGGGACGCGAATCTCCACATCGGCGGTGCCGGCCATCTTGCCGCCGTCTTTGCCGGTCAAAGTAATCACCTTCATCCCTTTGGCGCGCGCGGCATCAATCGCCTTAATGATGTTGCCAGAGTTGCCAGAGGTTGAAATCCCCAACAGCACATCGCCTTCGCGCCCCACCGCTTCTACATAGCGGGAAAAGACGAAGTCATAGCCGAAGTCATTGCTGACGCAAGACAGATGGCTGACATCAGAAATGGCAATCGCCGGGTAGCCCGGACGATTTTCTCGATAACGGCCGGTCAGTTCTTCGGCGAAGTGCATCGCATCGCAGTGTGAACCGCCATTACCGCAGGAAATCACTTTCCCCCCGGCCTTAAACGCATCGGCCAATAGCACCGCGGCACGTTGGATAGCATCAATATTGGCATCATCACTGATAAATTTCGCCAGTGTGTCAGCCGCTTCGTTCAGTTCACTACGGATCAGGTCGTGGTACATGAGGGAGCCTCTTTTTATCATTAATCTTTCGCTTGGCAGTGTAACGGATCGTAGAAAAACCGAGAAGCACTGAGCACCAAACAGCGAGTGCGTTGAAGATGCAGTGAGATTTTTACCGTTGCTGACATCAGTTTGTGACCCAAGTTGTAATTAAAGTGTAAATGCATTGATAAAAATAGTGGTATGAACTAAAACCAATGCATACATCAAACAGGTCAGACCTCTTACAACTTCGGAGCTTCGATTATGATGGTTCTTAGTATTGTTGTTTTACTGGCACTCATCGGCGCGCTGTTTTACCACCGGGTGAACCTCACCTTAAGCAGCCTGATATTGCTGGCTTACACCGTTGCCATGGGTGCTGTTGGCCTGTGGAGTTTCTGGATGCTGTTGCCGCTGGCCATCATTCTGCTCCCGCTGAACGTGACGTCGCTGCGTCGCTCTCGGCTCTCTGCACCGGCACTGCGTGCATTCCGTAAGGTCATGCCGCCGATGTCCACCACGGAAAAAGAAGCTATCGAAGCTGGTACCACCTGGTGGGAAGGCGATCTGTTCCGTGGCACGCCAGATTGGAACAAACTGCACAATTATCCGCAGCCAACGCTGACCGAAGAAGAGCAAGCGTTCATCGATGGCCCGGTAGAAGAAGCGTGCCGCATGGCGAACGATTACCAGATCACCCATGAGCTGGCTGATTTGCCGCCGGAGCTGTGGGCCTATCTGAAAGAACACCGCTTCTTTGCGATGATTATCAAGAAAGAATACGGCGGTTTGGAATTTTCACCGTATGCACAGGCGCAGGTGCTGCAAAAGCTGGCTGGCGTATCGGGTATTCTGGCGATTACCGTGGGCGTACCTAACTCACTCGGCCCGGGGGAGTTGCTGCAACATTACGGCACCGATGAACAAAAAGATCATTACCTGCCCGGTTTAGCCCGCGGCGAGGAGATCCCTTGCTTTGCGCTGACCAGCCCGGAAGCGGGTTCCGATGCGGGCGCTATCCCGGATGTCGGCACCGTGTGCATGGGCGAATGGCAAGGCCAGCAGGTCTTGGGTATGCGCCTGACCTGGAACAAACGCTATATTACTCTGGCACCGGTAGCCACCGTGCTCGGGCTGGCATTCAAACTGTACGATCCGAACCGCCTGCTCAGCGATAACGAATCGCCGGGAATCACCTGCGCCCTGATCCCAACCAGTACGCCGGGGGTAGAGATCGGTAACCGTCACTTCCCGCTGAATATCCCGTTCCAGAACGGTCCGACGCGCGGCACCGACGTATTTGTGCCGATCGATTACATTATTGGTGGGCCAAAAATGGCCGGTCAGGGCTGGCGTATGCTGGTTGAATGTCTGTCGGTGGGCCGTGGTATTACGCTGCCGTCCAACTCAACCGGCAGCGTCAAATCGATGGCGTTGGGGATTGGGGCTTACGCCCACATCCGTCGCCAGTTCAAAATCTCCATCGGCAAAATGGAAGGTATCGAAGAGCCATTGGCACGCATCGCCGGGAATACCTACGTGATGGATGCCGCCGCGTCGCTGATCACCTACGGCCTGATGCAGGGTGAAAAGCCAGCGGTACTGTCCGCGATTGTTAAATATCACTGCACCCACCGCGGCCAGCAAGCCATTATTGACGCGATGGATATTGCCGGTGGCAAAGGCATTATGCTGGGTAAATCCAACTTCTTGGCACGGGCTTATCAAGGTGCTCCCATCGCCATCACGGTAGAAGGTGCCAACATTCTGACCCGTACCATGATGATCTTCGGTCAAGGCGCCATCCGTTGCCATCCTTATGTCTTGGAGGAAATGGGGGCCGCACAGAATAACGATCTGGTCGCCTTCGACAAGGCCTTGTTCGGCCATTTAGGCCACGTTGGTAGCAACAAGGTTCGCAGCTTCTGGCTCGGCCTGACTAACGGCCGTACCAGCAGCGCCCCGACCAAAGACGCAACCCGTCGTTACTATCAGCAATTGAACCGCCTGAGTGCTAACCTGGCATTGCTGTCTGACGTCTCTATGGGCGTGCTCGGCGGTAGCCTGAAGCGTCGTGAGCGCATCTCCGCCCGTCTGGGGGATATTCTCAGCCAAATGTATCTGGCTTCTGCAACGCTGAAACGCTATGAGGATGAAGGCCGTCAGAAAGAAGATCTGCCGCTGGTGCATTGGGGCGTGCAAGACAGCCTGCATCAAGCTGAACAAGCGCTGGACGATCTGCTGCGGAACTTCCCGAATCGTTTGATTGCTGGCGCGATGCGTCTGGTCATCTTCCCGCTCGGCCGCGCGCACACGGCACCGTCTGACCGCTTGGATCATCAGTTGGCGAAGATCCTGCAGGTTCCCTCAGCGACGCGCGATCGTCTCGGCCGTGGTCAATACCTGACGCCAAGCGAACATAACCCGGTCGGGCTGCTGGAAGCCGCATTGCTGGATGTGATCGCCGCTGAACCTATCCATGCACGTTTGAGCAAAGAGGCAGGCAAGAATCTGCCGTTCACCCGTCTGGATCGTCTGGCTGAACGCGCGCTGGAAGAAGGAAAAATCAGCGCAGACGAGGCGAAGATCCTCACGCAAGCGGAAGAAAGCCGTTTGCGCTCCATTAACGTTGAGGATTTCGAACCTGACGCGTTGGCGGCGCAAAAGCCGGAAAAGCCGCAACCGGTGGCGAAGCCTAAGCAGCACACTGAAGCCGCTTAAGCCTTCACCACGCAAAACACCAAAGGGCGATTTTCATCGCCCTTTTTCGTTGCGGAAAAAGCATGTTTTTAGGGAAAGCGGGCTGTGGGGTCGTAGTGGCGTAAGCCACCGGAGCGCCCCCCGCTACGCGAGGCCCGGGTATCTCGGGCCATCAGCCGACTTCGTCATCGCCCTTTTTCGTTGCTGTGAATATGCTCGGTTCTAGCCTTAACGCGGCCAGCATCAAAGCAATTAGCCATGCTGACGAATACGTGCCAACAGCGCGTCAATATGCGCTATCTGCGGAGCATTGACGATCAGCGCGCGTCCCAGACTCAGCGCACTGCGCTGACAGTCGGCGCGCATTTCAGCGTCATCTATCGCATCCAGATCGGCAACGTGTGCCAACCCGATGGTGCGACGGATCAATTCACTGCCGCAGTATCCCAGCGCATCAAGCCACACCTGCCGTAGAAACTGCTCGGCATAACCCGGAGCAGCCAAGGCGATGTCGCGGGTTTTCTGATGGCACAACGCCAGAAAACGATCGGCGAAAATCAGCCACAACTCACGTACATCTTGCAGACGTTGTTCACGTCCGGCGGCAGCATCCCGTGGACCAAGCAATCCCGGCAGACCACAATAATTCAACAGAAGATTGCCCAATACGGTGCCGACGTCAAAACCGATCGGGCCGTAAAAACCAAATTCCGCGTCGATCGCTTTCAGCTTACCGTCGGCAACAAACACCGAGCCACTGTGAAGATCACCGTGTAATAACGCCTCCGTTTTGCAAAGAAAATGTTGCTTCAAACCGGCCACCGCCCGTTTCAGCGCCGCATCTTCACGCAACTCACGCACCTGGGGCAACAGCGCTTCATCAAAATGATTGCGCTCATGCTCATGGTAAGGATCGGTAAAAAACAGATCTTCGGTGATTTGGCACAGCTCCGGGTTAGAGAACCGGCTGACCTGCGCCTTCTTCTGCTGAGCATCCTGATAAAAATCAGAGGTATGAAACAGCGTCTGCGCCAAATACTCCGCCAACTGGCCGGTCGCCAGCGGATAATAGCGCCCTTTCATCAGCTCATGGCGCCAAATGTCATGATCGGAAAGATCCTCCTGCACCATCACCGCCAGCTCGCTATCATAATGCAGTACCTTCACCGTATGCCGCGGGCAAAAAGCGCCATGAACCTGCAAGGTTTCGGCTTCAATACGCGCCCGATCGAGCGTTAACGGCCAAGACTCCCCCACGCAGCGAACGTACGGCAACGCCTGTTTAACAATCACCCGGCTGATGCCCTGCCGATCGCGGATCTTAAACACCAGGTTTAAATTGCCGTCGCCAATCTCTTCGGCACTGACTAACGCTTGCGGGTCGGCCACCTGCCCATATTGACGAGCATAGTCAACGGCATCGGCGGCAGTAAAGGTACGGTAAAGCAGCATCACAACCCTCTCCTCTCCCCGTAATCCTTCAAGCTGCATCACAATCGGCTGCCTTGATTTACTCGAATTATTCAGGGCTTACTGTTGATAACGGTATTTTTTAGACATTTAAGCATTTGGACGTCTATACATCCGGATGTCATGTTGGCAGAATAGCGCTACAGATGCAATAAGATCGCAACAAGGATTTAACGGATTATGCGAGCGTTTAACACCACCAGTTTGGCAGTCCGCGACAACCAACTCTGGATCCTCGATCAACAAGCCCTACCTCAAGAAACACGCTGGTTGCCCAGTAACCATGTGGAGGAACTGGTCGCGCATATTCATGCCCTGCGGGTGCGCGGTGCGCCCCTGATTGGCCTATCAGCCAGCCTGCTGTTAGCGCTGCTGGCCGAGCGCGGGCTTCCCCGAGACCAATTGGCTGAGGCACTGACCACTCTGCGCGCCGCGCGCCCCACTGCGGTTAACCTGATGAACAACCTAGATCGCATGAAACAGGCCTTGGCTGAGGCTGATTGGGTCGCGGCGATGAACGATGAAGCGCTGCGATTAGTGGATGAGGACCGCGCACTGTGCGATCGCATTGCCGATCGCGGTGCGGCGTTGGTACACGCTGGCAGCCGTTTGCTGACCCATTGCAATACCGGCGGGCTGGCAACCGCAGGGATCGGCACAGCCATCGGCGTGATACTGCGCGCTCATCAGCAAGGCAACGTGGCGCAGGTGTGGGTGGACGAAACCCGCCCGTTACTGCAAGGCGGGCGCTTAACCGCCTGGGAATTGGGCGAGCAAGGCATCCCTTATCGGTTAATCTGCGATTCGATGGCGGCAGGTTTGATGGCGCAAGGTCTGGTTGATGCGGTATGGGTCGGTGCCGATCGCATCGCCGCCAATGGCGACGTGGCCAACAAGATCGGCACCTACAATCTGGCGGTGTTAGCACATTATCACGGCATTCCGTTCTACGTCGCTGCGCCACACACCACCCACGATGCGCACTGCCCGGACGGCGCGGCCATTCCTATCGAACAGCGTGCCGCCGCCGAAGTGACCGGCGTGGCAGGCAGTTTCGGTCATTGTCAGTGGGCACCCGCTGGCGCTGCGGTGTATAACCCGGCCTTTGACGTCACGCCGGCACGGTTAATCAGCGCCTGGATACTGGACTGCGCCGTCATCACCCCTGAGCAGGTCAACAACGGCATCTTTCAGCAGCCGCTGGATAACGCTAAGACTCAGCCTGTTGAGGCACCGTCAAGCCGCGGATAGGCATCCGCAATATTGTCACCGGTAAAATGTGCAACCCATCCCGCCGGGTTATCAAATACGCGAATGGCGGTAAAATGGGGGGCCGAGCCCATATCAAACCAATGGCGAGTATGGGCGGGTACTGAAATCAGATCGTTTTTCTCACACAGGATCTGATAAACCTGCCCGTCGAGATGCAAGCAGAACAGCCCCGCTCCCTCGACAAAAAACCGCACTTCGTCTTCACCGTGCGTATGTTCCGACAAAAACTTCGCCCGCAGCGCCTCACGTTGCGCATGGTCTGGCCGCATGCTGATTACATCCCAGCTTTGATAGCCTTTTTCTGCCACCAGCCGATCGATCTCATGCTGATAAGCCGCAATCACCGCCTCCGGCGGCGGATCATCCCCCAGATCGCGATCGGCGCGCCAGCGTTCAAAGCGCACACCAATCTGCGCCAGCCGCTGTTGGATCTGCTGCGCATCACGGCTATGCCAGAGCGGCTGCTGTGGGTCACTGTCGCTAAACAAGGTCAATTCACTCATGCGTTAAACTCCGCTAACTCGATGTGATCGAAACGGTTAACCTGCGGATGCCGGCTCTGCGCATCGGCAGCATCGCGGATCAACTGGCACGTATGCCAACCGGCTGCCTGCGCCGCATCCAGCTCCTGACGACTATCTGACAGGAACAGTAATTCCGTCGGCGCGCAACCTATCTGCTCGGCAATGCGGCGATAAGAGGCGACCTCCTGCTTGGCCCCCACGCGGGTATCAAAATAGCCGCAAAAACGTGGCTGCAAGTCACCGGCGTCGCTGTAACCAAACAGCAATTTTTGTGCTTCCACGGAGCCGGACGAATAGACATACAGCGCGATCCCCTGCTGCTGCCAGAGCGCCAATTGCCCGGCCACCTCAGGATAAAGATGACCGCGGAAATCGCCACGGTGGTAGCCCGTACGCCAGATAATGCCTTGCAGCGCTTTGAGCGCGGTGGATTTGCGGTCTTCATCCATAAAGCGATACAGCACGGCGATCAACGCTGCCACATCGGCATACGGCTGGGCGATCTCTTCACGCAATGCCGCCAGCGCTGCCGCGACTTCCGCGTCTTCGGCATGCTGGCGGAGATAATCCGCCAGGCGTTCACGCGCATAGGGGAACAACACCTGATGCACAAAACGGATGTCGCTGGTGGTGCCTTCAATATCGGTAACAATGGCGCGGATCATCGGGTCTCCAATAAGCGGCGTTGTAATTCACACTGGAACAGAAACTCCAGCCCTTCAAGATGACGGCGCGCATCGGCCACCTGCGCCCCCCAACAATACAGCCCGTGACCACGCACCAAAAAGCCGTATTGCAGCGGGATGGTTTCCGCGTACGCCGCCACGCGCGCAGCCAACCGTGAAATATCCTGATCGTTGTCAAAAATGGGTACTGCCAGGCTATCAAGATGACTGTGTTGGCCGCTGAGCGATTTCTGCATTTCATACCCCTGCAACAGCAGCGCGTCGCCGTGTTCCACCCGTGACAGCACCGTGGCATTCACCGAATGGGTATGCAAAATGGCGTTAACCTGCGGATACAGCCGATAAATTAGCGTATGCAACCCGGTTTCAGCGGAGGGTTTACGCCCACTCGGCACGTGATTATTGGCGGTTTCCACCAGTAAAAAATCTTGCGCTTGCAGGCTGCCCTTATCCTTACCGGACTCACTCACCAGACAGCGCTCGCCGTCGAGACGCAGTGACATGTTACCGCCGGTCGCCGGGCACCAGCCCTTTTCACCGATCCAGTGGCAGGCCGCCAACAGCGCCTGTAGTTGTGGGTTTTCCATCATGCGTCTTCTCAGAGATAGCCATCTAAACGTCTTTATTGCCAGATAGTAACATTGTGGTGTATTGTCAGCAACATATGCATAACCGTAAATAACGCGATGAAACAAATGGGGAAACGCGAACCGCCATGACACTTTCAGCACCGATTCCCGACAGTAAACTCCCCGCCCTCGGCACCACTATTTTTAGCCAAATGAGTGCGCTGGCGTCACAGCATCAGGCGATTAATCTGTCGCAAGGCTTCCCGGATTTCGATGGGCCAGACTATCTCAAACAACGCCTGGCATGGCACGTTAGCCAAGGAGCCAACCAATATGCCCCGATGACAGGTGTTGCACCGCTGCGTGAGGCGATCGCCGATAAAACCGCCCAACGCTATGGCTGGCGGCCGGATGCCGATCATGAAGTCACGGTGACGGCGGGAGCAACGGAGGCGCTGTTCGCCGCCATTAGCGCGCTGGTACGACCGGGCGACGAAGTCATTTGTTTCGATCCGAGCTATGACAGTTACGCGCCGGCGGTGCAACTCTGCGGCGGTGTACTGAAGCGTATTACATTGCAGCCTCCGGCGTTCACCATTGACTGGCAACAATTTAGCGAGCTGCTTTCCCCGCGCACCCGGCTGGTGATCGTCAATACGCCGCACAATCCTTCCGCCAGCGTCTGGCACACCGAGGACTGGCAGCAACTGTGGCTGGCGATTGCCGAACACGAAATCTACCTGCTCAGTGATGAAGTGTATGAGCACATCTGTTTTGCCGCAGACGGCCATGCCAGCGTATTGGCACATCCACAACTGCGCCAGCGGGCGATGGCCGTCTCCTCATTTGGTAAAACCTTCCACATGACCGGGTGGAAAGTGGGCTACTGCGTCGCCCCGCCAGCACTGAGCGCCGAACTCCGCAAGGTGCACCAATATCTGACCTTCGCGGTCAACACCCCGGCGCAGTTGGCGCTGGCGGATATGTTGCGTGACCAACCGCAACATTGGCAGCAGTTACCGGCGTTTTATCGCGCCAAGCGTGACCGCTTTGTGCAAGCGTTAAGCCAGAGCCGACTAAAGATTTTACCGTGTGAAGGCACCTATTTTTTACTGGCCGATTACCGTGCCGTTTCCGATCTCGATGATGTGGCGTTCTGCCACTGGTTAACCGAACACGTCGGCGTGGCGGCGATCCCGCTGTCGGTGTTCTGCGCCGATCCTTTTCCTCATCAATTAATCCGGCTGTGCTTTGCCAAACAAGATGCCACGCTGGATAGCGCCGCGGAGCGATTATGTCGACTTTAAATCTTACCCTGTTGCAACAACCGCTGGTCTGGTGCGATGGCGAAGCCAATCTGCGGCATTTTGATCAATGTCTGGCCGCGCTAACCGGCCGCGATGTGATTGCCCTGCCAGAAATGTTCACCACCGGCTTTGCGATGGAAGCCAGTAAAAGTGCGCTGTCGGAACAACGCGTGATCGATTGGTTGCGCGGCTGGGCGGCAAAAACTAACGCGCTGATCGGCGGCAGCGTCGCTATACGAACGGCCAACGGCGCGGTGAACCGCTTTTTGATGGTCGAGCCTGGTGGGCGCGTACACGGTTATGACAAACGCCATCTGTTCCGCATGGCCGGGGAACATTTGCATTATCAGGCGGGGGACCGACGCGAGATTATTGAATGGCGCGGTTGGCGTATTTTGCCGCAAATCTGTTACGACCTGCGTTTTCCCGTCTGGTCGCGCAATCAACAAGATTATGATCTCGCGTTGTACGTCGCCAATTGGCCGGCTGCGCGCCGCCAACACTGGCAAACGTTGTTGGCGGCAAGAGCGATAGAGAATCAGGCCTACGTGGCAGGTTGCAACCGGGTGGGCGAGGATGGCAACGGCATCTGTTACAGCGGTGACAGCCTGATCCTCAGCCCACAGGGGGAACCGCTGGCCGATGCCGCACCGCATACCGCCGCGCAATTGGACGCCGCGCTGTCGCGAGACGATCTGCAACACTATCGTGCTGCCTTCCCGGCCTGGCGCGACGCCGATCGCTTCCAGTGTCACGATTAACCGGTTATGCGCGACGCCCGTGCCCCATCCGATTCAGGATACCTCCTCCTTGGTCTGGGCGAGCTCTGTGGTTTCAATCCGGTTGAACAACCGGTTTAGCAGCAGCGCCGCCAAACACGATGCGCTTATGCCGGAATGTAACAGCGTTCGTACCCAGCCAGGGAATTGATCGTAGAAGGTGGGCATGACGATCGGGATCATGCCAAAGGCAATCGCCGTCGCCACCACCACCAGATTCATATTGTCTTTGTATTCGACCTTGGCTAAGGTCCGAATGCCACTTGCCGCCACCGAACCAAACAGCACCACGCCTGCGCCGCCCAATACCGGCAGCGGGATACAGGCGACGACCGTGCCTAACACCGGCAATAGCCCTAACATCACCAATAACGCGCCGCCTGCGCTAACGACAAAACGGCTCTTCACGCCGGTGATCGCCACCAGCCCGATATTTTGCGCAAACGAACTCTGCGGGAATGAATTAAACAGCGGCGACAGCGCGCTGGACAGCATATCGGCGCGTAATCCGTTGGCAATACGTCGCGGCCCCACCGGCGAACCGACGATCTCACCCACCGCAATCAGCCCGGCGGTCGTTTCGGTCAGTAACACCAGCACAATCAGCAGCATGGAAAGTATCGCGCTCAATTCGAAGGTCGGCCAGCCAAACATCAACGGCTGCGGCAGTGCCACCCAAGCGCCATCACCAACCGCAGAAAAATCCACTTTCCCCTGCGCAGCAGCGACGATGCAGCCAATTAGCATCGCCAATAGCACCGAAAGGCGCTTTAACGCTGGCGTTCCCACTTTATTGAGTAACAGGATCACCGCTAAGGTAAACGCCGCCAGACCGATATTACCCGTCGAGCCCCAATCCGCCGCGTGGGCGTTGCCGCCCATCGCCCAGCGTACCGCCACCGGCATCAGCGACAAGCCAATCACCGTCACCACCGTGCCCGTCACCACCGGCGGGAAATAGCGAATAATGTGTGAGAAAAAAGGCGCAATCAGCAGGCCGATCAGCGAAGCGGCGATAACCGCGCCAAACACCGCCGGTAAGCCGCCGTCACCGCTGACAATCGTCACCATCGTCGCCACCCCAGCAAAAGAGACGCCCTGCACCAGTGGCAAACGTGAGCCGAACAGCGGCAGTCCTAAGGTTTGTAACAGCGTCGCCAACCCGCTGACGAACAGCGCTGCGGTCACCAACATGCCAATCTGCGGCGCACTCAACCCGGCCGCTGAACCAATGATCAACGGTGGCGCAATAATCCCACCGTACATGGTCAGAATATGCTGTAAACCGTAGGCGAATGTTTTCCCCAGCGGCAATTGCTCATCTTCCGGGCGGCACGAAGCCGCGTCCCGATGGTGCGGTAGCGTCATACATTCCTCGTCTCAGTGGATTGGCGCGGTGTTAACTGCCCCGATAGGTTGAATAGGCGTACGGTGCCACCAGCAGCGGCAAATGGTAATGCTGCGTCGCATCGCGGATGACAAAATCAACGATCGCCGTCGCATACAAGGTGTCTCGCCCGTCGGCAGCAAAGTAAGCGCCCAAATCGGCACACAGGCGATAATGCCCCGCCGTCAATCCGCCCGGCACCAGATCGTGCGCTCGGCCATCGGCATCGGTCTGGCTGTGTGCCAGTGTCTGCCATTGTTGATGCTGCTCTGACTCCAGCCACACGCGTACCTGTGCAGCCGGTTTGCCAACGGACGTATCAAGAATATGGGTACTAATCTGACTCATCGCTTAATCGCTCCTGTAATCGTAACAACGCGATCTCCCGCAACTGCTCTGCGGTTTCACGCTGTTCCTGCTGCGGAGTGTTACGCAACCGACGTTCCAACGCCTGCAAAATGGTATGCCCGTCACGGCCGGCGGCGCAGATCAGAAATACGTTGCCAAATTGGCTTTCGTAACGCCGGTTACCCTCCCGCAAGGCCTGCGCCAACGCATCATCGTCAGCATTCACGGCGGATTGTTCATCCGCCGAAAACTGCGCCTCACGCCCCTGCCCTGAGGCGCGTTCGCCAATACGCGGATGTTGCGCCAGTGCCCGCTCGATATCTTCCGCCTGCCAAACCTGCGCGGCCTGTTCGGCCGCCCGCAGTAAGCTGTCGCGATCGCGAAAAGGCCGTGCGGCCACCAACGCATGAATCCATGCGTTAATATCCGCGCAGGGACGCAGCCATTCTGCCGCCTCGGCGGCAGGCAGACGGTTAAATCGCTGCAAGTTCATCGCGTTTCTCCAATACGTTGTACCGCGTGGCTATAGGCTTGAATGGCCAGCGCCACATCCGAGGACATAACGGATTCATCAGGATGATGGCTAATACCGCGCGCGCAGCGGACAAACAGCATCCCCACCGGCCAATGGGCGGCAACGGCAATCGCGTCATGTCCGGCTCCGCTCGGCAACGCCAGACTACGCCCCTGCACCTGCATCACCGCGTCATACCAATGGCGCTGAAGATCGCTATCGCAGGCGGTGGCGTTAATGCGGTAGAACTCTTCATGCGTAAATTGCACCCCACGACGTGCCGAGATCCTCTCTGCCTGCTGCAATAACTGCGCTAACAGTACCGCCAACGGGCCATCCTGCGGGCCACGCACATCCAGCGATAGCCGCACTTGTCCGGGGATCACATTCACCGCCCCCGGCAGACTCGCGATTTGCCCCACCGTCGCCACCAAATGCGGGCCGCTGTCACGGGTAAGGTGTTCAACCGCGACCATCCACTCTGCCGCCGCCGCCAGCGCATCTTTACGCTGTGCCATCGGCACGGTGCCCGCATGTCCGGCTTCTCCGCTAAACAAGCAGTTCAACCGACGCGCACCGTTGATCGCCGTTACCACGCCAAGCGCCATATCCGCCGCTTCCAGACACGGTCCCTGTTCAATATGCAGTTCCAGATAACCGCAAAAATCCTGCGGCGCACGCTGTGCTTCGCCGATTGTCTGCGGATTCAGCCCCGCATCACGCAATGCCTGCGCCACGCTGATGCCATCAGCATCGGTGCGCGTTAGCCAATCGGCTGGCCACTGACCGGTGATCCCTTTGCTGCCCAGTAGCGCGATGCCAAATCGTGTGCCTTCTTCATCGGCAAAACCAATCACCTCCAACGCCACCGGCAGACGACGCTGTTGCGCATGTAAATGTGCGATTACCTCTAACGCCGTCAGCACGCCGAGCATGCCATCGTATCGCCCCGCGTTACGCACCGTATCCAGATGCGAGCCCAGCAGTAGCGCCGGCGCACCGGGAGTTAGCCCCTCGTAACGGCCGCAGATATTACCGACGCTGTCTTGCCAGACTTGCATACCGATGCTGCGCATCCACTCCCCCACCATCTGGTTTGCACGCAGGTGTTCGGGGGAGAGATAAACGCGCGTCAGTTGGCCGGGCGTTGCGCTGATAGCCGCCAGCGCATCGCTGCGCGCCATCACCCGCGCCGCTGCCTGTTCCGCCGCTGCGGCGGTCAAGCGCGGCGTCATCAGCAACTCCCGCGATCGTAAACGTTCCAGGCCGCCTGTAACGCCTCGCCCTGTTTGCTGGCAAACCCCAGACGATTGAGCACCGCTTCCAGGGCGGCTAGCGTTTGCAGCACGCAATCTTTACGCGCGTTATAGCCCATGGTGCCAATGCGCCAAATCTTGCCCTGTAACGGGCCAAACGAGGTGCCAATTTCGATGGCGAAATCATTCAGCATCATTTGGCGCACCTGCTCCCCCTGTACGCCCGTGGGGATCTCCACCCCCAACACGTTGCTCATGCGGTTGTCGAGATCGCCAAATGCCTGTAGGCCCATGCCCTGAATCCCCGCCAACATTGCCGCACCGTGCAGACGATGGCGGGCAATGGTGTTATCTAGCCCCTCTTCCAAGATCACCCGTGCACATTCGCGGGCGGCAAACAACATACTGGTCGCTTCAGTATGGTGGTTCAGCCGCTCTGGCCCCCAGTAGTCCATGATCATGCCGAGATCGAAATAGTTGGACGCGATCGTCTCATCCTCACCGTCGGCATGTTCCGCGGTACGAATACCTTGTTCGACGCATTGTCGACGGCGAATAAGCTCAGCAAACTGCGGGCTTAGCGTCACGGGTGCGCTGCCGGATGGGCCACCCAGGCACTTTTGCAATCCGGCAGAAACCGCATCCAGCCCCCAGGCATCGGTTTCCAACGGGTTACCCGCAAACGAGGCGGTGGCATCGGTATAAAACAGCACGCCATGACGGCGACAGATTTCGCCCAACTCCGCCAGCGGTTGCAACATGGTGGTCGAGGTGTCGCCCTGCACCGTCAACAACAAGCGCGGCCGCACTTTTTTGATCGCGTCTTCAATCTGGTCAGCGCTAAACACCTCTCCCCACGGCGCTTCGATGGTGTGCACCTCTGCATGGCAGCGGCGGGCAATTTCACACAGTAAATGACCGAAGCGGCCAAACACCGGCACCAGCACTTTATCCCCGGGACGAATCGCCGAAACCAGTACCGCCTCAATACCGGCGCGTGAAGTGCCATCCACCAGCAGAGTCCAACGGTTTTCCGTGCGGAATAAAGCGCGGTATAGCACCATCACCTGATTCATATAATCGGTCATCGCCGGATCGTACTGACCAATCAACTGGCTCGACATGGCCCGCAACACCCGCGGGTCGGCGTTGATCGGCCCCGGCCCCATCAGCAGACGATGCGGGGGATTGATTTGTTTGAAGTGAGTGAGTTCTGTCATGTTAATCCCTTGCCAACTTAATAAGTTATTATGCTAACACCGCGCGTTCAGGCTTCAGATAGACCACGAACGGATGCAATAAACTGTTTTAATTCTTGGGTTTGCGGGTTGGCGAACAGCGTTCGGCTGTCCCCCTGCTCCCAGACGGTGCCTTGATGCATGAACACCACCCGATCGCCCACCTCACGGGCGAAGTTCATCTCGTGTGTCACCAAGATGAGCGTCATGCCCTCTTTGGCTAACTGCTCCAGCACTTTCAGCACCTCCCCCACCAATTCAGGATCGAGCGCCGAGGTGATTTCATCGCACAGCAGTACCTTGGGTTGCATCGCCAAGGCACGGGCGATCGCCACCCGCTGTTGTTGCCCACCGGACAGGCTAGCCGGTGCATAGTGCATACGTTCCGCTAACCCAACCTTGTTCAGCATCTCTTCCGCCAGCGTGCGGCACGCGGCCGGGCTTTTCTTCAATACGCGGCGCGGTGCCAGCATGACGTTTTCCAGCGCGGTCATATGCGGGAACAGATTGAAACTTTGGAATACCATGCCGATCGAGCGGCTGATTTCACGCGCCTGCGAATCACGATCGGTGATAGTCATACCGCCGAGTTTGATGCTGCCATCTTGATAGCCTTCCAGCCCGTTGATGCAGCGCAGCAGGGTGCTTTTGCCCGAGCCGCTGCGGCCAATGATCGAAATGACCTCGCCCATATCGATGTCCAAATCCACGCCTTTCAGCACATGATTCTGACCGTAATATTTTTGAACCTGATTAATGGTGATCAGCGGCATGGAATTTTTTCTCCAGATAATGGCTGTAACGCGACAGCGGATAACACATCAGGAAGTAGCCCAACGCAACCAGACCAAAGACCTTAAACGGTTGATAGGTGACGTTATTCAGCATGGTGCCCGCTTTGGTCAGTTCGACGAAACCAATGATCGAGGCCAGCGCGGTGCCTTTAATCACCTGTACCGAAAACCCTACGGTGGGCGCAATGGCGATGCGTACCGCCTGCGGCACAATCACCCGTAACATCGTCTGGCCGAAACCCAGCCCGAGGCATCGTGCCGCCTCCCACTGGCCTTTTGGCAACGCCGCGATACTGCCCGACCAAATGTCCACCAGAAAAGCGCTGGTAAACAGGGTTAACGCCAGCGCCGCCGCACTCCATGGGCTGACGTCAATGCCCAACAGCGCCAAACCGAAGAACGCCAAAAACAGTTGCATCAGCAGCGGTGTGCCCTGAAACAGTTCGGCATAAGCGCGCACCATGCGCGTCGCCCAGCGGCGTTGACTCAGCCGTAATAGCAGTAACGGCAGTGTGACCAGCGTGCCACCCAAAAATGCGGTCAGTGACAACAGCAGTGTCCAACGTGCCGCCAGTAGCAAATTGCGCACAATGTCCCAATCGGTGAAGGTCATCATCAGCCTTGGCTCCCGAGAAAGCACCGTCCGGCAGCCAGCAGCAACTGCCGCATCAATACCGACAACAGCAGATAACACAGCGTCGTCACCAAATAGACTTCAAAACTGAGGAAGGTACGCGACTGAATCAGATTAGCGGCGAAGGTCAGTTCTTCGAACGCTACCTGCGATACCACCGACGAGCCCAGCATCACGATAATGCACTGGCTGACCAGCGCCGGATAAATCCGTTGCAACGACGGCGGCAGCACAATGCGCAGAAAAGTCTGGCTACGGGTGAACCCCAATACCCGCCCCGCTTCCCACTGGCCTTTCGGCGTGACCTGAATACCGGCACGGATGATCTCCGTGCTGTACGCCGCCAAATTGATCACCATCGCCAGCAACGCCGCCTGTCCAGCGGTTAATGTCCAGCCCAGGCTCGGCAGACCAAACACGATGAAGAACAGCTGCACCACGAACGGCGTATTGCGCACCAATTCGACATACGCGCCCCATACCCGGCTCAACAAACACGGCTGGCCGGTGCGAATCGCCGCGCCGACGATGCCCAACGCTACTCCCATCAACGTCGTCAGCGTCGTCAACTCAATGGTGGTCCAGAGCCCCGCTAACAGTTCGGGCAGAAACGGCCACAGGGCGGGAAAGTTCAGCTGATAGATCATCGGCCACTCCCGTTATGCGTCAAAGTTGGCGGGCAACGGTGCCTTAAGCCACTTTTCCGACAGCGCATTTAGCGTCTGGTCGTGCCATGCCTGTTCGATCAGTTCATCCACCTTGGCTTTCAGCGCGGGTTCACCCAAGCGTAAGCCGACGTAGCACGGCGAATCTTTCAGCATAAATTGGGCTACCGGCGCATTGGTTGGATTCTGGCGAGCGATGGCACTCACCACCAGATTGCCGGTAGCGACGAACTGCACTTGCCCGGATAAATAGGCCGACAGCGTAGTGTTGTTATCTTCATAACGTTTGATTTGTGCCCCCGCCGGCGCAGAATCACTCAGCACCATGTCTTCGACGGCTCCGCGCGTCACACCGATAGTTTTACCGTCTAACGCGGCGGTATCTGGCAGTTGTGCGTCTTTCGCGCCAAACACCCCTAAGAAGAACGGCGCATAGGCGCGGCTGAAAGCGATGGCTTTTTCACGCTCGGGGTTTTTACCCAGGCTGGAGATCACCAGATCGACCTTATTGGTTTGCAAATACGGCACCCGATTGGCGCTGGTTACCGGCACCAATTGCAACTTAAGTTTCATCTTATCAGCCAGATACTGCGCCATATCGATGTCATAACCCTGCGGTTGCAAATCGGTGCCAACCGAACCAAACGGCGGAAAATCTTGTGGCACGGCGACCCGCAGTACGCCCCGCTGCTGTATATCTTGCAGTTGATCCGCCTGTACGGCGCTCGTCTGCGCCAGCAAAATGATGGCGCCCAGTGCGGTGACCCAAATTCTTTTGATGCTCATAGCCTATCCCCGATGGTGAAATGATGAAACAAAAGATTCTTTAATTTAATCACTGCAACCAATGTGCCAAGTCAGAGCCCACGAGAAAATTGCTAAAAACCACCAGCCACCATAGGTAATATCGCCACATTAACCACCGATTTATGGCCAGAAACAAGATTGTTGCCAGAGAAAAAAACGCACCACCATTGTGCGAAAGCACCAAAATAGCGCTGCGGATAGGCTAGGTGATGCGTTGGCAGCGAAGCCGTTCAAGGCAAGATGAGCGAGCGAGGAGATCGGTCACTGGGCGCAGCATGCTACGCCCTCATCGGGGGAGAAAAGAAGGTGATAAATCAACGTTGTTCCAGCTCATCCAAATCGGCGTACAGCTCAGCAATCTGATGAATTCGCTGGCGGCCTTGCGCCAGCATGTTATGCAACAACGCGTTGCTCAACAGGTTTGCCAAACTCATGGCACTGGCATAGTTATCAAAGGCGGATACGCTGTCCAACGGCGTTGCCAAATGCCAGTTAGCCAACGGCAGCAACGCCTGCGCCTGCGGTTCGCAGACCAATACGGTCGCTACCCGTTGGATCTGCAACTGCGTCAACACCGCCCGCAGTTGGCGTGGCCGACGACGAAACGCCACCACAATCGCCACATCGTGCTCGCATAAATCCGCCAGCTCTTCTGCCAGCGTTTGCCCCGGCTGCGGGATTAATTGCACATTGTCACGCACCTGCAACAGTTGCTGGCGTAGGTGCATCGCGACGGGATAGCTGTTACGCCACCCCATCAGCACCACACGTTTGGCCGCTTGGAGCGCACCGACGATCTCCGCAAATTGCTGCGCATCAAGCTGGTTAACCCACGCGGTCAGGTTGGCCATTTCTTGTTTGTAATGGCGTGCCAGCAGCGTGTTGCCCTGCACGGCATCGCGATTATCGGTGAGCGGCATTCCACTTTGTCGTAGGGTGCGCAGCTCATCACGCATAGCGCGGTAGCTGGGATAACCCAGCCGTTTGAATAATCGGCTAACGGTCGCTTTCGATACGCCGCTCAGCCTTGCAAGCTCGGCGCTGTTATAACTGATCAAATCGTCAAAATGATCGAAGATAAAATCTGCCACGCGCTGCTCCTGCGGTGCCAATTGCGGATATTCGCTGCGCAAGCGCTCATCAATCTGTTTCATCGTGGTCCAACCCTCATCACGCTGTAACTTTTGTTTCAGCGAAGCCTAGCATATTTCAGCCGGATAAATCTGGAACGACTCTTGCTTGGTTCACCCATGCCATCCATCACAGGGTCAACAGATGATAAACAGCAATAGTGCACCACTCGGTATGGCGGTCACGCCACATCACCTCGCCAGCGAAAGTGCATTGGCGGTGCTACGTGCAGGCGGCAACGCCATCGAAGCGATGGTCGCCGCCGCCGCGTCTATCGCCGTGGTCTATCCGCACATGAATGGCCTCGGCGGCGATGGCTTTTGGCTGATCGTTCCGCCAGAGGGCGATCCGGTCGCTATCGATGCCAGCGGTGCGGCGGGAACGCGGGCAACATTGGATTTTTACGCCGGTGAACGCCACATCCCACACCGCGGGGCCAAAGCCGCGCTGACCGTCGCCGGGACGGTGGGCGGCTGGCAGGAGGCCTTGGCCTATTCTGCCGAACTGGGCGGCGAGCCCATGCCGGTGCCGCGCCTGTTGGCCGACGCCATTCGTTATGCCGCCGATGGCATTCCGGTGACCGCTTCCCAAGAGGCTGCCACCCGCAGCAAATATCACGAATTGGCTGACTATCAACATTTTGCTCATATCTATTTACCACGCGGGGAAATTCCCCGCAGCGGTCAGCGCTTCTGTCAGCCACAGTTAGCCAATACCTTAATTACCTTGGCAGAAGACGGATTGGACAGTTTTTATCGCGGTGCGCTGGCGCAGCGTATGGCGGCGGATATGGCGCTCTTAGGCATGCCGATCACCGCGCAAGACCTGGCTGATTACCGACCGCGCCGCCGAACGCCACTGCGATTGGCTCATCAGCAAGGCGAGCTCTTTAACCTAACGCCGCCGACGCAGGGGCTGGTTTCACTGGCGATTCTCGGCCTTACCGATCGCTTGCCGCTGGCAAAACAGAGCGAAGGTGCCACGGTGCACAGCATTGTCGAGGCCACCAAACTGGCGTTTGGTTTGCGCGATCGTTACCTCACCGATCCCAAACACATGACGCAGGATCCGCAGGCGCTGCTGGCTGATGCACATCTCGATCGATTGGCGCAACGCATCGACAGCGACTGTGCCGCCGACTGGGGGAGCGGTAAAGGACCGGGCGATACCGTATGGATGGGCGTGATGGACAGCAGCGGATTAGCGGTGTCATTCATTCAGAGCATTTATCACGAATTTGGCAGCGGCGTGGTACTGCCCAGCAGCGGTGTCCTGTGGCAAAACCGGGGGGCGTCATTCAGCCTTGATCCCGAGCATTTGCTGGCGCTGGCGCCGGGTAAACAGCCTTTTCATACCCTCAACCCGGCTGCCGCCCGGCTGTACGATGGCCGCACGATGGTATATGGCGCCATGGGCGGCGACGGCCAACCGCAGACCCAAGCGGCGGTGTTTATCCGCCATGTGGTACAGGGAATGCCGTTACAACAGGCGATCAGCGCGCCGCGCTGGCTGCTCGGCCGCACTTGGGGCGAAAGCTCCGACGCGTTGAAACTGGAGGGCCGTTTCAGCGCGGAGACCCTCGCCTATCTGCGGCAACGCGGTCATGCGGTTGAACTGTTAGCGGATTTCAGCGAGGCGGTCGGCCATGCCGGTGCGATCGTTCGCCACACCAATGGCATGTTGGAAGGCGCGTTTGATCCGCGCAGTAATGGCAGCGCCGCGGGTTTTTAAACCAGCGCCGCAGCCGCGGCGTTCACCACCTTACGCTTTAACTTATCGAGGAGTCGCGATGAATAACCCTTTTGCTGTCGACTGGGCAGACTATATCCACCAAATGGAGGCGCTGTTAGCGCTGGAACTGGATGAGGCACGACGTCAGGAACTGCAAGTACAGCTCACCCGTATTGCCGCATTGGCAGCACCGCTGATGGCCCTGCCGCTCGATCAACGCCTGGAGATCGCCGGGGTGTATCACGCATGAATCCGTTAAGCCACTGGTCGATCGCGCAGATCCACAGCGCACTGCGGCAAGGCACCCTTTCCGCGCGCGACATCGCTCAGCAAACGCTACAGCAGATTGACGCGCTTAATCCGCAGTTGAACGCCTATACCCACATCACCCGCCAACGCATGTTGAGCGAAGCCGATCGACTCGATCGTGCCCGCGCCGCCGGTCAGCCTTTACCCAGTCTGGCGGCGATTCCTTACGCGGTGAAAAACCTGTTTGACGTCGCGGGGGAAACCACGCTGGCGGGAGCCAGCTTGTTCAGTGATAACGCCGCGGCGCGTGACGATGCCTGGGTGATTCAACGGTTAGCGGCACAAGGTGCATTGCTGTCCGGCATGGTGAATATGGACGCCTATGCCTATGGTTTCACCACCGAAAACAGCCATTACGGGGCAACGCGTAACCCACACGATCCCACACGTATCGCGGGCGGATCTTCAGGCGGTTCTGCGGCAGCAGTCGCGGCCGGGTTGGTGCATTTCTCATTAGGCAGCGACACCAATGGATCGATCCGCGTCCCCGCTTCGCTATGCGGTATTTTTGGGCTAAAACCGACATTCGGTCGACTTTCACGCAGCGGCAGCCAGCCATTTGTTGCCAGTCTGGACCATATCGGCCCGTTTGCCCGGCGGGTGACGGATTTAGCAACGGTGTATGATGCCATGCAAGGGACAGATGTGACCGACCGCTTTCAAGCCGATAAGCCCATCACCCAAACCACATCGCTGCTACCACGCGGCCAGCAAGGGCTGCGCTGTGCGGTACTCGGTGGGTACTTTCAACAGTGGTGTCATGATGAGGCTAGCGCCGCGGTACAGCAAGCCGCACAGGCGCTGGAAGCCAGCGAGGAAGTAACGCTGCCGCAGGCAGAGCTGGCGCGTTCGGCGGCGTTCATCATCAGTGCGGCCGAAGGCGGCAATGCCTATCTGCCTTACCTGCGTCAGACACCGCAGCGCTTTGAACCCCACTCACGCGAACGCCTGTTAGCCGGAGCCATGCTACCGGCTGCGTGGTATCTGCAAGCACAGCGCTTCCGCGCGCACATGCAGCAGCAGACGCTGACGTTGTTTGAACAGTGGGACATTCTGATCGCCCCCGCGACACCGTGCAGCGCCACGCCAATCGGGCAAGATAACCTGCGGCTTAACGGTGTCGATTTACCGCTCCGCGCCAGTATGGGTCTGTTGACGCAGCCCATTTCCTTCCTTGGTTTGCCGGTGGTCACCGTACCGCTACAAACCACCCGCGGCCTGCCGATTGGCCTGCAATTGATCGCCCCGCCGTGGCGCGAAGATCTGGCATTGCGCGCTGCTTATGCATTGGAACAACGCGGCATTGCCCGCTGCTGTTTACCTGAACCACCGGAGAAAAAAAATGAAAAATGAAGCGATCGATCGCCCTGCCGTGGTAGCCGAAGTCAGCGCCGCGTTTTCTCGCTACGAACACGCGCTGATCGGCAACGAGATTGAGGAGTTGGATAGATTATTTTGGCACGATGCGCGTACCGTACGCTTCGGCGCAACCGAAAACCTGTATGGTATCGAGCAGATTCGTGACTTTCGCCTGCAACGTGCCGCCATCGGGCTAGAACGCCAACTGCATAACACCGTGATTACCGCTTACGGCGATGACATGGCCGTGGTCAGCACCGAATTTCGTCGCAAGGGCAGCGAGCGTGTTGGCCGCCAAATGCAAACCTGGGTCAAACTGCCGTGTGGCTGGCGTATTGTGGCGGCACACGTCAGTGTGATGGCGTAACGCCGTTGGATCAACCATGATGATCGCACCGCCTTACCGCGGCCGGTGCGCCATCCCCCCGCGTCCCCGGAGGTTAACACCAGTAAGCCATAAAATTAACGGCTGAACGATCCAGTTCGCATTCGCCAATCAAATAACGACGCAGCGCTTTCACGGTGGAAGATTCTGCCGCTACCCAGGCATAGAAACCGCGGGCGCCTTCCGCTCGTTCCCACAGCACGTCCCCCGACAAACTCTTTTCCGTCAGCGATTGTGACGGTGTGCGCGCCGATGCCGGAATAGCCACCCGCTGTCGTACCGCTTCCACCAGCAGGGTACCGTGCAAGTGTTGCTGGCCGACGTCACGCGGCAGCCAAAATACCTCGGCAAACGGGAACTGCGCCATATTGAGACAATCACCCGCCACCGGCACTTCAAAAAAAGCCTGTACCCGCGGCGGTTCGGCTCGCTGTGCTAACTGTTCCAGAATCCCCATCGCCGCTGGCACGGCGGTTTCATCGGCAATCAGCAGTGCCTGTTGCATCTGCGCGGGCGGTGCCCATTCATAACCGCCACTGTCACCGGCAAAATCAGCGTTGGGCGCTACCGCCTGAATCACATCGCCCGGCTGCGACTGCAAGGCCCAGCGCGACGCCGGGCCATTCACCCCGTGCAACACGAACTCCACGTCCATCTCAAGCTGCTCGCAGCGCAGCGCCCGCAGGGTATAAGTACGCATCACTGGCCGTTGCAGTTTGGGGATCGCCATGTATTGACGATACCAGTCGTCGCTGTTTTTCAACTGCGGCAGGTGCCCCTCGTCGCTGGCAAACAACAGCTTAATCCGCTGATCCGGCGCTTCCAGTTTCATCCGGCTCACCTGCTCGCCACTGAACACGCAACGCATCAGCGACGGTGAAATCAGTCGTTTTTCTTTCAGCGTAAGATCAAAAATTCGATAGCCTGCTGACATCTCAAGACTTCTCCTGCGTATCCAAAATGGTACGTTGGCACTACAGCCAAACGCTCACGCCTCCCAACAGGAGGGCCATCACCCAGGCCGCCACCAGCAAACCGTTTTGTCCAATGCCTAACAAACCGGCGCAGAAGGCTAACGGTAAGCTTGAAGGAGACGCATTCTCATTATAGGGAGTTTTAGGTTGAAGCAACATAGGCATGAAAGGAAAAGTAACCGTTAATAAACTGAGTAAGTAATGTGTGATTTATTGAATAATCGTATCTAGTTATTATTGATAATGTTAACAAGTATTGATATAAGAATCATTCTCAATTGAATTAGGCACCATGACCAATCCGTTTGCAACCGCAAAAACCGATGCGGCTGCACAATGTTTTCTCAACGCATTGATGCGTGCAACCCGAGACTGGCAGGCAAACGGGTGACCGTGGTGGGAAGAGGGCAAAGCGGTGCCGATTTGTGTTTGAATATTTTCCGCGCTGAATGGGGGCAACCGATACCAGTTAGTGACCCACCCTCATCTCGATCAGGGTAAAGAAACCTTCGACATTGTGTGACGCCAGACTTCGCGCTTGGCTGGGACGGTCCGGCAGACACCTGCCTGTTTGCCGTCAATGCTGGTATGCACAGCCACGGTATCGCCGAACCCCATCTGAGCCTGATGGCTTGGCGAGCGGCACGGATCCTTAACCGAGCCTTAGGACGTGACCCATTCGATTTAACGTCCCCCCATCGGTGATCCAATGGCGTAGTCAGCAATCCGCTGCGCCAACCCGCGCAGAGCAGTCTATGCTGAATTGCTCAGAATTCTGAACGTGATTTTTTGACACATACCAACCATGGGAAATACTGGGAATAACGATGAAACGCAAACACCTCTGGGTAGTGAATCCTTGCCTGCTGGCTATGCTTGCCCCTGCGGCTTGGGCAGAACAACAAAAAAATGAAGACCAGCTGATCGTCTCAGCCAGCCGTGCACACCGCAGCGTGGCGGAAATGGCGCAAACCACGTGGGTTATCGAGAGCCAAGAGATCGAACAGCAGGTTCAGGGCGGCAAAGAGATCAAAGAGATCCTGGCGCAACTGATCCCCGGCATGGACGTAAGCAGCCAAGGCC
Organism: Serratia sp. NPDC078593; assembly: GCF_050268245.1. Taxonomy (NCBI): domain Bacteria; kingdom Pseudomonadati; phylum Pseudomonadota; class Gammaproteobacteria; order Enterobacterales; family Yersiniaceae; genus Serratia; species Serratia sp. NPDC078593. Next base: position 18,628 of record NZ_JBNNGK010000019.1, on the reverse strand, counting down.
GTACCAACTACGGCATGAATATGCGTGGCCGATCGATGTTGGTGATGATTGACGGCGTGCGTCAGAACTCATCGCGCACCGACAGCCGTCAGTTGGATTCCATCGATCCGTTTAACATCGATCACATTGAAGTGATCTCCGGTTCGACCTCACTGTTTGGCGGCGGCAGCACCGGCGGTTTGATCAATATCGTCACCAAAAAAGGCCACCAAGAGAAACAGGTTGAGCTGCAAATCGGCGGTAAAACCGGCTTCAACAGCCGTAACGACCACGATGAAAACGTGGCGGCGGCGATCAGCGGCGGTACCGATCACGCCTCGGGCCGTCTGTCGGTGTCTTATCAGCGCTATGGCGGCTGGTATGACGGCAAAGGCAAGGAAGTGCTGATCGATAACACCCAAACCGGTCTGCAATATTCCGACCGGCTCGACGTGATGGGCACCGGCAGCATCAACATCGACGAGCACCAGCAGTTGCAACTGACGACGCAGTATTACAAGAGCCAGTCTGACGGCAAGCATGGCCTGTACCTCGGCGAGAACTTCTCGGCGGTAACCGGTGCCGGTAAGGCATCCAACAGCGGCGATCTGAACTCCGATCGGGTGCCCGGCACCGAACGTCATCTGATCAACCTGCAATACTCCAACACCGATTTCTGGGGACAGGATTTGGTGGCACAGGTGTATTACCGTGATGAGTCACTGACATTCTATCCGTTCCCGACCTTAAGTAAGGACAGACTCTCCGTCGCCAGCATTGGCGCATCGCAGCAGAAAACCGATTTCTACGGCGGCAAACTGACGCTAAACAGCAAACCGATCGACAGCCTGACGCTGACTTACGGCGTTGACGCCGAACATGAAAGCTTCAACGCTAACCAGCAGTTCTTCAATTTGGCCAAAGCGCAGCAGTCCGGCGGTATGACGTTGGAAAACGCCTATAACGTTGGCCGTTATCCCGGCTATACCACCACCAACCTGGCTCCGTTCTTACAGGCCAACTACGACATTAACCCGATCTTCTCCCTGAGCGGCGGCGTTCGCTATCAGTACACCCAAAACAAGGTAGAGGATTTTGTCGGTTACGCTCAACAGCAGAACATCGCCAACGGGCTGGCCAATTCCGCCGATGCGGTACCGGGTGGTAAAACCAGTTATAACAACGCGCTGTTCAATGCCGGTTTGTTGGCACACCTGACCGAACGGCAACAGGCGTGGTTTAACTTCTCGCAAGGCTTCGAGATCCCGGATTTAGCGAAATATTACGGCTCCGGTAACTATAAATTGGTCAACGGCCATTACCAGTTGCAAAACAGCGTCAACGTGAACGATTCCAAACTGGATGGTATTAAGGTCAACGCTTACGAATTGGGTTGGCGTTATACCGGCGATAATCTGCGTACCCAAATCGCAGCCTATTACTCGCTGTCAGACAAAACCATCGTGATCGATAAGAGCGATATGACCATCAACCTTGAATCCGACAAACGCCGTATTTACGGTGTAGAAGGTGCGGTTGATTACTTCTTTGACGACAGCGAATGGAGCACCGGCGCGACCTTCAATCTGATCAAGTCGCAGACCAAGGCAGACGGCAAGTGGGAAAAACTGACCGTTGATACCGCCAGCCCGTCAAAAGCCACGGCCTACGTCGCTTGGGCACCGGGCGACTGGAACCTGCGTATGCAATCGCAGCAGACCTTCGATGTCTCGGACGCCAAAGGGAGAAAGCTCGACGGCTACAACACCATCGACTTCCTGGGCAGCTACGCATTACCGGTCGGTAAAGTCAGCTTCAGCGTCGAAAACGTGCTGGATAAAAACTACACCACCGTGTGGGGACAACGTGCACCGATCCTTTACAGCCCCACTTACGGTTCATCTGAACTGTACAGCTATAAAGGCCGCGGCCGTACCTTTGGTCTGAACTATTCCGTCTTGTTCTAACGCCGGCGTCACGGGGCGTAGCCTATTACGCCCCGATTTGCATGCCGTTAGCGAGTGGCGAAAGGAGCCGCCAAGGGTTACGTGTGATACGGGTGATGCGTCGCCCAATGCTCGGCCAGATCCTGCCGACGGCACACCCAGACGCGCTCGTGCTGCTGGATATAATCCAGAAAACGTTGCAGCGCGCGGAACTTGCCCGGACGCCCCAGCAAGCGGCAATGCATCCCCACCGACATCATTTTTGGCGACGTTTCCCCCTCCTGATACAACACGTCAAAGCTGTCTTTTAAATAGGTAAAAAATTGCTCACCGGTATTGAAGCCCTGCGGTGAAGCAAAACGCATATCGTTGGCCTCAAGGGTATACGGCACCACCAGATGGGGTTTCTTGCTGCCATCGCGGCAGGTGACTACAGTCCAAAATGGCAAATCGTCACCGTAGTAATCGCTGTCATATAAAAATCCGCCCTGCTCAACCACCAAACGGCGCGTATGCGGGCTGTCACGGCCGGTATACCAGCCCAATGGCGTCTGGCCGAACAGATCGCGCAGCACCGTTATCGCCTGTTGCATATGCTGCCGCTCGGTGGCTTCATCCATCTGTTGATAGGGGATCCAGCGCCAGCCGTGGCTAACTACATCATAATTGGCATCTTTGATCGCCTGCACCACCTGCGGATTGCGTGCCAATGCCATCGCCACGCCGAAAATGGTCAGCGGCAGGCCGCGACGCTGAAACTCTTGATGAATACGCCAAAAGCCAGCGCGCGAACCGTATTCGTACAAGGATTCCATCGACATATGGCGGTCAGGGTAGCTGGCAGCACCGATAATATCCGACAAAAACTGTTCGGAACCGGCATCGCCGTGCAGTACGTTATTTTCCGCGCCCTCTTCATAGTTCAAGACAAACTGCACCGCGATACGCGCCTGTCCCGGCCAGTTTGCCTGTGGCGGTTTGCCGCCGTATCCCACTAAGTCACGGGGGTAAGGGTGATTAAGCTCGTCTTGATTCATTTTCCTGTTCCGTCAATTAAATTCGCTGAAAACGCCCGTCAGACGTTTGGCTCGAGGGAAGTCCAAATCGCCGTGCTTACTGGTGCCCAATCCCAAACCGTGCAACGACTCGACCATTTTTACCGCCGCGCTGACGCCATCAATCACCGGAAGCCCCAGTTCCTGCGTCAGCTCATGAGCCAAATCAGCCATGCCCGCGCAACCCAGTACGATCGCCCCGCAGCCGTCCTGTTGCTTCGATCGCCAGCATTGCTCACGGACTTTACGCTGCGCCATACCGCTGCCGTCCTCCAACGCCAGTACCGGTAAATCAATGGCATGCAGTGCGGCGCAGTGGCGTTCAAAACCGTACTGTTGCACTAAATGGCGAGCGATGACCCGCGTACGCGGCAAGGTGGTGACGATAGAAAAACGCGTCGCCACCAGCGTGGCGACATGCATCGCCGCTTCGGCAATCCCTATCACCGGCGCGCGGGCGAGTTCACGCGCTGCCAGCAATCCTGGATCGCCAAAACAGGCAATAATATGGCCATCTACCGCCGCCTCGCGCCCCTGTTTTATCCGTTGTAAGACGCCGATGGCGGCGATCGCTTCATCAAAGTGCCCTTCGATGGAAGGCGCACCTTGCGATGAACAGACCGCGATGATGTCGGTAGCGGGTGCCGCCACCGCGCGCGCCGCAGCGGCGATCGTTTCCGTCATCGTCTGGCTGGTATTGGGGTTAATCAGTTGAATGTTCATTGTGCTTATCCGCTCCTTCAGCCCTATATCTACCTTTCGCACTTTCTGTGCGCATCGGCTGCACTACAGTAATGCGCTGTTTTCCCGCGTTGTGGCGTAATGCCAACCGCGTACTGGCGGGTTATCCGTGACCATCACTGCCATGGCACAGTGCGACACCACGCTATCACCCCCGCTACGTACGCCGTTCTCACCCCAGGCCTACGCACCGAGCGCGGCAAATAATCTCGCAACAACGTTCACCTTGGTCTGGATCCTGCAAAGGCACTCTCACATCACGTCGAGAAAACCGATCGCCGGCCATAGAGAGGAGCACGATTTATGCCAAGCCTAAAGGATGACTACAGTCCCAAGTTGTGTAACGAAGATCTGGCGCCAACGCGCGACCAAAATTGGAGCTGGTACAACATTTTTTCTTTCTGGATGTCAGACGTGCATAGCATGGGGGGCTACGTCGTCGCAGCCAGCTTCTTTACCCTCGGGCTAGCCAGTTGGCAGGTGTTGGTTTGTCTGTTGCTGGGTATTTGCATCGTCCAGCTTTGCGCCAATCTGGTGGCTAAACCGAGCCAGATGGCTGGCGTTCCCTACGCGGTGATTTGCCGCCAGGCATTCGGCGTATTTGGTGCTAATATTCCAGCGGTGATTCGTGGGCTGATCGCCTTTGCCTGGTACGGTATCCAAACCTATCTGGCGGCCAATGCATTGATGTTGGTGTTGTTAAAATTCTACCCCGCGCTGACACCGCTGACGCAGCCGCATTGGCTGGGGCTTTCCGCGCTGGGCTGGATATGCTTTGGCATCATGTGGCTATTACAAGCCATGGTGTTTTGGCATGGTATGAACGCCATCAAGCGCTTTATTGATGTCGCCGGCCCCGCCGTCTATGTGGTGATGCTGGCACTGGCCGGGTGGATTGTTTACCAAACCGGGCTGGAAAATATTTCCTTTACCTTAGGCAGTAAATCACTCAGCCCCTCAGAGCAAGGCTGGCAGATGCTCACCGCAACCGCGCTGGTCGTTTCCTATTTCTCAGGCCCTCTGCTCAACTTCGGGGATTTTTCACGCTACGGTAAGAGTATGCAGGCGATCCGTCGGGGAAACCGTTGGGGACTGCCGTTTAACTTCCTGCTGTTTTCGCTGGTCACCGTGGTGATTGTCTCCGGTACGCAGTCGCTATTCGGTCAGATGATTACCGATCCGATTGAAACCGTTACCCGCGTCGGTAACAGCGTGGCGGTCGCTATCGGGCTGTTGACGATGATTACCGCCACCATCGGTATTAATATCGTCGCCAACTTTGTTTCACCCGCGTTCGATTTTTCCAATTGTTCACCGCAACATATCAGTTTCCGCACCGGCGGCATGATCGCTGCTATCGGTTCAGTGTTACTGACGCCGTGGAACCTGTTTCAGTCACCGGAGTTGATCCATTACACACTGGATGTGCTGGGCGCATTTGTTGGCCCACTGTTCGGTATTTTAATCGTAGATTTCTATCTGATTAAACGCGGGCAAATCTATGTCGACGATCTGTTTAACGCCACGCCAAAGGGTCGTTATTGGTATCACAACGGCTTTAACCCAAAAGCGATTATGGCATTGCTGCCGTCGGTAGCCGTTGGCTTGATCATCAGCTTTACCCCAAGTCTGCATGAGATTGCCAGTTTCAGCTGGTTTATCGGCGTAGCATTGGGCGGTGGTTGTTATCGTTACATCGCACGTGGCGAACAGGCGGCCAATCACGCCATTATATCTACCCGCCATACTTCACGTTGCATGTGTGTTGGCTGCGCTCGTTCACCCGAATCACTGACCCGTGTAAGCTCGTCGGGATTCACTGCCTTGCCGCCTTCCTACAACGCAAATTATTTAGGGTGTATGCAGGAGGAAAGGCGCAAAGAATAGTGGCAATCAATAAAGCCCGGGAACCCTCAGTTCCGGGGCTTTTATTCAACACGCTAGGTAGACACGCTTATTCTGGGTCATCCAGATAAAGCGTTTTTCTGCCTTGTTTTTGTCGATTAGCCGCAACCAGCGCATACAGCGGAATAGTCAGCATCATCATTAATACTCCCCAGAACATCGCATTGGTCCCGGAGCCAAATAGCGCAAACAAGCTGAACGCCACGCCAATGACGGAAAGTAAGCAATAGAAGATAAAACTGCCGCCCTTATTGAGCGATTTGGCGACCATAATAATGGGTAAGGCGACTAAGGCATAAAGATAAGGCAGCAGCGAGGCAAAGACCGACATCAAGACGATAATCTGAAACTGGCTGGCCAAATCCGGCGAAGCGGTGGTCAATAACACGAGCGACATCAATACGCCGGTGAAAATTAGCCCCTTCATCGGCACATCATTTTTATTCACCTGCGCAAAGAATTTCGGGAATAACCCTTCTGATGCGCCCGCGCGGGGGGCTTCCGATTGTAAAATGAGCCAGCCGGAAATGGAGCCAAAGCAGGCAATAATGCTCATAGCAGAAACCACTTCCCCCGCAATCGATCCAAACATAAATTTGGCCGCATCGGCAAACGGGGCTGCCGATCCCACTAACTCCTCGTGCGGAACCAGGCCCATAATCACGGTGCAACTACTGACATAACACACGGCCGCAATTAATAGCCCCATCACGGTTGCTTTTGGCACGGTCGATTCCGGGTTTTCTACCTGACCAGACGACACTACGGCAGATTCCACCCCCAAGAATCCCCATAATGCCAACGAGGCCGCAGAGAAAATAGCAGAGGTATCACTGCCTTTGGTGCCGTTATACACCTCAGTGAACAACGCCGGTTTAAACCAAAACCAGCCAATAAAGCCGATCCCCAATACCACCACTAACATGCAACTGGCCGTAAACGATTGTGAACGACCGGCAACATTAGACCCCAACGACGCTAATCCGATAAATCCCCAGAGAATAACAATCGCCGTAATTGAACTTACCAAGGGATCTTTCAGAACCGGGAAAAAGTAACTCAGATAGCCGACGCCCGCGACGAGTAGTGCAACGTTACCTACCCAGGCGCTAATCCAATAACAGATCGTTGATTGGAAACCGATGAAGGGGCCAAATGCATCGCTGGCATAGGCAATAATGCCGCCATCACGCGGCGTGATCATGCTGTTTTTCGCAAAGACCAGTGCCAGTGCAATAACCCCGACAATAGTAATAACCCAGCCAAACAGGGAAATATAACCAATATTAGCCAGGTTGGTTGGCAACATAAAAACGCCTGACCCCATCATATTCGATGCGGTAACTAGCGTTAGGGCAACCAACCCCATTTTTTTTACTGAAGCCATTAGATAGGATTCCTATGAAATACCAGTCTAACCAATAAATGGGTGCAGAAAGACACCCAAATTTATTGGATATACGACAGTGATAAGGCCGTTAATTAAAATCGCCGGTTGATTAACGGTGATTTATCCCGGATTTCTCTTTTATGCAGCGAATGCGATAGGTGCCGGTCGCATCAATTTCCACCCCTTGCAGTTCGTGCTCAAAGCCAGGAAAACGACGACCAAACTCTTGCAGCGCCTGCAAATAGTCAATAATGGCCTGCGCATCCTCATTGATAACCTCACCCGGCATGATCAGTGGAATACCCGGTGGATAAGGTGTCACCATCACACCAACAATACGATTTTTTATCTGGCTCACCTCAACCAGCTCGGTATTATCCTCAACCAGACACTCGTAAGCCTGTGACGGCGTCATCACTGGCATCGCATTAATTGAACAGGCACGATCGGATAAACCGGCAATATCCATTTCGTAATTAGCCTGATGTATTTCGCGGCATAGATCGGCAAGCCCCATATTTTTATAGCAACTCGCCCCCAACGCGATGGCAGGCAATACTTCTTTTAACGGCGTATTACGATCGTGATGACGTTTAAATATCATCAATAAATCAATCAACGTATTCCATTTCCCTTGCGTCGAACCCAGCGCAAATAAGATCAAGATATTATAATCGCCATTTCTGGCAGGAATAATACGCTGCGTATCGAGATATTTAGACACTACCGGGGCAGGGATGCCAAAATCCATCATCTCTCCTTGTGCATTCAAACCCGGACACAGAATCGTGACCTTAATCGGATCGAGCATTGCGTACCCTTCTGGCGTCTCGCCAAAACCGTGCCAACTGTCACCCGATTTCAGCGTCCAATACGTCGCATCGCTTGCCAGAATATCGTTAGAAACGTTAATAAAAGGGATGAGTTTATCGTTATGCCGCACGTTTTCCGGTTGCCAGATGGTGAAAAACCAGTCTGTTGGCTTATCTTGCTTCAGTTTGTTTTCCAGCATCACCAAGGTTTTTCGAAAGTTGATGGCATCATCGATAGCCCCTTCGATCAACGTCCTTCCCGCAGGGCCGTCCATCATCGCGGTGGCGACATCCATTGAGGCAATGATTGGATAAAATGGCGAGGTGGTGCCATGCATCATAAATGACTGATTGAATACCTCGTAATTCACCGGAGCACGCGCTGAACTACGAACGTGAATCATAGAGGCGGAGGAGAATGCCGCTAACATCTTGTGCGTTGACTGTACCGCGTACAACGTCGGTTGCTCAGGGCCGCCCGGCATATCCATCGCAAAACGATCGCGGTAGAGAGGATGGAATTTTGCGTAAGCGTACCAGGCTTCGTCGAATTTTATTCGTGGGGTAGAAAGCCCGAGTCTTTCGGTCACGCTTTTGACATCATAAATCAGACCATCGTAGGTACAGTTGGTGATGATGGCATATTCAGGCGCGGCGCTTTTCGCCCGGCTGGCAATGGCACTCGCATTAATGCTTTTACGTATCGCTTCAGGCTCAAATTGATCGGGTGAGATCAAACCAATAATGCCAAAACCGTTGCGCGCGGGTCTGAAATAAACCGGATACGCTTCTGTCACGGTCAGCTCATGATTCACCGATTTATGGCAATTACGATCGACCAATACGATCTTGCCTTTTAGCGGCAGCGAATGCCCGACGATTTGATTAGACTGCGAAGAACCGCCAATCACATAGAAAGTTCGGTCAGCGCCAAATATGCGCGCCGCCTGCTTTTCTGACTCCCCGGGAACGCCTTTATGTTCCAGCCAGTCGCCCATTTCTGGGGTAGCGATACCGATATCGGCACGCATGATATTTTCACCAAAAAAATTAAGGAACTCGCGACCCACGGGATGTTTTAAATAGGCCACTCCGCCTTGATGACCCGGACAGTCCCAGTAATAAGGGCTATCAGAAGCGTAATTTTTCAGCGCATTAAAATAAGGGGGCAGCAGATTTTCTATGTATTGGTGCATGGCCAAATGAATTCGCCCGGCAATAAATTTTGGCGTATCCTCATTGACATTAATATATTCATGAATTTCTTTAATCACTTCCATCGGCAGACGGCCAAGTATCGGTCTTGGCGATGAGATAAAAATAGGTAATGAATTATTTCTACAACGAATGGCTTTAATAATGTCACAAATGTACAAGTTACTATTATCGACTTTCAGATCGTCGAACTCATTGATAATCACACAGCCAATACCGACCTCTTTTTTTAACAGACCGACTGCTTGTTCAATTTCTTCTACATGCAAGAAGCAGTAATCATGCTTAGCCAGCTCTTGGGTTATCATGGTTAACGGATTTTCTATTTTAACCACGTCATCATTAATAGAGATGATCACAATAGGAAAATTATGATTATTAATATAACTCATCACGCTACCTCGACTTGATTCCATTAAAGAGGGTATCCCTCTTTCCCTTCTTAGTGCTTGATAAAACACTATGAAACGAGGGTAACGTAAAGCCGTGTGGACTGAACTGTACTAAAAGTACAGTTTTTATCATGATCAGAAGAAAGTAGAACGGCCTGCCCGCGTATTAACGCGATGGGGTTTTTATAATATACATGGGACTCACCACCCCGGTTGGAAGATAAAACTGCCATCCCTGACTGTAGGCGAAGCGCGTAAAATCATCCGTGTTATTACATTGCGTTTTTTGAAATATATTCGTTTTGTGAAACTTCACCGTTCTTAATGAACGATTTAATTTTTGTGCGATTCGCTTTTCCGAGTAACCTTGTATGATAAATATTGCAACATGCCATTCTTTATCACTGAGCAACTCGGTTGGTTTTTGACAGGTGATATTCCCTAAAGAGCCGCCCGGAAAAAAAAAGCGGTGGTGATGGCTAATACCGGTTGCACATGGCTAATCACACCTTGAACCTCTGCATTACGATTAAACAATGGGCTACGCTCACATAAGAATGGCATGGTTTCTTTTCTTTCATTAGGAGGGAAAATACCAATAGCCGTGATGCTCATTTCCGTTTTCATCACCATGCTATCATGGAGCGCTATCTGCTGGCAGAAAGAACTCTTCCAGGTAACACCGCTACTTTCATGCCGTCGCGCAATATTTTTATATCCTTTATTAATGTAAATTATATTACCTTGACAATTTTTAACACACCATGCTTCGCTACTCATCTCCCAAGAAACCAGCATTTCCATAGGAATCGATATCGCTAGATTTTTTACCTGATGGTATAAATCCTCTAGATTTATATTTGGCATGATCACCTGTGATTATAACTACTCTTTTACGTAGTTAAACCTACTCTTTTCATTTTTATTGCTTTTCTCTTTTCATGCCTTTTGGCATAAGAAATAACCCAATTAAACACAATGGTTATATTTAACAAATTGAGTGCTATTTATTAATAAATAAAAATTTTTAGTAAAATAATGACTATTTAGTTAATGACTATAAGCAATAACATCGGCAGTTGTGGCATAAGCCAAGTTTAAAAATCTAAAGCAGGATAGGAAGAGAAATGCATAGGTCGCGTGCAGTTGAGTTTATCTATCGTGGCTCGGTCATTTCTAGCACCCCGGTAGCTTGCTCAGAGAATAACAACGAATCGAGGAACACAAATCATTGCCCTACGCAAAAATCAAAAGTCCGTTTGCGACGAAACAAGCCCGTAGCGATTGAGTAAATGATTAAATATCCACCGTAATCGGTTAATTTTCGTCTCGCGCCGAGGCGCGAGTGTTACCCATTACTCTCCTTTGCCGGTACGCGCCCCCATGGCGCTAGGAGGCTCTTACTGCGGGCACCGTGCGTTTCGGCCCACAGCAGTTTAACCAACTGCTCGACAACAGTCTTCACCTGATGGAGTGCGACGATATGGGTTTTCTTTCCCCCTTGCCCGCGCTTTGACAGATGTCGACAGGGAACGCGATAAGCGCTGTTTCGTTCGGACATGAAGGCGGGATAGGCGGGATAGGCGGGATAAAAACCATTATTGAGGACTGTGGAGCAGAATGATGGGCAAGAAAAGTGCCTCAATCACAATAGAAAAAGGGCCATGTTAATAATAACATGGCCCTGAATTTTGGCGGAACGGACGGGGCTCGAACCCGCGACCCCCTGCGTGACAGGCAGGTATTCTAACCAACTGAACTACCGCTCCGCGCCGTTCCCTCTTACGGGGGAACGAGGCGAATATTACGGGCGAGTTGAGGTTCCGTCAATGTCTTTTTCTGAATACATTATCCGTTTGCGCAGTTTTTCATCGAATAAAACAACCCCGTGATTTAACAGCGCTTTTTTTAGTCAATAAACGCCTCAGTCCACACGCCATAGGCAATTACCACCTCCTTTCTTCGCGACCAAATCGAGCCGCGATTCATGCGCCATGCATTCTTCATCACTGGCATAAATGACTTTCATCGCGGTTGCCGGACGTTTGATGCGTTGTATATCCTGCGCTGAGTCAGTTTGCTGGCTATCCCCTTCCATTTGGAACGCCATTGCCGTCTGGCCTCCGGTCATCGCCAGATAGACTTCCGCTAGAATCTCAGCATCGAGCAATGCGCCGTGCAGCGTACGTTTACTGTTGTCGATCTCGTATCGGCTGCACAAGGCATCAAGATTATTACGTTTACCCGGGAATAAACGCCGTGCCAGCATTAAGCTATCGGTGATTGCGCAGAAGGTTTCCGTTTTCGGGATGTCCTGCTGCAACATGCGGAATTCATGATCCATAAAGCCGATATCGAACGCCGCATTGTGAATAACTAATTCGCCGCCACGGATAAACTCAATGAACTCATCGGCAATCTGATCAAATGTCGGCTTATCTGCCAGAAATTCATCGCTGATGCCGTGGACGCCGTAGGCCTCGGGATCCACCAGCCGATCCGGTTTAACGTAAACGTGATAGTGACGCCCGGTTAGGCGACGGTTGATCACTTCCACCGCCCCGATTTCAATAATGCGGTGGCCTTCGTAGTGAACCCCGAGCTTATTCATACCGGTAGTTTCGGTATCGAGAACGATTTGTCTGGTTGGTGTGGTGATCATATAGCTGTGCTCATAGCGCCCATTTATGTCAGACTTGGCTTTTATAAAACTGATAGGACGAGTCTACCAGAGATGCTCAAACAGGTAGAGATTTTCACCGATGGTTCCTGCCTTGGCAATCCCGGCCCGGGGGGTTACGGCGCAATTTTACGCTATAAACAGGTTGAAAAAACCTTCAGCGCGGGTTATTTCCTCACCACCAATAACCGTATGGAGCTGATGGCGGCTATCGTCGCGCTGGAGGCACTCACTGCACCGTGCAATGTGGTACTCAGCACCGACAGCCAGTATGTCCGCCAAGGCATCACCAGTTGGATCCATAACTGGAAGAAGCGCGGTTGGAAAACCGCCGACAAAAAACCGGTTAAGAACGTTGATTTGTGGCAACGGTTAGATTTGGCCATTGCTCGCCACACTGTTCGTTGGGAATGGGTCAAGGGGCATGCCGGGCACCCGGAAAATGAGCGCTGCGATGTGTTAGCGCGTGAAGCCGCTGGCAACCCGACGCAGGAAGACAACGGCTACAAACCGGAACCTTAAACTTCAAGCGGCCATCGCGTTAAGGCGGCGAACGATAACTTTTCGTCGCCCCTACCGCACGGCTGATTGCCGGTTTTCGCGCCCCCAACTTCATTGGCGTTGGCGTCAGAGGAAGCGTCCGCTTACGCGCTACAATCACACTCATACAACCTAGCGCGGGCAGATGTGTACTCAGGAACGCCCCGCCTCGCCGATGCCATGGCAATACATGGAAACGGGTTTGATACAACACTTCATAATTCAACAAACTGAGCCAGTCTAATAGGCGCATTTGGCTGAACATCCTGCTAGCAAAAGGCTGACGTTGGCGTAAACCGGGAATTAATTTGCCGATACCCAACACGCTAAACGGGTTAAACGCGCTGAGCACCAGCCAACCGTCATCGATCAGAATACGATCGACTTCGCGCAGCATCTGGTGCGGATCTTCCGCATAGGAGAGCGTATGGGCCAACAGGCAGGCATCTACCGATTTATTTGCGAATGGCAATTGGTAAGCATCGGCGATCACTTGCAGATTCTCACCGCTTAACCCCACATTAACCTGGTGAGAGATCGCACATTTATCGGTCGCCAGACCGGCACTTAGGTTACCCATTTTTAACAGGTGAAAACCAAACAGCTTGGGCCACCAAGGCTGCAACTGCCGCTCAAGCGCAGCGCGATAGTATTCCCCCCACGGCAACTCGGCCCAAGACTGTGGACGGGTAAGCTTTTGTAGAATATGGGCTGGTTTCATGATGTATTATCTTCTGTACCCAGTGGATTTTACATGACAGCTAAGCAGCCAGTTCGTCATTCGCCCGGCGCTTACTGCGGTATGCGAGCGCAGTCAATAACACTGCAGTGTGAAAGACGACGGGTATTAACAAACCGTTGCCAACGAGAGGTATCTCATGAATCTTATCAGCATTCCCGCCTTCCAGGACAATTACATTTGGTTATTGGATGACCAGCAAGGCCACTGCGTGATTGTCGATCCCGGCGATGCCCAACCCACACTGGAAGCGTTACAGCGACTTAACCTTACGCCCACCGCGATATTGTTAACCCATCATCATCACGATCATGTCGGCGGTGTCGCACAAATTGTGGCGCAATACCCTGCTTTAGCGGTTTATGGCCCACGCGAAACCGTTAATAAAGGGGCGACAATAATCGTAAACGACGGTGATGTGATCAACATTAACGGCAGCACCTACCAGATCATTGCCGTTCCCGGCCATACGTTGGGTCACGTTGCGTTCTACAGTGCCCCTTATTTGTTCTGTGGCGATACACTTTTCTCCGCCGGATGTGGTCGTTTATTTGAAGGGACTGCCGAGCAAATGTATCGTTCATTTCAACAAATTTCGCAACTTCCCGATAACACCTTAATCTGCTGCGCGCATGAATATACTGTTTCAAATCTTGAGTTTGCACGGACTATTTTGCCGGAAGATCGACAAATTGAAACATATCAACAACACGTTGCTGTATTAAGGGCAAAACACCAACCCAGCGTGCCCACTTCCCTGCATTTAGAGCGTGAAATTAATCTTTTTTTACGTTGCGATGACATTGATTTACAAAAGAAATTAGGATTTAACTCACCCCCAGAACAACTTCACTCGGTATTTTCCGAATTGCGCCGGCGCAAAGATGGCTTTTAAAGCTTTTAGTTGTGTTATTGGCTTAAGCAAAGTATGATCGCTCGTCTTTTAACCAACTACATTGACACAAACACATGAAGGCTAAAGCGATATTTCTCGCCTCAGTCTTGCTTGTCGGGTGCCAGGCGTCCAAGCAGGACGTACTCTCACCAGAGCAGCATGCGCAGAGTTTGTCTTCGGCAGGTCAAGAAAGTGAAGCAGGAAAGTACACAACAAATGGTCGAGCGAGTTCGGCGCGGTGGTTGGATAACAACAGCACCGCGCAACAGCAAGACTTGTGGAACTTCATTAGCGACGAGCTGAAGATGAAGGTTCCGGAAAACTCCCGGATCCGTGAACAAAAAAGAAAGTACCTAAAAAGTAAGAGCTATCTCCACGATGTAACATTACGGGCTGAGCCGTATATGTACTGGATAGTCGAGCAGATTAAGAAACGCGATATGCCGATGGAACTGGTACTGCTACCCATAGTGGAGAGCGCTTTTAACCCGCACGCTACATCAAGTGCCAATGCCGCAGGGCTATGGCAGATTATGCCGAGAACGGGTCGCAATTACGGTTTGAAAAACAACCAGTGGTATGATGGGCGCCGTGATGTCGTGGCTTCGACCAGAGCCGCGCTTGATATGTTGCAGTATCTGAACCGTATGTTTGACGGCGACTGGTTATTGACCGTAGCCGCTTATAACAGTGGCGAAGGCCGCGTGATGAAAGCGGTGAAGGCCAATAAACGTCAGGGTAAGCCGACTAATTTTTGGGCATTGTCGCTTCCACGTGAAACGTCAATCTATGTTCCGAAAATGCTGGCTCTGAGCGATATCATTAAGCACAGTAAAAAGTACGGCGTTCGTCTGCCTAAATCAGATGAAAAGCGTGCGCTGGCTCGTATTGATGTTGGTCAACAGATACAGCTAACTCAGGCGGCTGAAATGGCCGGGCTCTCATTAACCAAAATGAAAGCGTTCAACCCTGGGTATAAAAAAGGCGTGACGGCACCGAACGGGCCTCACTATATTATGGTGCCGAAAAGCCGCGCCAGCCAGTTGAAAGACTCACTGGCCGATGGCCAGATCGCGGTGACTCAACCCACGGCACAGTTAGCCAAAAATAGTGGGCTAACTGGCGGCAGTACCTATAAAGTGCGCTCCGGCGACACGTTATCAGGCATTGCCCAGCGGTTGAATATTAGCACCAATGACTTGAAAAATTGGAACAACCTGCGAACCAAGAGCACCATCAAAGTGGGGCAAACCTTGCAGGTAGCCAACAATACCAGTAACAACAGCAGCATCACCTACCGCGTGCGTAAAGGTGATTCGCTTTCCAGTATTGCACATCGTCACGGCGTCAATATTAATGACGTGATGCGTTGGAACTCTACCCTTGGCAGCAAGAACAACAGCCTGCAGCCAGGCTTGAAATTGACGCTGTTTGTGGACAAAAAGTCTTCGCCAGAGACCTAATCGTCTAGCATGTAAAAAGCACCCTTCCGGGTGCTTTTTTGTTGTCTGCATTTACCTGCGTGGTTGATTGCTTTCGGGATAAAACTCTACCAACAGCGGGTTATGATCCGATGCCTGCGTAACCAGTACAGAGGCCTCCACCACGCTAAGATCACGATAAAATACGAAATCCAACGGGCGTCCAAATGCCTTGCGACGGTAATCATCAGTAAAGTTCACCTCACGCAACGTCATATCGCTGGCAAACTGATACAGCGCATTAATGCGCTTACGGCTCCAAGCATTAAAATCCCCCGCCATAATCACCGGCCCTCTGTGGTTGGCTATCTGCTCACCAATCGGCCCAAGTTGTTTACTATAAACATCGACGCCAAGGCTAAAATTCACCGCGTGGATATTCACCACCATTAATAACTGGTCGTTATAAAGGGGGTAAACGGTGATCAGAGCTGATTTTGCCAAACGCAACAACGGCTCGCGTTCGCGTAATGGACAACAGTAAACCGGGTGGGCAGCCGCCAATGTCATCACGCCAGAAGGATGTTGTGGTAATGCAAAAGCGGGCACCTGATCGGCTGCCAAATAGTGTGACGTCGCAAAACGGATCAGTTCCGGCGTGGTTTGCGCTTCTTGCAGCAGTACCAACTGGGCATCTTTACCAAAGCTTTTCAGCACCGAAAGCCAATCCGCTCGTTGCTGTTTGAATATATTCCACACCATCACCCGCAACGCCCCCGTAGAGGGCAACGCAGCCCCCAGCGGTAACGGTTGGTTAACAGCACCAGGGAAAACTCGCTCAACTGGCTGGCCTGCAACATACCTCATTGCATAAGTTCGTTTCGGCACGCTATTCGCCTATTTCCCATTGGATGAAATGGCAGAAATATTCCCGCCATCAATGTATTGATTATACGCCTACCTACAGTAACCGTAAGGCTTTTACGGGTCATAACTTCTTTGTTATAAGGGCGCAGAGCGGCAAATTCAATTGATACCGCATATGTACGTATAAAGGTTAGCGACAAACTATCAGAAATGCGAAAAGGCTCGCCTTTAACGAGCCCGAGGAAAAGATGAAGTAGCGATTAGAGGGTTTGTGGGCAATATATTTTGTCAAGCCGGCCACAATACCAAGGCCATGGTAACGATAGCAGCCCCAATCCACGGTGTTTGCGCGAGCCCCAGCGTCGGCACCGTTTGGCCTCCGACCACAGACCCCAAAGCAATACCAACGTTAAAGGCAGCAATGTTGAGGCCAGAAGCGACATCCACCACAAGACTTGCCGCAATAGTCGTGCGGACAGAAAAGAAAACGCCGTGCGTCAGACCCATCAACAGACGAGCCATCACCAGCGTTTCATAGTTGGGTGATTGCCAAGCGACAATATGCCGACGGTAAATAATGCCATCAATCCTACCAGCACGTTTTTACGCGGAATTCGCCCGGTTAAAGCGGTAAGAACTGGCGCGCCAATAGCGCCCCCAATGGCATAAATCATCCAGTTGAAGACACGGTTACCGCCAGTTGCTGCGCAATGGTGGGGATCAAGCCAACAATCACGAATTCTGTGGTGCCGATGGCAAACGCGCTAATAGTCAGCGCAAGGAGAGCAAGTGGCATAGTGAGGCTCCAAATAGCATTCAAGTTGATAGCGGCTATTATCAGCCTGTGTTTAAATGATAAAAATGCTCAAAGTCTCAAATAAATTTTGCCAATGGAGCAACAATGAAAGCCAATTCGGATGAACTGGTCACCTTCGTAGCGGTGGTGGAAAACGGTAGCTTTAGCCGCGCCGCAGAACGTCTGGAACAGGCGAATTCAGTCGTCAGCCGGACGGTGAAAAAGCTGGAGAATAAACTCGGCGTCACGCTACTTAACCGTACGACACGGCAAATCAGCCTGACGCAAGAAGGTGAGAGTTATTTTCGGCAGGTACAAAAGGTATTGAATGATATGGCTGCGGCAGAAAATACACTGATGGAGAGCCGCCAACAGCCGCAGGGTTTACTGCGAATTGATGCCGCGACGCCGGTGGTGCTACACGTCCTGACGCCGTTGGTGGCCGAATTCCGTGCTCTGTATCCCGCGATGTCGTTGTCGCTGGTATCGTCAGAAACCTTTATCAATCTGATTGAGCGTAAAGTGGATATCGCCATTCGTATCGGTGAGTTAACCGATTCCAGCCTGAAAGCGCGTAAACTGATGACCAGTTACCGTAAAGTATTGGCTTCTCCGGCTTACCTACAGCAGTTCGGCACACCGCAAACGGTTGAGGAATTGGAGCAGCATTGCTGTATTGGTTTTAATGATTTGGTAGCCTTGAACCGTTGGCCGCTGACGTGCGCTGATGGCCGCCAATTAGAGATAGCCCCGACATTGACCAGTAACAGCGGTGAAACCCATCGCCATTTGTGCCTGCGCGGCAATGGCATCGCCTGTTTGTCGGATTTTATGATTGGTGAAGATGTGAAGCGCGGGGATTTAGTGCCTATTTTGCAGGAACAAACGTTACCACTCCCGATGCCAATGAATGCCGTGTATTACAGCGACAGTGCCGTCAGTAATCGCCTGCGTAGCTTTATTGATTTTGTCAGCGAACGGTTCTCAACATAAGGCTTATGGGGCCGGTATACCCATCCGGCTCGAAGTTAACATTGTCACTGAACGATTACCATCGCGTGCTCGTACTGCGATCTTCATCATCTCATGCGTGCTCACATGATTTCTTAATATATTTTTTGCATATGAAAAAGCCCTGAGTCATAAACTCAGGGCTTTTCAAATAAGTGGCGGAACGGACGGGGCTCGAACCCGCGACCCCCTGCGTGACAGGCAGGTATTCTAACCAACTGAACTACCGCTCCACCGATTCTGT